>JBARMS010000219.1:0-28518 GCA_049802575.1 Acidobacteriaceae bacterium | reverse complement strand
ATCTCCAGCACCGCGCCCAGCGCCACCATGTTGGCCGCGCGCGCATCGCCGAGCTCGTCCGCCAGATGCGTGAACGAGCGCGCCACGATCTGCAGGTCGCGCCGCTCGCAATCCGGCGGAACGTCCTCGCCGTTGTAGAGAATCCATCCGCCCGGCCGCACGCTCGCTGCGAACTTGTGCAGCGACGGCTCGTTCATCGCGACCAGGACATGCGGGTGCCCCACCAGCGGCGAATCGATCGGCTCCCGCGCCAGCCGCACGTGGCAATTCGACGTTCCCGACCGCATCTCCGGCCCGTACGACGGCAGCCAGCTCACCTCCAGCCCCGCATCCAGTCCGGCTTCCGCCAGCATTTCGCCCAGCAGCAGCACGCCCTGCCCGCCAAACCCGGCGATTCTCACCTGCAGATCGACATCCCGGACCGGCAGATCTTCTTCGTTCGAAAACGCCGGCATTTCCTGCACGGCGACACCCAGCATCGCCGGAATCTTCTCCAGCGGCATCGGCGGCACATACTTCGAATGCGGCTCGGCATGGCTGGTGTTGTCGCGATACACCCCTGGCGCGAACGTCTTCTCCATCACGTCGTGGACCCAGCGCTGCGCCTCCACCGCCGACATCTTCCAGATCGTCGGGCACGGCGACAGAATCTCTACCAGCGAGAAGCCCAGCCCATTGACCTGGTTTTCAATCGCCTTCTGCACCGCGCGCGCGGCCTGCGCTACCTGCTTGTTGTCGCCGAGCGTCACCCGTTCCAGATATACCGGCGCCTGCAGCGTCGCCAGCAGCTCGCAGACGTGCAGCGGATATCCCTGCTCCGGCGTGCGCCCGCCTGGCGTTGTCGTGCTGCTCTGGCCCATCAGCGTCGTCGGCGCCAACTGGCCTCCCGTCATGCTGTAGGTCGCGTTGTTCACGAAGATGACGCTGATGTTCTCGCCGCGATTCGCCGCGTGCAGAATCTCCGCCGACCCAATCGCCGCCAGATCCCCATCGCCCTGGTAGCTGATCACGATGCTGTCGGGCCGCGTGCGCTTCACCGCCGTCGCTACTGCCGGAGCGCGCCCGTGCGCCGCCTGCACATTGCCCACATCGAAGTAGCAATAGGCGAAAACCGAGCACCCTACCGGGCTGATCAGAATCGTGCGGTCCTGAATGCCCAGCTCGTCGATCGCGTGCGCCACCATCTTGTGCACGATGCCATGCCCGCATCCCGGACAATAATGCGTCTGGTGCTGCAGCTCTTCCTTGCGTTCATAGCTCCCGTAGAACGCCTTCGCCTTCTCGTGAATGATCGTGAATTCCGATTCGATTTCGTTAGACATGGGCCAACTGCTCCTCCGGGCTCGCAGCCAGCCCTCTTCTCCGCGCCAGATCCCGTACCCGCTCCAGCACTTCCGCGTGCGACGGCACATTCCCGCCCACCCGGCTCAGAAAGTCCACATTCCGCGCGCCGTTCAGAGCCAGCCGCACGTCCTCGAGCATCTGGCCATTGCTCATCTCGACGACGAGGAACACCTGCGCCTGCCGCGCCACGCGCTCGAAATACGCCTTCGGGAACGGGAACAGCGTGATGGGCCGCAGCACTCCGACGCTGAGTCCTTCCGCGCGCGCTTCCGCCGCAACCGCCTTCAATATCCGCGCCACGATCCCGTAGCCCACCAGCACAATCTCCGCATCGTCGGTGCGCCACTCCTCCGCCCGCGCTTCCCGCCGCTCCGCGATCAGGTATTTCGCCTCCAGCTGCCGTATATGGGCTTCCAGCTTGTCCGGTTCCAGATAAATCGACGAGATCAGATTCCCGCGCGACTCCGCCGTACCCGCCACCGCCCACTTCGGCAACTCCAGCGCTTTTGCGCTCTGCGGAAACTCCACCGGCTCCATCATCTGCCCGATGAATCCATCGGCCAGCAGCACCACAGGGTTGCGGTAGCGGTCCGCCAGCTCGAACGCCAGCGCCGTCAGGTCGGCCATCTCCTGCACCGAATGCGGCGCGAGCACCAGGGTTCGATAATTTCCGTGCCCGCCGCCCTTCACCACCTGGTGGTAGTCGCTCTGCTCCGACGCGATGTTGCCGAGACCGGGCCCGCCGCGCGTGATGTCCGCGATGACGCAGGGCAGCTCGGCGCCCGCCATGTAGCTGATCCCTTCCTGCATCAGGCTGATCCCGGGGCCGCTCGACGCGGTCATCACCCGCACCCCCGCCGCCGCTGCCCCGTACAACATATTGATGGAGGCCACTTCGCTTTCCGCCTGCAGAAACACCCCGCCGGCCTGCGGGAAGTACACCGCGGCCGCCTCGGTAATCTCGCTCGCCGGCGTAATGGGATACCCGTAGAAAGCGCGGCATCCCGCCAGCACCGCGCTCTTCACGATTGCTTCGTTGCCCTTCATCAGTAAGCGGCTCATGCGCGGCCTCCTTCCGCCGTGGTGCGGGGCTTGCGGCGCAGCACCGTGATCGCGCCTGGCTCCGGACACACGAAGAAGCAAATCCCGCAGCCCGTGCAGCCCGCGCCCGCATACTGCGCGGTGCGATATCCGTAGTGGTTGAGCCGCTCACCCAGCGCAATCACCTGCGGCGGACACGACTCCACGCACAGACCGCAGCCTTTGCACTCGTCGGTGTCCACGCGCAAAATGCCACGATCCGGATTCCCGTCCCGCTTGCCTGTGTCTCCCATGCCCGCTCCCTCCCGGCGCGCTGCCGCTTACACCGCCGCGGCCGCCATCGTGCGCTCGAGGTAGTGCGCGCGCATCGCGAAATCCTCCAGCTCGCCCTGAAACCGCGGATCGGCAATCGCGATCAGCGCCTCCGCCCGCTCCCGCAGCGTCTTGCCATGCAGATACGCAATGCCGTGCTCGGTCACCACGTAGTGCACATCCCCGCGGGAGGTGACCACGCCCGCGCCTGGCTCCAGCACCGGCACAATCCGCGACAGCGTTCCGCCCTTCGCGGTCGCGGGCAGCGCAATGATCGGCACGCCGCCTTTCGATCGCGCCGCGCCACGAATAAAGTCGATCTGGCCGCCAAACCCGCTGTACGGCCGCGTGCCCAGCGAGTCCGCACACACCTGCCCGGTCAGATCCACCTGCAGCGCCGAGTTGATCGCCACCATGCGATCGTTGCGCGCCACGATAAAGGGATCGTTGGTATAGCTGATCGAGCGGAACTCGAAGCTCGGATTATCGTCGAGAAATTCGAACAATCGCTGCGTTCCCAGCACAAACGCCAGCACCGCCTTGCCCCGCAGCAGCGACTTCCGCTCCCCGTTGATCACTCCCGACTCGATGAGATCGATCACGCCGTCAGGGCACATCTCCGTGTGAATGCCCAGATCGCGCTTGTCGCCCAGACAGCTCAGCACCGCATCCGGAATGCCTCCGATGCCCGTCTGCAGCGTTGCTCCATCCGGAATCAGCGTCGCCACATGCCGGGCGACCCGCAGGTGCGTCTCCGTAAACGGCTCGGGAACCAGTTCCGGCAAGGGGTGAGAGGTCTCCACGAAGGCCGCAATCCGGCTCACGTGGATGAACGTCTCGCCATGCGTCCGCGGCACACGATCGTTCACTTCGGCAATCACGGTCTTCGCGCACCGTACCGCCGTCTGCGTGCAGTCCACCGTCGTGCCCAGGCTCACGAATCCGTGCGCGTCCGGCGGCGACACCTGCATCAGCACCACATCGAGCAGCAGCGCCCCGCTGGTAAACAGCCCTTCAATCTCGCTGAGGAAGATCGGCGTGTAATCGGCGCGTCCCGCGGCCACGGCGTCCCGCACATTCGCACCCAGAAACAGGCCCCGATGCCGAAAATGCCCGGCGTACTCCGCCTTCGTGTAGTCGGCCGGCCCCAGCGTCATCATGTGGACGACTTCGACATCCCGCAATTCGCCGGCTCGCGCCACCAGCGCGTCCACCAGCGTCTGCGGCGTGCCGCATCCTGACTGGATCCACACCCGGTCGCCGCTGCGCACCGCCCCGAGCGCCTGCGCCGCGCTCATGCACCGCGCCCGGTAATCCGCCATCCAGGCTTGCTTCGACTCGCTGTGGACGCTCGCGATTCTTGCGCTCCCAGCCAGTCCGTTCGTGCTCCTGGGCGCAGCGACGCCGGCCTCGTACGCCAGTCCGCACATCGCCATTCCCGGCTCTGCGTTGCCTGCGAGTTCCACCCGCGTTCCTGCCGTGCCTGCCCGCTTTTCTGCTCTCTCCATCCCGCAATCCCCAAAAACCACTTAAGTTACGCCCTGGGGAAGCAGAATGGCTGTGACAGGGGTCACCTGCCTCCCACGCAGTTCACCCCATCCGCAATGCAATGATTTTTCTGCTTGATTCGGGGATTTCGCGATTCGCGACCCGTCTGCAGCGGCCAGGAAACTACAGAAATTGGGCCCGGGGCCTAACGCCCAATCCCTAATCCCTTACTGCAACTCCAGCCGCACCGGCCCCGGCACGGTCTTCTCAAACTGCTCCAGGTCCGCGCGCAAAACCGGCGCCTGCGCGGGATCGACCGCGTAGAAGCTCACCACCGTGTCGCCAATAATCGTCGGATCGTCGATCTGCCAGTGCGCCACCCGGATCCAGTTTCCCGGCAGCGGCGGACCGCCCACCGGCACTCCCGGCGGATCGCCAAACCACCGGTCGTACGCAATGGCGATCTGCACGTGATGCGCCGCCGCATCCTCACGCAGAAAGTCCGTCGTATAGCCGCCCGAGCGCCGCGCCCAAAAGATCTCCTGGTTCGCCAGGCCCACCAAATCGTAACAATGGCTGTGACTCAAATAGTTCACCGCGCCGATGTCGTTGGCAGCTACGGTCGCTCCCGGGTAATACTCCCCGACGAAGCGCCCCATCTGCCACTGCCGCAGATAAATATTTCGCGCAATGCGCGGCAGCATGTGGAACTGCGCGATGCTCACGATCGTGAGGGCTACCAGCGTGCCCAGCGTCAGAAAGTAGCTCGCGGTAAACATCGTTTTGCCCGCGGCCTTCTTCGCCGCCGGCAGCGTGCAGGCCAGCACCACCGTCCCCGCCCCAAACAGGTACGCGTCATAGCGGTAATACATTCCCACCTGCGCCAGACTCACCTGCAGGCATGCGGCCGCCAGCAGCAGAGCCAGCGGGATCGACGCCCGCCCATTCCTGCGTCCCAGCCCGATCAGCGCAGCCCCGGCAGCCGCCATGAGCAGAAAGACCTGGGGCCCATCCTGGAAGTTCTCTTTCACCCGCTCTGCCAGGTTCGCCCAGGCCTGCGCCAGCCCAGGATGGTCGCCGCTCACGCCCTTCAGCGCCACCGAATTCGGCAGCCAGTATGCGCCGTGCGCCATCGAAAACGCCGCATACGCGCATACCGGAACCGCAGCGCCCACGGCGACGGCACAAGCCGCTTTCCACCGCCGCTGGAGCGCCAGAACGCACACTGCGGGCGCCACAAAGAAGAGGCCCTCATACCGCGCCGCGACCATCAGCGCCGCGACCGCACCTATCGCCCAAAGGTTTACCGGCCGCGCGTCGGCGTTCTCGCCGCGGAGAAAGAACCCAAGGAACATCAGCGTCAGCAGCAGATGCAGCGAGTGCTCCATCCCGATCGTCCCCGCCACAAACAGCGGCGTGAACAGCACGAACAGAATGAGCACCCACGTCTGCCATTTGCGCTCCAGATACCGTGCGACAACGCGCCCCGCCGCGAAAATCGACAGCAACCCAGCCACCCACGATAAAAAGAGCGGCACGCCCACCCGCACGCCCACCAGCCGAAATCCCGCCGCCATCAGAAGCGGAAACAGCAGCGACGAGTCCGACGAGCTGAACCCGTAGGGACTCACCCCCCAAACGCCGTGCAGCGCCAGATTCTTCGCCATCGCCATTCCGATGTACGTATCGTCCAGCGCATAGATAAAGTGGTGATCCGACGTCCGCCACGAAATGACCAACACCGCTGCAGTGAGCACCACATAGACGAGCGCAGCCCACAGCACTGGGCCAATCCCGGCCCACCGGCGCGCCCGGCTTCCCGTGTCGGGAACCGGCGATTCTTTCGCGGCAACCTGCATCGTTGGGGAGTATCCGCGAAGAGTCTAGCAGCGCGCCTTCCCAATCCCCAATCCCACCTTCGTCCCATCGCCAAACGCCTGGCGGAGCTCGAATACAATCGCGCTCCGCCTGCCAGGCGCGACGCACACCTTCACCGGTTCAATCGCCACCCATGCGAAGGCCGCGCTGCTCGTCTCAGCAGCCCTGAACGCTCGTCACAAGGCGCTTCTGCCCGCGAGACCATGCATTACGCCATAAATTTGGGTCCTGATACGCGACCCCGCCGTATATAAAGGTAAGTTCCGTCGAGATAGTCCGGGAGAGTTGCGTCTGGCATCCAGCGCCTCGTCTTCCTGTTCAGGGAGGTTCCTATGCGGCTGTGCCGTCATAGCGTTTTCACTGCCATTGGCTCCCTCGTTGCCACTGCGGCCTTCTGCTGCGCACAGACCAGCCCGCAGAGCAATCCTCAGGCCGGCGCGGCAAGCTCCCCGGGGGCTGCTTCCGAGAGCGCTCCGTTCACCATCGGGGTGACTGTGCGCCGCGTCGTGCTCGACATCGTCGTCACCGACTCCAGCCACAATCCGGTCCACGGGCTCACTCGCGAAGATTTCCGAGTCCTCGAGAACAACAAGCCGCAGCCCGTGCAGACCTTTGAGGAATTCACCCTCGGCGCGCCCGCTAAGTTCACCGCGCCTAAGTTACCCGCCTTGCCGCCGAACACGTATCTGAATCTGCAAACCGGCGAGGAACGCGGGCCGCTTTACGTCATCGTCTACGATGCCGTCCATATGCATCCGGAGGATCAAACCGCGGCCCGGAAGCAACTCGCCGATTTCCTCGGGAAAAAGCCTGCCGGAACCCGCTTCGCTCTGTATTTGCTGACCGACGAACTGCGCCTCCTGCAGGGCTTCACGACCGATCCGAATCTGCTCCTCCAGGCCTTCGACAAGCGCCGCGGTGACGGCAACTACATCCCGGTCGTTTCGCTGATGGGCGCCAATCTCGGCGCCGACGACACGGATTTGCCTTATGTCGTCATGTCCTTCATCGGGCGTTATCTCGACGGGCTGCCTGGGCGCAAGGTTCTCATCTGGATGTCGTCGCAGTTCCCCGAAGACGTACCTCTTTTCGGCCTCAGCAAACAGATCGCGGAAGCACAGATGACGATGCCGGGTTCCGACGCGGGAGGCGGTCCGGGCCTCGGCACTCCTCCGGTGGATACCGGCGGGATGAGCACAGGCGCCAGCACGGCCACGTTTGCCGGAACCGACGCCGCTTCCCAGGCGCAGGGTTTTTCCGACTCCGACTCGACGACTCTCGGCGACTCGTACAGCCAAAAGCTGATGCGCGACGCCCTCGATTCACTGAATGACGCGGCGGTCTCGGTCTATCCCATCGACGTAGCCGGCGCGAAGCCGGAGCTGAACGGCATGGACGACCTGGCCGACCACATCGCGCTGGTCACCGGCGGCAAGGCCTACTACAACACCAACGACTTCGTCGAAGCTCTCAACCAGGCCACCGACGACGGCGGCAGCTACTACGAGCTCACCTATGCGCCCACTGACGCCCAGTACGATCAGCGCCTGCGCAGGATTCGCGTCGAGATGGATAAGCGGGGCTACCACCTCGAATACCGCCGCTACTATTTTGCCGACGCGCCCGGTACTCCGATCACAGAGAAGGAGAAGAAAATCGCCGCAGCCGTTGCGGATGAGCACGTGGCGCATCAGCCGGGTGACCGCTTCTATGCATACCTCCAGCACGGCGCCCCGCAGGATCACGACATCCTCTTCCGCGCCCAGTTTCAGGCCGGGCCGAAGGGTCCGGTGACGAAAGCACAGATCGACGAACTGGCGCAGCAGCCCGCCTACTTCGCGCCCGGCAAGGCCGCGAAGGTTCCGAAGAATCTCGCCGTGCAAACTTACACCATTGACTATCTGGTTCCGGATCGCATGGTCGCCGCCCTCAACGGCCAGTTACAGCTTGAGTTCGCCGCCACCGCCTACGACGCCAGTGGCAAGATGCTGAACGGCATCTCCCAGAAGGCCGGGAAAGATGCGAGCGAATCCGCGAAGCCAGGCGGCTCGCCCTATGTTCGCGCCGAGCAGACGCTCGATGTTCCTGTGACTGCGGCGTGGCTGCGCGTGGCTGTCCGCGACGTGAACACCGATCGCATCGGAACCCTGGAGATTCCGTTGCCGCTGGTGGCCGATCCGGCCCTCGCCCACCAGACTGCGAATGCCGCTGCGCCTTCCGACGCCCCACGCTAGCGGTTGCACGCGCTGCAGCCCGCAAAACACTCCAACCTCGCGTCCCGCCACGCGTCTCAACCGTATACGAAGCATCGACAACCCGCCCTTTACAATGGACTGATTCCGCCCAGCACCGAGGTCTTCTTCATGTTGCTCCGCCCTCTTTCCACCGCGGCCGTCACGTTTTCCTGTCTCGCTCTCTGCACAGCGCCGACGGCCAGTCTCGCGCAGCGCGGACACGGCGGGTCCACGGGCGCCCACCCCACCGACGAAAAGCCCTACACCATCCCCGTTACCGTGCGTCGCGTCGTCCTCGACGTGGTGGTGACCGACAAACAGAACAACGCCGTCCACGGGCTCACCGCGCATGATTTCACGGTCTTCGAAGACAACAAGCAGCAGCCCATCAAATCGTTTGAGGCGGTCAGCTTCGAGCCGCCGAGGCCATTGGCGGCGCCGAAACTGAACCTGCCGCCCGACACGTTCATGAACGTGCCCACCGCCGACGAGCGCGGGCCACTCTACGTCATCGTCTACGACGCCGTTCACATGGCGCACAACGATGTCGAGGACGACCAGATTCGCGCCCGCAAACAACTCGCCCAGTTCCTCGCCAGCAAACCCGCAGGCACCCGCTTCGCGCTCTTCCTGCTCGCCGAGGATTTTCATCTCGTCCAGGGATTCACCACCGACCCGCAGGAACTGCTCCACGCCTTCGACGCCCGTCGCAAGGTGGAAGGCATCCCGCTCAACTTCCTCATGGGCGCCAATTATGGCGCTGCCGATGTCGATCTTCCCTACGAAGTGATGGCATTCGTCGGCCACTATCTTGAGGGACTGCCCGGCCGCAAGAACCTTATCTGGCTCTCTTCCGAATTCCCCGCAACCGTGCCCATGTTCGCCATCCAGAACCAAATCGCCACCGCCCAGGGAACAGCGGGATCGATGTCCGCCGGATCCAACGCCCCCATGCAGGCGCAGGGATTCGACGCAAGCGCTCCCACCACGATGGGCAACAGCTGGGATGAAAAAGTGATGCGCATGGCCATCGACGCGATGAACGCCGCGCAAGTCTCGGTCTACCCCATTGACGTGGGCGGCCTCAAGCCGGAGATGGACGGCATGGACACCGCCGCCGACCACATTGCCGCCGTTACCGGCGGCAAGGCTTACTTCAACACCAACGATTTCGCCGGCGCCATGACCGACGCGACCATCAACGGCAGCAGTTATTACGAGATCACCTACGCGCCAACCAACGCGCAGATGGATACGAAGATTCGCAAGATCCGCGTCGGCCTCGATCAGCCTGGTTACCACCTCGCATACCGACAGTACTACTACGCCGAAGATCCCGACGCCCCCGTCACGACCGCGCAGAAACGCGCCGCCAACGCCATCCAGGTCGAGGATCACCCCGTCGCCCACCTGCCCGGCGATTCCATGTTCGCGTACATGCAGCACGGCGCCCCGCAGGACCACGACATCATCTTCCGCGCGCAGTTCCACGCCGGCCCCGCGGCCATGGCGACGCCGACCCAGATGGCCAACCTCATCGAGCAGCCGGCTTACTTCGTCGTGCGCAAGAGCAACAAGCCCGTGAAGATGCCGCCGCCCGTCCCGCTGCGCACGTACACCATCGACTATCTGGTCCTCGATCAGGCCGCCGTGGCCGGCTCGGCCCATAACAATCAGGTGCTCGAATTTGCTGCCTGCGCCTACGACCCTCTCGGGCATATGCTCAACGGCCTCGCGCAAAATGCCGCCCGCACGCCTGCGCAGGACGCGAGCGGAAAGCCCTCGCCCTATTTCCGCGCCGAACAGCAATTCGATGTGCCCACCAACGCGGCCTGGATTCGTGTCGCCGTCCGCGACGTCAGAACCGACCGCATCGGCACCCTCGAAATCCCCCTGCCCCTGGCCACCGATGAGAAAGGTTCATCGCCAGCCCAGTCAGCAGGGACCATCGCGCCCACTGCCCAATAGCGCTCTCACCACTTATGTAACCTGTCACCGGTAACCTGTTGCCTCTTCCATCATCCCTGTTGGCTCCCAGGTAACCGGTTAGTGGATCACCATCGTAAGGTCACCAAAGACCGATGCGCATTTCCGGATGCGTCCCTACAATCGATCCACAGTAGCTTCCGTGACAACCCAGGGTCCCCATCACGCCGCTCACTGCGGCGCATGCGAAGGGTTCATATGCTGCGCAACCGCTGTTTCCTTTTTTCTGTCCTGGTTCTGCCCCGTCCGTTCGGCCGGCTTCGCTCTGGCCTCAGCCTGATCGCGGCCTGCCTGCTGCTCAGCGCCGCAACGACAGGCTGCGGTGTACACGTCATGGCCGCTGGATCTTCCACCCCGGCCACCCCCATCATCACCTGGCCGGTACCGGCGCCTATCGCCTACGGCGCACCTCTCAGCAACGCGCAGCTCGACGCCACGGCCAATGTTCCGGGGACGTTTGCCTATTCCCCCTCTGCCGGTTCCATCCTCAAAGCCGGCTCGCAAACGCTCTCCGCGACCTTCACCCCGGCTGACACGACGCGCTACTCCACAGCCACCGCCTTCATCACGCTGACGGTCAGCCCCGCCACTCCCGTCCTCACCTGGTCCGCGCCCGCGCCGATCACCTACGGCACACCGCTGAGCGACACCCAGCTCGACGCCGCAGCCAGTGTCGCCGGTTCCTTCGCCTACACGCCCGCCGCGGGAACGGTTCTGCCGTCGGGTACGCAAACGCTCTCCGTGCTCTTTACGCCGTCGGATGCCGTGGACTACACCACGGCCGCGGCCACCGCGACGCTCACCATTGCACCAGCCGGGTGCAGTGGCCCCGTGTCTCCGGCGGCTCGTACCATCCAGATCGCGAATGACAGCGACGACGGGTACTACAACAGCTACGACGGCACCGGATGGCACTTCGACCCACAGTACGGCGGAGCCGACCTCGTGGGCAGTTCGGACGGCGACACCACCGCCTGGGCCGCCGGCTTTCGCTTCCCCTCGACTGGCATCCAGCCCTGTGAGCCTGTCCGCTCCGCCTACCTGCAGCTGACCAGCAGCGACGGATTCGCCGCGAGCACGGCGTGCGGTAAACCGCCCTGCACTGCCAGTAACTTCACCTTCCGCGTCTACGGCGTGGGCCAAAGCGATGGCCCTCCGTTCACCGGCGAAGCCGGCAATACGCCGCTCGACGTCCCCTACACGACGGCGTACACCGATTACGTCACCACCGGACCGGGTGACGACCATGGCAGCTGCCAGGGCAACAACAGCGGGCAGAACACCTGCACGCATCGCATCGACGTCACGAACATCGTCCAGGAAATCGTCGCGCAACCCGGATGGAGCAGCAGCTCAGCGATGCGCTTTGTCCTGGTCAGCGCCGATTCCACCGCGAGCGAAGTCTATGCAGGCTTCGAAGATTCCTCGGCCAATCCGAGCCGAGCCGCCACACTGCTCGTCAACCCGCCGGCTCCCACCATCGTGTCCTCAGGCGCGTTCGGAACGGAGGCGCAGGCCACTTACCCGACCGCCTACGCAACGGGACCCTTTGTCTATCCTGGCGCAAGCACCCTGCTGCTCTTCCTCGGCGATTACTACGACTTCTACGGCCAGCCCATCGCGCAACCCAACCTCTCCGACAGCTGCGGCAACACCTGGAATGTTCTGGCCGGATCGACCAACTGGGCGGGTGAGGCATGGGATATGCGGAGCACCGTCTACGTCGTCGAGAATCCAGCGCCGTGTCCGAATGGCGACACCATCACCGTGAGCATCGACAACCAGGAGCCGATCTTCCTGCATTTCCTCGCCGTGACGGGATCAGACACCACCCATCTGCCCTCGGTCTCCGCGATCGCCAGCCCCCCGCCGGGCACTTATACCGCGACGGCTGCCTCGGGTCCGGTGACGCTCAACAACGCCGGCCTGCTCGTTAGCTGGATCTTCGGCGACTCCACATCTTCCCACACCTTCGTGCCGGCATCTGGCTTCGCGAAGGCCATGAATTCGATCCCCACATTTCTTACGGCCGCCTATCGAAACGTACCGTCAGCGGGAACCTATCAAAATCAGTTCACAATCTCCCCAACACCCGATGGATGGCAGACGATCCTGGTCGGCATCCCCGCCGCGCCGACGCCTTAGTCGCCGCGCCGGAGCAGGCATGCCTTGCGTATGCCTGTTTTGCCTGGGGAACACTGTCACAACTTCCCATGCGCGGTCCAGTCACAGGTCAGCTTGCGATCCCGGGACACCAGAGCTGGAGGTCGATCGCAAGCTCGGTCGGTACGAACACCAATTCCCAGCGCCCCAGGGCTTTTCTGGTCTTCACAGAATGGTTGGCGAAGAGCACTTCGTACGGGCCATCCGGCAGGCCGGGGGCATCAACGGCGATCCGGCATCGCGTAAAAACGCGGCCGGTCGAGGAGCGCTCCAGCCATGCCTCCAGAGTGTACTTCGACGCGACGTCTGGACCGCGTGACGCCGTCAGGAAAAACAGCAGAAAGTTCTGCCTGAGAAAGACTCCGCACATTGTTCGGAAAGCAGGAATTGCAGACAGTCTGCCAGAGGTTACCGGGTGAACGTCACTTCGGCGTAGAAGTCGCGCCGGATTCCGACCAGCGGCCCCGGATCGTAGTTGAACTCGGCATGGTGCGGCTGCAATAGATTCTGCCCCACCGCCCGGAATCGAATGTGCGAGGTCGCGGCCCACTGCACCGTAGCATCTGCCGTCCAATACGCGGGCACGTGAATGCCGGGCAGCGCACTCACCGAGCGCACCTGCATATCGAGGCTGACGGATTTCGACAGATCGAATCCGTTCAGGATGAGCGCCTGGTGTTCCGGACTGGACCCCTGCACGATCGGCGCGCTGCCGATGTCCCTGGAGTTGGTGCCTTTTTTTACGTGCATATCGAGAAAAGAATAAGAGCCGCCCAGACGCCACCATGGCTCAGGGCGCCATTCCGGCGCGATTTCCCCACCGGTGGTGGAGGCTACCAACCCGTTCCCAAACTGCGCCGCGATCTGTACGTGGGGCGCAGGGGTGGACGCGACGTACGGGCCGGCGACCAGGTCTTCGCTGAAAAGATCGCCATAGTGGTTGTAAAAACTGGCGATGTCGATATAGAACCGCGGCCCTTCCAAACCCCGGTAGCCCAACTCGTAGCCGTTCAGCTGCTCGGACCGGAAGTGGGGATTCGCACAGAAGCACGCGAAGATCGGCAGCCCATTTCCCGCGTATCCCAGAAAACTGGAAAGATTGAAATCGCGCTCCACGTCGGCCGGTGTCCGCAGTCCGTGCGTATAGGCTGCCCAGAGCGTCTGCGTGGCCGTCGGCGTATACATCAACCGGCCGCTCGGTTCCGCCAGAACTCCGGTGTAGTTCGTCTTCAGGACCTTGGTGCCGGCGACGAGCGACACCCGATTGGGCACCAGCGAGATTTCGTCCTGAGCGAATGCCTGGTAGAGCTGGTCGATCCTGCGCGACGGCGTAAAGGTGAGCCCCGGATAGAGCTCTGCTTCGACTCCGTGGCTGGCACGCACGGTGCCGCCCCACGATACCTCCTGGCGAGGCAACGGGAAGCGATCGACAAAATCGACATTGAAGGTGTTACGAATATCGCCGAAGTTCAGCTCACTCCGGGTGGTGTGGGCATAGTACGCACCCAGCTGCATGTCCCTCCCATCGCCCTGCACCCGGGTCCAGTTCCAGAGGATGTTGCCCCCGTAGAGAGGAGCATCGCCGCTCAGGTCGAGGTTCGCGGGCGGGTTGAAGGTTGTCGCGGGGGCTCTCTCGCCGAATCCATGGCGGTAGGCATCCCCCTGCAGCCGATAACTGTCGCGGCTATGCACGGCCCAGTCCATTCTGAATCCGCCCTGCGCGCCATGCCAGTCGTCGTAGTTATCGCCGTCGGAGTGAAACTGGGGCGCGAACGCAAATCCTTTTGCATAGACCCGGTAGGTGAATCCCCTGCCGTCCCCGGAGCCCCAGCGGACGTCGCCGAGCATATGTTCGACGTCGCCGCCCCCGCCCTGGCCCAGCGTGCCCTGCGTGTCACTGGAGTTCTTCGTGATGATGTTGATCACCCCGTTCACCGCATTCGGTCCCCAGATCGTGCCGCCGGGGCCGCGGATGACTTCGATGCGTTCGATGTCATCCATCAGCACGTCCTGCGTTTCCCAATAGGTGCCCGCCGTGAACGTGCTGTACACGGTGCGGCCGTCAATCAGCACGAGGACCGACCGCGACAGGCGGCTGTTGAACCCGCGAATGCCAATCGCGTATTCGCCGGTGGTGATGCGCGCCACCTCAACTCCCGGCGCCAGCCGCAGCGCCTCCGGGATGTTCGTCGCCCCGGAACGCCGGATGTCCTCCTGGGTGATCACGTAGATCGCCGCGGGGGTCTTCCAGACCTCTTCCGGTTCTTTGGAAACCGTCGTGACCTCGATATTTCCCAGTTGCTCGAGGCTCATCGACTTCAACGGATTCTGGCGCTTATCCGCACGGGGCTGCGCACAAAAACTTGTGCGCACGAGCGCGCTGGACGCAGCCAGGATCAGGATGATCGACAACGGAGGGCGGATCAGGCGCGATGGAAGGAATCGCCGTACCAGTCGACTTTGCGGAGCGAACGATGAGACCATCGATTGCCAATTCCCACCAGCGGGGTACGAAACAGCAATGCACAAATATAAAAAATCTGCAGGCCCGGTGAAAGCGCAAGGTAACGCCAGCGGCTCTTAGGAAGGGGGGATGGACGGCGGTTGGATGTCCTCCCGTCGAATAATGGTTGCATCGGGGAAAAGAGCTGGATCTACGCCGGCAGCGTCCTGCTGGTCCTCACTCCGCGGCAGCGTAAAACAGAATTCCGCTCCCTGATCCACCGCGCCGGTCGCCCAGACGCGCCCGCCGTGGCGCACGATAATCCGCTGCACCGTCGCCAGTCCGATGCCCGTCCCGGGAAAATCCGCCTGCGAATGCAGGCGCTGGAAGGGAATGAACAGCCGGTCTGCATGCGCGTTGTCGAAGCCAGCCCCATTGTCCCGCACGAAGAAGATGGTCTCTTTCCCCTCATTCCGGCATCCGAATTCGATCCGTGCCGCGTCCTTTCGCGAGGAGTATTTCCAGGCATTGCGCAGCAGATTCTCCATGACCACGGTGATCAGACCTTCATCGGCGAGAGCCGTGCATCGGTCGGCAATCACGATTTCTACCTTCCGGTCGCCGCCCTGCGCCAGGTTGTCGAGGATCGACCGGGCGAGAACGCTCAGGTCAACCGGAGCGTGCTGAAGGGGTGCGCTGGACGCCCGAGAGAGACTCAACAGATCATCGATCAGAGACGACATCTTCATCGTGGACGCGCCCAGATTGTCGAGCAAAGACTTCTGTTCCGGGGGCGTTCCCTCCGCGGCGCCTAACTTCAGCAGAAACACGATATTCGCGACCTGCTGCAACGGCCCGCGCAGGTCATGGGCGACGGTGTACGAGAACGCTTCCAGTTCCCGATTTGCCGCCGACAGTTCCGCGGTCCGTTCCGCCACTTTTTGCTCCAGAACCGCTCTGCTTTGCTCGATTTCATCGAGCATTTCGTTGAAGGACTGGACGAGGAAGGCCATTTCATCGCGCCGTCGAGGAGTTTCCGCGCGCACGGAGTAGTCGCGCCGGCGCGACACGACACGCGCGGTTTCGGCGAGGTTCTCCAGCGGCCGAATGATCGATCCGCGCAGGGCCAGGGTCGCCAGCAAGGCAATGGCGAAGCAAACCAGCAGGATGGCTGCCGACAGCAATCCGAATTGCCTGGCCCTCTGCGCCACATCCCGGGTCTCCGCCAGGATGTACACCGAGCCAATGACCTGGCCATCGGACTCGATCGCGCGTCCCAGCAGCACGGTTCTCTCCTGAATCCAGAACGCGGACGCCTGGCCGGCGGGGAGCCTCGGAACGACGGATAAGTTCGCCGTGGATCCTTTGCGCGTGTACCGCGCGAAAGGACGCCCATCGGCCCGGAATATCTCCGCGGTCTCGATGGAAGGCGCGCCGCGCAGGGACGAGAGGGTCGTTTCCGCGGTCTGCTGGTCGTCGAACAGCAAAGCGGCTTCGCTGTTGATGCCGATCAGCGTCGCCTGGGAATCGATCGATTCGACGAGGTTATGGCGAAGGGTGTAGTAGTCGTAAGCCAGATACGACAGGTACGCGAGCAGCAATGCGGTTCCGCTGGCGAAGACCACCAGGGCCGTCAGCCTGCCGGAGATGGATTGGGCCGACCAGCGCTTCATGGCCGCACCCCCGCCGGAAGTTCCCCGTTCACGGATATCGCTACGCGCAGCAGCTCGGAGCTCAAACCAAGCTGCGCGCTGCGGACCGCGCCAAGGTTGACCGCGAACCGTACGTGGCTGTCAACCACCAGCAGCTGGATCATGCCGCCGTGCTGGAGAAAATCGGCGGCATCGCTGACCGTCAGCACCGCCTGGCCGCGCAGCGCGCTGACGTCCGCTGCCACACGATTCCCTTCGGAGGAGCTGATGTACGCGATGGCGCACCCACGCGCCTCCTCGGCTTTTTTCAACCGCAGGATGCGCACCGGTTTGTCATCCAGCTGTTCGTTCGCGGTGAGATCGTCCAGGCTTTGCCCGAAGGGATCCTCGCCCAGAATGCAGAGATCGAAATTTCGGCTGTTGCTGGCCGCAGCCGCCGACGCGAATCGCACGAACTTTCCAAAATTGAAGAGGTACGCTGCCTTCACTTCATATTCAGACATGCGAGTCTGCGCGGAAGCGCAGGCGGTGAGCGCGCAAAACACCACGATTGCGATTGGGCATCCAACTCGCGCCACACCAGCCCCCAGGGTTCGCCACAAGGAGGGACTGTCATCAGCGCCGGTCTTGGACGGACAGGACGTCATCGTTCCCGTGGGTTTGTCCTTGTGGCTTCAAATCGGGGTGGAGGGGGGTCGATCTTCGCTTCAGCGGATGCGCTGGACGGGCAGAAACCTCCAAACCCTGAAGCCGTTTTCCGCAAACAGCTTAACACCCCAGCGTGGCGTGAGTAGAATCTGCTGGAGGCTGGGCCCAGCGGTGACCGATCAGCAACCTCCTCATTCTGGCCAATGCAGGTTGGCCCAGGTTCGCGTTCGAACGCCATCCACTCGGATTGACTATGCCGGCTGCGCGAAAGGCCTATGATGCCGACAATGCCCAGAGTTCTGATTCTCGATGATGACCCATCCCATCTCGAAATCTACGCATTGATCGTGCAGGGGGCTGGATTTGCGTCGATCCCTGTCCAGGTCAGATTCTCCGGGCCGGATCCCATTCCGGACTCGGGCATCGATCTGGTTTTGCTGGACTACCGCCTGAACTCTGTCACCACGGCCTCTGAGATCGCCCAGCAGATTCGATCGAAGTTCCCTGAGGTTCCCATCATCCTGATGTCGGATCTCTGGTCGGCCCCGTCCGATGCGGCTCCCTTCATCACCCAATACGTGCGGAAAGGTGAACCGGCCCGGCTTGTGGAAGTCCTCTGCTCCCACCTTCCCCGCCAATGACGCGCCCTTGCTCGTGCTGCGCCGGCTGGAATGCCGGGGAACGGCGAGGCTCTGAGCGCTCGCTGGCCGTTCTGAAGAGATGTCGGACATCCGAAGTTGCGGCACGCCGCCACGATCGTTTGCTGGCCGGCCGAACGGCACTCTGGGCCGGCAATGTTCGCGCTAAACCGCCGTCGTCTCCAGTTCGCGGCTTCCGTAATGCGTGCGCACGTATTCATCCAGGATTTTCTGGAAATCCTGGACGATGGTGTCACCGCGCAGCGTAGTCATCAGCCGGCCATCGACATACACCGGCGCCTTCGGTTCTTCAAAGGTACCCGGCAGGCTGATGCCGATGTTCGCGTGCTTGCTCTCGCCCGGCCCGTTGACCACGCAGCCCATCACCGCCAGCTTCAGTTCCTCGACCCCCGGATACTGCTGCCGCCACACCGGCATCGAGGTCCGCAGATAATCCTGAATCTGCTGCGCCAGCTCCTGGAAGAACGTGCTCGTCGTCCGGCCGCATCCTGGGCACGCCGTCACCTGCGGCGCGAAGCTGCGAATCGCGAGCGACTGGAGAATCTGCTGGGCTGTTAATACTTCTTCCGTCCGGCTCGACCCAGGCTTCGGCGTCAGCGACACGCGAATCGTGTCGCCAATCCCGGCGAGCAGCAGCGGCGAAAGCCCGGCCGTCGACGCCACAATGCCCTTCATCCCCATGCCCGCTTCCGTCAGCCCCAGATGCAGCGGATAATCGCAGCGCCCTGCGAGCATCGTGTACACATCCAGCAGATCGCGCACCCCGCTCACCTTGCCGCTGATGATGATCTGGTCGTGGCGCAGCCCATAGCGCTCCGCCGCCGCGGCCGAATCCAGCGCCGACCGGCACATCGCCTCCAGCATCACATCGCGCGCCGGAGCCGGATCGGGCCGCTTCGAGTTCTCGTCCATCAGCCGCGTCAGCAGCGCCTGATCGAGCGATCCCCAGTTCACGCCGATGCGCACGGGCTTCTGGTTCTCCACCGCGCACTCGATCATGGTGCGGAAATTCTCGTCATCCTTGCGCCCGATGGAGCAGTTCCCCGGGTTGATGCGGTACTTTGCCAGCGTCCGCGCGCAGGCCGGATACTTCTTCAGCAGCAGGTGTCCGTTGTAGTGGAAATCCCCGATAATCGGCGTGGTGATCCCGCGCTTCGCCAGGCCCTCCACAATATGCGGAACCGCCTGGGCCGCCGCATCGTGGTTCACCGTCACCCGCACCAGCTCCGACCCGGCCTCCACCAGTTCAGCCACCTGCTGGATCGTCGAATCGACGTCGGCGGTGTCGGTATTGGTCATCGACTGCACGACGACCGGGGCATCCGAGCCCACGCTGACCTGCCCGATTTTGACTGTAACGGTCTTCCTGCGCTGAATTTCCGGCATTGGGGAACCTCGTTCCTAGTTTACAAGGGGAGCCATTCGGAAGGCAGCAGGCTGAGTGATGAGCTGGCGGCCAGGGAGACCCTCTTCAAGCCAGATCAAGAGCCATGCGCAGCGACCTGTCCAGATCAACTGTCCTGCGCCCGGACAGCGCGCCGACGTAGTGCGTGAGATCCGATTTCCGCATCGACATCAGGTTGTCGCACATAATCCAGCTCTCGTGTTTCAGCCCATCTTTCATACCCACCGATACCTGCGTCGACAGCCCCTCCCCATTGCTGAAAACGGGAGCACATACTACGGTTGAGAACCGCGAATCGATCAGCTCCTGCCGGCTAACTACCACAAACACGCGATGCTGCCTGGCGTCGCCCGCCGGCCGATACACGCGATAAAGTTCGCCCCGCCTCATATCGGCTCTTCTACTCCGAAGCCTGATATTCGAGGGCATCCAGAGCTTCCTGATTCAGCCGATCCGCAGCAGCGTTGATTCGCTCAAGGTCCCGCGCATGAATCCGGCGCCGCGCCTTTTGATCGAAATGACTGCGCAGCACACTCTCGATAAATGCCGACCTCGAACGTTTCGACCCGACGGCGCGGTCAATCCTGGACAGGACATCGGAAGAGAGTGTGATCGAAGTCTTCGTCTTCATACTACGATGGTACTACTATTGTATTCACGCTGGAAGACTCGCCCCGGCCGTGGCGCATGTCTGTGCACACCCTCCAGTGGATGGTCGTGGCTATGTTTGCCCGGCATACGCCAGGCTGGTTGTGCACTGTGAACGGATCACGAATGACTGTTGCCTGGCATCTCCAGGTCCGGCAGCCGCGGCGCAAACCTCGCGCCCACAAACAGCAGCGCCCCGCTGACCACCAGCGACACGAGGGTCGCGCCCAGTCCGACCCGCAGATTCCGTACGTCCGAGATCCAGCCGATCAAATGCGGCGAGGGGAAATCGCCCAGCAGGTGAATCAAAAACAGGTTCACCGAAATCGCTGTCGCGCGAATCGGGGCCGACACGGAGTTGACGATCGCCGCGTTCATTGGCCCGGTGCTGAAGAACAGCCAGAACTCCGCCGCGTACGCGCCCGGCAGCAGCGCATGCGCCGGCCCGAAGAAAACCATGACGCCGAACGGGATTGCCAGCAGGGTGCTCCACGCCGAGACCAGATACAGCGCGCGATGATTCCGCCTGAGCCACACCTGAGCGAGCCAGCCTCCGGCAATCGTCGCCAGCAGCCCATCGACGGCGGTAATCTCGCCCGCTGTGAGCCCCGCGCCCGCCACCGAGTAGCCGGCGAACCGGTGCAGGAAGGTCGGCAGCCAGGTCGAAATTCCGCCCACCGCGAAGGTCCACATTGCCATGCCGAGCGTGGCCATCAGATAGGCGGGATTCTGGAAGAGTCCCAGGAAACTGGCTCGTTCCGGGGTCGCCTGCAGTGTATCCGCCGCGCCGCGCTGCGGTTCGCGCACCCATAGCCAGAAGGCAAGCGCGATCAGCACCCCGGGCAGCGCCGCCACATAAAACGGCATACGCCAGCCGTAGCGCTCGCCCAGCGTTCCGCCCAGCAGATAGCCGAGCGCGCCGCCCACCGGGATCGAGACATAGAAGATGCTCAGCACACGGTTCCGATCTTCTTCGGGATAGAAGTCGGCGAGCAGCGCGGGCGCGAAGATGGAGAACGTCGCCTCGCCCACGCCCACCACCGCGTGCCGGATGAGCAGCGTCTCGTAGCTGTGGACCATCGCGGTCAGCAGCGTGGCCGCGCTCCAGATCAGCGCTCCGGCAATGATGAGCGGCTTGCGCGGGAAGCGGTCGCCGAGCCAGCCGGTGAGCGGCGCGATGAGCATGTAGGTGAGGAAGAAGGCCGAGGTCAGCGTGCCAGCCTGCGCGTCGTTGATGGCGAAGTCGTGCTGGATGAGCGGCTGCACGCCGGGCAGCACATAGCGGTCGATGAAGTTGAAGAGGTTGAGGCTGGTGAGCAGGAACAGGGCCATGCCCGCCGTGCGCATCGGGCTGATCGCAGGCTTGCTGCGCGGATCGACAGAGACGGCCATGGGGGTCGAGAGCAGGATAGCAGGGCCGGACGCTGGACCCTGCTGTTGGCGGATCAGCAACGTCACGTTACCAGCGCGGGGAGGCCGGCACAGAAAACAAAGACGTTTGCCAGGGGGATTGACTCAGTAGATAACAGTTGTTAACTCTCTCGTTATCGAGGAAACCCGGCTGCCCAGGCAAGCCTTTCTTTGGCCCGGAGGCGGCGTTTTTGGCGCGTCCTCAGTAGCCCAGGTCCGTCTGGAGCTTCCCTTCCACCATGTGCTCTTCCTGCTCGCGGATGACCCGGGCCCCGTCGACGATCCGCTGCATCTTGCCGCGATCAACCCAGTCGAGGGCGCATCGCTCGCAGCTCCCGATGACCACGTTGGTGGCCGCCGGGTAAAAGTCCACGATCATCGGCTTGTGGCAGTGCGGGCAGGTCAGCTTCCGGTCGAGTTCCCTGGGGTCGACGGCGGGAATATCGACCCGGCCCGGAAACTTCGTCCGCAGCGATTCGATCAGCTCGGGAAAGGCGCCCATGGGAATCAGCATGCCGCGGCACTTCGCGCAATAACGGATCGCCGTCCGCTCCAGCGTCGCCTGCCGCAACCCGGTCGCGCAGACGGGACAGGTTTCGTCCTGCGCAGGACCGAGCACTACCACCCCATCGTCATTGCGCGGCGGAAAGTAAACGCTTTTGCAGTAGTCGCAGACGAGCGAGTCGTTGACGGGGTTCGGATGGAGCGGCGCGCCGCATGCCGAGCAGTTCATTGGCCCGCTCCCGCCTGGGCCTTGCCGCATTCGGGACAGAACCTGGCCGCCCGCGGCATCGGCTTGCCGCACTCGATGCAGAACTTCGTGGTTGCATCGGCCGCCACGGCGGAAGTCGCCGCCGGGGCCGCGGTTCCCTTCACTCCTGCCATCATCGCCTGAGCCATGGCCACGCCGGCGCCCAGACCCACGCCGGCATCCGCTGCTCCGCCGGTATTGGCGGCGGCTACGGGCAGCGCCTCCGCGGTCTCGAACTGCGTCAGCCGCCCGAGGTCGCCCACCATGCTGACGCCGATCTTCTGGTCCATCACTTTCTGCAGGTCTTCGGGCAGCGACAGGCTCTCCACGGCAAACTGGTTCAGCTCGAGGCCCATCGCGGCAAACCCCGGCTTCAGCGCCTCGGTCACCTTCTGCCCAAGCGCCGCCTGGTTCGCAGCCAGATCGAGGAAGTTCACGCCGCTCGCGGCGAGAACATCGGTCATGCGCGCCACGATCGTGTCGCGCAGCTGGCCCTCCAGCTCCGACGCGTAATAGGTGTCGCGCGTCCCGCTGATCTGAAGAAAGAACTTCTTCGGATCGACGATGCGGTACGAGTAAATGCCGTAGCCGCGCACCGTGACCGCGCCAAATTCCTTTTCGCGGAAGGTGATCGGCGTCGCCGTGCCCCACTTCTGATCGATTTGTAACCGTGTTGAGAAGAAATAAACGTCCGATTTGAAAGGCGACTGGAAATCCTTGCCCCAGTTCATCAGATCGGTCAGCACGGGCAGGTTGCGGGTGTTGAGCGTGTGCAGGCCGGGAGCGAGGACGTCAGCAATGCGGCCTTCGTTCACAAAGGCCGCCATCTGCGAGTCGCGCACGGTGAGCTGGCCGCCGTTCTCGATCTCCTGGTCCTCCATGGGGTAGCGCCAGGCGAGGATGCCGTCCTCCGGCTCGCTCCACTGGATGATGGCGATGAACTGTTTGCTGAGAAAGTCGCGCAGGCTCACAGATGCCTCCTGGCGGCCACGATAGCACGCGGGGTGGCGCTCGACCCATGGCACTTTGGAGGGGGTGAACGAGCTCGGCGCGGGGGGCTGGTCGTCCAGGCAGACCCGCTTCGCGCAAGCGACGCGGAGCGGGACCTACGCAACCGTGATTGCTGCAACCTCATAATCGCCGACGCCCGGAACGGTGAGGCGAAGCGTCTGATCCTCCACGCGGAACGGCACCGCGTTTCCGGCCCTGAGCAGCTCGACCTTTCTCACGCGCACATCCGCCGGCAACCGCATACTGACCCGCTGCGGCCCCAGCGGGAAGACGCTGTTCACCCATCCGTGATGCGCATTGGGGTTGGTGTAGTTGAGCAGATGGACGGCATAGCCAGGACCCGTCTCCCAGGCGAACAGCTCGATGAATCCCTCACCGGCGACCTCGACGACACGCTCGTCCCGCGTCAGCCAGCGCAGCGTGTTGTGCATCAGCCGGAGCAGATCCCCGTGCCCGGTCAGCCAAAATGTGCGCTCGATGTCGCCCGGAAACCAGGCAAGGCGGCTCGTGCCCGACTCGCCGAGGACGAGCGCCGGCTCGCTGGTGTGCGAGACCGGCGGATACGCCAGTTCCGGCGGATACTGCACGAATCCGGGGACCACGGTGAGCACGGGATCACGCACTGGCTCCAGCGGCACGCGATTCTGCGCGCCGGGGATCCACTCGGTTCCGGTGAATCCGCCAAGAACGGGGTGTTGCCGCTCGATGCGCGCGTAGTACGCGTTGCCATTGGTGCCGACCACGTCGCCGGCCTTGCGGATGCCGAAAATATCCCCGAAGGCGAAGTTGGATCGTGGCTCGAGATTCTCTCTGTAGAGGCTGGTCTCGAAGCTGGCCATGAGCGAGCCGCCGCGCCTGACGTAATCGCGAATCTGTTCGCATTGTTGATCGTTCAGCAGAGCGATGTTTGGCAGCAAGAGGACGCGGTACTTGCTTAGGCGCTCCGGGCCCAGCATTTCCTCGTGCACGAAATCGAAGCTGAAGCGCCCGGCGAGCAGGGCCTCATAGATGCCCTGCGTCGTCTCGTGCATATAGTTCGTGGAGTGTGCAGCCGCCGGCCCTTTATACAGAACCTGCGTGCTCTGCCCCATCACGAGGCCGATGTTCGCGAGCGAGCGCCGCGGCGTCAGATGCGCATCGTGCTGCGCGGACCACTGAAAGACCTCGGCCCCGACTTTCTGCCACCGGCGGTCGGCGCAAAAGCCGTCTTCGGAGCCGATGAAGTGGTTGTAGAGCGGCAGGCCTCCGGCCAGCGCTTCGTGCATCCACATCCGCGTCTCTTCGGGATTCTTGCTGCCATTGCGCCACCGCACCAGACCTGTGGAGTAAGCGGCATTGATGTTGGCGGCGAAGCTGTCCTCGCCGAGCACCGCTTTGCAAACCCGCGCCTGCAGCGCGCAGCCCCAGATGGCGGGGTCGGCGTTGGTGCGTCCCTGATTGTCGCCCTGGAACCATGCGGCGATTTTGCCCAGGCGCGCCAGGTTGGGGCTGGCGTGAACATTGCCCCCAAGGTTGGCGAAGAAGAAGCTGTCGGCCTTCTTCTCTTTCGCGATGCCGTCGTAGCGCTGCCACAGCGAGAAGAGGCGGTCGTTGAAGGCGCGCCAGTACGCGGGCGTTCCGGTCGGAGGCAGTTTGCTGCAAACGGCGCAGTGGCAGTCGGGCAGGCTGCCGATGGGCGGCCATCCGTTCGTGTAGAAGCAGTCGACGTCGTAGAGCGAGTTGATCTCGCGCATGATCGCGGGCACGTAATCATCCATGTACGACGAGAACATGCAGGTGCGGAAAAGGTCCGGGTCTTCTCCGTTCCGTTGCGGTGAGCCGTCGGCGTTGCGCATGGCCCACTCGGGATGGGCCGCCAGAGCATCGGGCCAGTTCAGCTCGGGGCTCATGCGCGCGACCACGCGCATGCCCCGCTTCCTGGCCGCGGCCGTGCACTCCCCGAAGAAGTCGCGGCCGTTGAGGAATTTTCCCCACCGGTGAAACGGCACTTTCGACGGATAGAAGGCGAGAATACCAGTGACGCTCACGAAAACGATCTCCGCTCCAGCGCCATGCCAGTAGTCGGCCCATTCCTCAACGCTCATCACGGCCGGATCGTGCTCCGTCATGTTGCTCTGGCCGACGCGGCGAATCTTCACCTGCCACGGGAGCCTGGCCGCATCCGGCGGAGAAAGGCGCGGCGGCAAAGGGACCAGCGCCGCTGCTGCAGCGAGATCAGTGGAGCCGGTTTCACCCGTGGTCTGGCAGAGGCTGCTGACTGCACCAGCCAGGGGGAGGGCGACCGCTCCAGCCTTCAGGAACGCACGGCGGTTGAGCATGAGAAGAGCCTCCGTCCCAAACTTCGGAATGAGTGTAGCGGCAGGAGCGATGACTTGCCAGGCACGGAAGCCGCGCACTTCCGCACTCGTCGCAGGAGCGCGGGCGGAGCGCGCCGGGACGGTGAGTCCTCCTATATGCTGGTGCGCATGAAAGTTTCCGCTCTCCGCGCTTCGTCTGTTGCCGCTCTCGTTTTCCTCTTCGCGCTGGCCTGTGTTCCCATCCGCGCCCAGTCCGATGACCAGCCGCGCCGGCGCGGGCCGCAAGCCGCGGCTTCCTCCGGCGAACAGGCCGCGCCTGCTGCTCCTGCACCGGGCGCTGCCGATAAGGGCGCTGCGAAGCCCGACCAAGCGGACTACAACAAGCTGCCGCCGCTGCCGGCCGATGCGCACACGGAGCAGTCGATCACGCTCGACGGCAAGAAGGTGAACTACACCGTCACGGTGGGGACGCTGCCGGTGCGCGACGACCAGGGGAAAACCGCCGGCGAACTGGTCTACACGGCCTATACCGTCGACGAGCCGAACCGCCCCATTACGTTTGCGGTAAACGGCGGGCCGGGCGCGTCGTCGGTGTATCTGAACTTCGGCGCCATCGGTCCCAAACACCTTGAGGGCATCGGCAACGAAGGCGCCAGCCCATCCGATCCCACGACCATGACGGACAATCAGGGAACGTGGCTCGGCTTCACCGACCTCGTCTTCCTCGATCCGATCGGCACCGGGTTCAGCCGCTCGCTCGTCGATCCGGCGGAGACGCGCAAGCTCTTCTACACGACGGAGCCCGACATCGAGTACCTGTCGAAGGCGATCTATGACTGGCTGGTGAAAAACGACCGGCTGACCTCGCGCAAATATCTCGTGGGCGAGAGCTACGGCGGATTCCGCGGGCCGCGCATCACGTACTTCCTGCAGTCGCAGATTGGCGTGGCGATGAACGGGGTGGTGCTGGTCTCGCCGTATCTCAATCCGACGCTTGAGCAGAATGGGGATCTGTCGCCGCTGCCGTGGCTGGTGACGCTGCCTTCGATTACCGCGGCGAATCTGGAGCGGCAGGGCAAGCTGACGCCGGAAGCGATGCAGCCGGTGATCGCGTACACGCTGGGCGACTACCTGACGACGCTGGTTCACGGCAATACCGACAAGGCCGCGACCGACGCGATGATCCAGAAGGTGACGGAGATGACGGGGCTCGATCCCACGTTTGTGAAGGAATCCGGTGGACGCCTCGAAACCGGCGCGTATCTGCGCGAAGTCCACCGCGAACAGGGCAAGCTGGGGTCGGTGTACGACTCGAACGTGACGATGTTCGACCCATTCCCGTACGCGCCGCAGCAACGTGCCAACGATCCCATTCTGGCGGCGATCATCGCGCCGACGACCACGGCGATGGTCAACTTTGTGACGCACACGGTGGGATGGAAGACGGACGCGCGCTACAACGCGCTCTCGTTTGAGGTGGCGGGCGCGTGGGACCGCGACGCCGATTTGCGGTCGGGCTCCGCGACCCAATTGCGGGACGCCGTGGCCGCCGATCCCAAGCTGCAGGTGATGATCGTCCACGGGTGGAACGATCTGTCGTGCCCGTTCATGGGTTCGATTCTTACCGTCAACCAGATGCCGATCATGAACGACAACGGACGCGTGTCGGTTCACGAATTCCCCGGCGGACACATGTTCTACACGCGCGAGTCGTCGCGCGTGGCGCTGCGGCGCGACGTGGAGAAGATGTTCGGGCAGCACTGAGCTGGCCATGAAGCGTCTCGTCCTCCTGCTCCTGTGCGGTCTGGGTTGCGTCCCGCGGGCGCTCGGCGTCTGCATGGCGCCACAGCCCCGATTGGTCTGCGCAGAGTACTCTCATTCAACCCTCGTAGCAGAAGCGACGCTGATCAAGATCGACAGTCTCGATTCTGACGACAACAACCCGGGGACAGCCTGGATTCACATCTACACGCTCAGAGTCGATCGCATATTTCGCGGTACGCCGCGGCCGACTATCAGGATCTACGAGGAAAACAGCAGCGGCAGAGCCACATTCGCATGGAAGATCGGAACGCAGTACGTCCTCTTTTTGTTCGATGCGGACGAGCAGCCCGAGAAGGGGCTCTTTGAGTTGGATGGGTGCGGTAACTCGGGACCTATTGCGCAGGGAAGATCCGTTCTGGGGCAAATCGAGCGCCTACAGCATTGGAGATCTGCGTTCATCACCGGGGTGGTGACCGGCAACAACAGCAGCTCTCCCCTTTTGGGTCCTTTCCCGCATGTCGAGGTCGTGGCCCGCGGCAAGAAAGCTACTTACAAGGGGAGGACCGACCGAGAGGGAAAATTCTCGATCAGAGTATCACCGGGATATTACATCGTTAAGCCAGTACATCCCGGCCTCTCCTTTGAGCTTTACGACTTGAGTTACGACCCTGATTACATGACGATGCAGCCTGGCAGTTGTGCTCAAATTCAGTTTTTCGGCAGCCCCCAGCATTGAGGCTCCGGCTAGCGCCCGTTTCACAGGGACTGGAGGGCCGCGTGGATCGCCCGCACGTCTTCTTCGGTCACGAGGAAGCGGGCGTTTTCGCCGGGATGGGAGCCGATGCGCACGCGCGCGTTGCCATTCTGCGGCGCGGCGTGGACGGTGTTGTTGAGCGAAGTGTGCACGTCGCGGATGCCGGTGCGCTCGACCAGCTTGCGGACGTTGCTGCGGCGAATGCCGCCGCCGGCCATGATGCGGATGCGGTCGCCGGCCTGCCGGCGCAGGTGGCTGATGCGATCGATACCGCGCACCGCGCTGGCCTCGCCTCCCGAGGTGAGGATTCTTTCGGCGCCGGTGGCGATCACGTCTTCGAGAGCGCGATCGAGATCGTGAGCCAGATCGAAGGCGCGATGGAAAGTGACTTTGAGCGGCCGCGCCAGCTCCACGAGGCGGCGCGTGCGATCGAGGTCGATTTGGCCGTCCCGGGTGAGCAGGCCCAGGGCGAGGCCGTTGACGCCGAGCGATTTTGCTTCGCGGATGTCGTCCCGCATGACCTCGAAGTCGTGATCGGTATAGAGAAAGTCGCCGGCACGCGGGCGGATGATGAGGAAAATGTCGATGGAGATGGCGTGGCGCACGGCGCGAATGAGGCCGGCGCTGGGG
>JBARMS010000218.1:0-4280 GCA_049802575.1 Acidobacteriaceae bacterium | reverse complement strand
AGTCGCCCCAGTGCCGCCCCGCAGGGCGCAGATCGGCCGCAGGAACGCCGCCCCAGCACGCGTCCGGCCGGCCTCGGCCAGCGTAACGCCGGACCCGGCTCCGCATCCTTCGACCGCAGCAAGCCCCGTTTCGGCAAGCCGCCGCGCTCTGGTTCTCCCCGCCCCGCTTCCGCAGGAAAACCTCGCTTCGGCAAGTTCGGGTCCGGCAAGAGCAGTTTCGGCAAAAGCGGCCCGGGCCAAAGCCCTCCCGAAGAAGGCCGCCGGTCCGGTCGCCCACCCGGCCGCAAATTCGATCGCAATTCTGTTCAGGGAGCCAAAAAATCCGGCGAATTCCGCTCCTCGCGCCCGCCTCAAAAAAACTTCCTGAAGCCGCGCCCACGCAAGCCGATTCCAGGCAAGAATCGTAAGCAGGAAGACTCCCCCTCATGAACCGAGGACCGATCGTCGCCATCGACGGCCCCGCCGGCGCCGGCAAAAGCACGGTGGCCCGCCATCTCGCGCAGCATTTCGGTCTGCTGAATCTTGAAACCGGAGCCATGTACCGCGCCTTCGCCCTCAAAGCGCTGCGCGCCGACCAGGATTTCGACGACCCGGTTGCGCTCGAAAAGCTTGCCCGCGAAACAGAAATCACCCTCGAAGCCGATCGCGCCGCGAACCGCGTGTTGCTCGACGGCGAAGACGTGACCGAGCGCATCCGCGACTCCGACGTCACCCAGGGAGCGTCGCGCGTCAGTGTGCATCCCGCCATTCGCGCCTGGCTGGTCGATTTGCAGCGGGCGATGGGTCGCAACGGCGGCGTGGTCATGGAAGGCCGCGATATCGGGACCGTGGTTTTTCCTGACGCCGACGTGAAGGTCTTCCTCGATGCCTCGCCGAAAGCGCGCAGCCAGCGCCGCTACGAGCAAAACAACACTGCCGCGCGCGATGGAGATGCCTCCATACCCGGCTACGAGCACACCGCCGGCCCGCGCTTCGCTTCCTCTTCGACCGATCAGGCCGCTCTCGCCCGGGCTCTCCGCGAACGCGATGAGCGCGACCGCAACCGTGCCACCTCGCCGCTCCGCCCCGCACCCGACGCCGTGGTCATCGACTCGACGACCCTCACCCTCGATCAGGTGCTGGCGCAAATCGAGGATCTGGTGCGGCCGCTCTTTACTGGGGAAAAAACGGCAAAGGCCGCGCAGACGGCGGCGCAGGCATCGGCGAAGTAGGCAAGTCTGGCTCCTTGCGTCCTGTATCGCCATGCGATACACTCAAGTTGTGATCAGGACCTTCGAGCATAAGGCCTCGAGAAGTTCTTTCGCACCGGATCACTCGCGGGGATCCAACCGAAACATGCTGGCCGCCTGCGTCTTCAGCTGGCGATGCTCGACAATTCCCGCAAAACCGAAGACATGAGCGCTCCCGGATGGAAATTGCATCCTCTTCGCGGCGATCTTCGTGGTCACTGGGCCGTTTGGGTAAGTGGAAACTGGCGGCTCACATTTCGGTTCGAAGGTGAGGACGCTGTCCTGGTCGACTATCAGGACTACCACTGATTGCAGGAGCCAGGCGATGCGCATGCACAACCCACCCCATCCCGGCGAAGTGATTCGCGAATTTCTGGGCGACATGAGTGTCTCCGCAGCCGCCACCCATCTCGGGGTGAGCCGCGTGACCCTCTCTCGTGTGCTCAATGGCAAGGCCGCCATTTCGCCTGAAATGGCCGTGCGCCTCGCCTGCGCCCTTCGGACATCGGCGCCAGAAGTGTGGATGAGCATGCAGGCGCAGTACGATCTGTGGCACGTCCAGAAGCGCAACAACATTCGCGTGCAGCCGTTGCCTCAGCCGCAGCACTCTTAACGGCAAAGGCCGCGCAGACGGCCTAACCTCCCCCTCCCGCGCGGCCCTCCAACCCACCTCGCCCCTTACTGGTTATTCACCACCGGCTTTTGCCCAGCACCCACTTTGAAGTGCTTGGCGCCGGCTGTCGCGACCGCCGGCTGATTCGCTTCCGTCGTCGCCAGCGTGATGTTCGCTCCCTTGCGCAGTTCCAGGTTGCCGTGGTCCGTCTCGAGCTCCAGCTTCACGCCGCCGTGCCCCACGCTGCCGCCCAGCGTCTGCCGGTCGCGTTGCGTTGACATTTGCAGAGGAAAGTCCGTCCGCACCGCTTCGTCGCTGCTCGTGCTGCCGGTCACGCTGAAGCTGGCATCCTCGGGCATGGTCAGGATCACGTTGCCGGTGCGATCCGTAATCTGAATATTGCCCAGCGGCGAAGCGGCGGTCACATCCACGTCGCCATCCTCGTCCTGGATATTGGCGTCCCCCGCAATCTGCGTCAGATCGATATCCTTGGCCTTCGCCACCACATGCACCGGCCCGCTGGCCCGGCTGATGCTCAGGTCGCTCGAATCGAGCGTCATCGATCCGAGCAGCTTCGGAATATCCAGCGTCGTCATGCTCGACTGGTAATGCACCGCACCGCTGATTTGTTCCAGGTGAATGTCGCCGGAAAATTCTCCGTTGATGGTGGCCGTCTGCTGAATCTCCGACAGCGTGACGTCATCCCCGCCGCCATCCACCAGCACCTTGCCCTGCACATTGTGCGCGGAGAAGTCGCCGTGCTCCATGTGCCCCTGCGCATCGGCGCCAATGTCCTCCAGCTTCACATCGCCCTGGTCGTCCGTCACCTGAATCCCGCCGTTCAGCCCGTCAGCCGTTACATCGCCGTGCTCGGCGGTAATGGCGGCATACGCGGCCGCAGGCAGCTCAACGATCAGATCGACGCGAGCGCCGTCCTTTTCCGGAACCGTGACCACCGCTCCGCCCGAAGAGGTCTCCACCTTCGGCTTCAGCTCGTTGAACATCTTCCGCGCTTCGTCGTCGGAGGTGCGATGGACCATTTGGTGTGCGCGCAGATGCATTGCGTTGTCGCTCGAGACGGTGATCGTCACATCGCCGCGCGGATCGCTGATGCTCACCGACGGCTTGGCCGGCAGCGCCTGATCGATCTGCACGTCGTTGTCGTGCTCCGGCCCCATCCAGCTCCAGAAATTGTCGTTGTTGTCGCCAAAATCCCAGGCGAAGGGACCCACCAGATGGCCTTCGCGCGAGATGAAGCCGAGGCAGATCATGAGAATCACCAGCCAGACCAGACCGCCCAGCGGCCGCCGGCCCACCCACGGGCTGTGCCAGTGGAGAAAATACTCGCCGAGCAGCAGCGCGCCGAGCCCGATCAGCAGCATCGGCCACCAGTGCGCGTACCACGACCAGAACTCCACGGCGTCCAGACGGCCGGTCTCCATCAGGAGCGCGATAATCCCGATGGCCAGCAGAATCACCGGGCCAACGAAGGAGGGCCGGCGGGCTCCGCGCCAGCACGCTTTGTAGTAATCCCGTTGCGCTCTGGCCTGGGCCTTCCACTGGTCGCGCTGCGCCTTGGCTGCGTCGCGCATCTGGCGCGCCTGCCAGCGGCTGTCCTGCGGCGGATAGGGTGGAGGTGTGCTTGCCATAACTACCTCCTTTCCTCATCCGACGGCACAATGGCCGTCGAGGGAGGATTGCTGCCCGAACCTGCGCTGCTTCCCGGTGCGGTGCCTGGCTGGGCGGCCGGACCGTAGCCGGTTTGCCAGGCCGCGCCCCCGTAACCAGCAGGGTAGGTCCCGTAGCCGGGGGGCGGCGGATAGCCGGCGGGCGGATACCCCGGAAACTGTCCCGGAGGAGGCGGCGGGTTTTGCGCAAGAATCGCGTTTTCCGCCAGCTTCAGAACGCCCCACGCGATGATGTACAGCGGCCAGCTCATCCCGTAGTGAATGCCCGTCCATTCGTCCAGAATCGCCGTGATGCCGAACACGAGGAGGAAAATCGGACCGCGCATGCGCCGGAGAAACAGGTACTGGTTCATTTGTCACCTCCGGGTGTCTCCACATGCTGGGCCTGAGCTTCGTTCTGCGCCTGATCCTGTGGCTTGGCATGCATGTGCATGGGGAAGCCAAAGCGTCCGGGGTTATTCCGCAGCAGCAGCCATACGGCGACGGCCACAATAATGAGCGGCCAGCCGTGGTGCACCCAGCCGAAGCTGAAGAAGCCCAGCGTGTTGAAAAGGAACAACATCCCCAGCAGAATCAGCACGATGGCGCCAATCGGCTCCCTGCGCGCCCGCTCCAGCTCCCACTGTGGCGGAGGCACCGGAGGAATGGGCGGCACCGCACCAGGCGCTGCCCAGCCCCCGGGCGGAGGCGGTGGAGGCGTAGCCCATCCCGCAGGGGGTGGCGGACTGCCCCACCGTGGCTGGTTGGCGG
>JBARMS010000217.1:0-3048 GCA_049802575.1 Acidobacteriaceae bacterium | reverse complement strand
ACCCCGGCCAGTCCGGCCGCTCCCCGCGGTGAGACGTCTTGCCAGTGCTGGACCACCTGCGCAGCCTGCGCGCCGCTTGAACCGCGAACAGCAAAGCACCGGGGTGCCCCGACCGGCATCCGAGCCTCCAGCCCGCAGGCCTTCCGCGCCGCCCTGCGCGCTGCTCCGCCGCCGGAAGCAACCGCGCCCGCGATCCGGCACGACAGCACCAGAAAGGCGTCGCGATGATTGAGTTGTTCACTTGGCCTACGCCCAACGGGACGAAGCCTTCGATAATGCTCGAGGAGGTGGGCGCTCCCTACTCGGTCCACCTCGTAAATCTCAGCTCAGGCGAGCAGCACGCGCCGCAGTTTCTCGCAGTCTCGCCCAATGGAAAGATACCGGCGATCGTCGACCACGACGGCGTGGGCGGCCCAAGGACAGTTTTCGAGTCGGGCGCGATCCTTGTGTACCTCGCGGAGAAGAGTGGCAGAATGTTGCCAGCATCGGGCGGCCGCCGCGAACAAGCAATGTCCTGGCTCTTCTGGGCCATGAGCGGGGTCGGGCCTACCTTCGGCCAGCTTTTACATTTCGTCTCCGCAGCGGACGGATCGGCCTCCGCCGTCCACCGCTTTGTCCGCGAGGCCGTCAGGTTAGTCCACGTACTGGAGCGCAGGCTTGGGGAGGCGGCCTTCCTGGCAGAGGAGTACTCCATCGCGGACGTCGGGGCGTTCACATGGCTGAATTTCGCCATGCCGACGGTCAGGAACAATGCAGGCAATGCACTCGGAGGCACACCAGGAGTCGATCGATGGCTCAGAGAGATCAACAGCCGTCCTGCGGTCCAGCGAGGGCTCAGAGCGGCGAAGATCGTGATCGGCAGGGCCAAGTCAATCTCATAGCGCCAAGCACGCGCTGCCCACGCTCATTTGGTAGGGCGCGAAGCAGTGATTGAGCTCTCCCGGCCCGGTGGGCCTGTCGCGACACCCGGAAACCGGGGCTGACGCAATACATAGTTTCCAAGCCCGGCGTGCCCCGGGGACGCGAGCGGGAAGGGGACCAGTCCCGGTAATCGACTCCATAACCACCAAGCACTTGCGAACCGCCGGGGAGGCGGTTGTGTACTCGACGGTCGAATGGGGAAGAACAGAAGCCTGATTCATTGCATGAGGAGAGCCGAACCCAAATGACGGAGTGCAAAGATACGATCATTGTCACCGGCAGTACGGGCTTTATCGGTTCAGCCCTAATCAAGAAATTCGCTGGTCGATTCGTGGTCGTCGGATTTGATCGGATGACCACACACCAACCGCCGCCGACGGTCGACTGCATCTACATCGATCTAACTTTACACGATTCGATCGCAACCGGTCTGCGACGTGTGCGGGCGACCCATGGAAGCCGTATCGCATCAGTGATCCACCTTGCGGCTTATTTCGACCTCACCGGCGAACCAAACCCGCTCTACGATGAGATAACGGTTCGCGGCACCGAGAAGCTGCTGCATGCGCTCCAGTCGTTCGAGGTCGAACAATTCATCTTTGCGAGCTCAATGCTGGCGCACAAAGCAGGCCGGCTGGGTGACGTGATCAACGAAGACTCACCGCTGCAAACGGACCTGCCGTACCGGGCTTCCAAAATCGAGGCGGAGCGGTTGATACACGAGCAGCATGGGCCGATCCCAGTTGTCTATATCCGGCCGGCCGGCGTCTATGACGGCCTCTGCCGCAACACTTTTCTCGCCCACCAGATCGTGCGCATCTACGAGCGGAATACCGCCGGTCACCTCTATCCCGGCAATTTGCAAACCGGGCAGTCCTTTCTTCACCTGGAAGACCTCCTCGACGCGGTCGCGCGCCTGATCGAACGACGGAACACGCTCACCGTGGAGGAGACGCTGCTTCTCGGCGAGCCTGAGGTCATTAGCTACGGCGATCTTCAGGCCGAGATCGGACGGCTGCTGCATGGCGAGACCTGGAAGACACGCGAGATCCCCAAAACCCTCGCCAAGGCGGGGACCTGGGTGCAACAGGATCTCCTCGGCGAGGATTCCTTCATTCGACCCTGGATGATCGATATTGCCGACGACCACTACGCGATCGACATCACTCGCGCCGGTCGTCTCCTTGGCTGGAAGCCGGAGCACTCGCTGCGCGAAACGTTGCCGCGCATGATCGCGGCGCTCAAAGCAGACCCCGTGGGCTGGTATCAAGCGAACAAACTCAACGCGGCCAAGGTGGCAGGCAAGGGGACAACGTCACGCGAACGATCCGAGACGCTTCACACCAGTCACGAAAAGATAGGGCCTCGGATGATGGAGATGGCTGGGACAGGTCAACGGATGCTCTGGGCCCATTTCTTAGTAGTCGTTCTCGGCATCTGGCTCCTCGCCAGTCCGCTTCAGTTCGCGCTCTTCGATCCGGCGACGGCCAGCGCTGTGCGCGATATCACGCAGGAACGCGGGCTGTCAGAACCCGTATTGCGGAATGCGCTTACGGGGTGGAGCGGCAGCATATCGGGCGTGCTGTTGACACTTTTTGGGTCGCTTGCGCTGTCCCGGCGTTTCTCATGGGCACAATGGGGCTCCGCTGGCGTCGGCCTCTGGCTCTTGTTCGCGCCCCTCTTCTTTTGGACGCCGAGCGCAGCGGCCACCGCAAACGACACGATCATCGGTGCGCTGGCAATCACCTTCTCGGTCCTCGTTCCAATGATGCCGGGCATGAGCCGGGAAGGAATGATGGATCAAAGTACCGTTCCGCCCGGCTGGACCTATTCACCGTCGTCCTGGCTGCAGCGGCTCCCGATTATCGCGCTCGGCTTCTTCGGCTTCCTGATCGCGCGCTATCTCGCAGCCTACCAGCTCGGGCAGGTGGGAGCGGTATGGGAGCCGTTCTTCTCCGGCGTTGGCAGGAACGGCACTGAGTTCATCATCACGTCGGCGGTGTCGCGATCCTGGCCGATTCCCGACGCAGGGCTTGGCGCGGCCGCCTACCTGATCGAGGCCTTGATGGGCGCCATGGGTACCACCACGCGTTGGCGAACGATGCCTTGGATGGTGGCATTCTTCTT
>JBARMS010000216.1:0-78351 GCA_049802575.1 Acidobacteriaceae bacterium | reverse complement strand
GCGGTGGTCCTGGCCGCTGCGTGCCCCTGGCGCAGGAGCTGGCGACGCCTGAGGACGGGCGCACGCTGGTGCGGCGGGCGGTCGAGACGTTTGGGCGCATCGACATTCTGGTGGCCAATCACGGCATTTGGGAATCGAAGGACGAGCCGATCGCGACGATGCCGGAAAGCCAGTGGCGGCGGACGCTGGCCATCAACCTCGACAGCGTGTACGGGCTGGTGCAGGCGGCAGCTTCCCAGATGCAGCAACAGAAGCCGGAGGGACCTTCGCCGGCCGCGAAGGCCCACATTGTCCTGGTCAGCTCGACGGCGGGGCAGCGCGGCGAGGCCTTCCACGCCGATTACGCCGCCAGCAAGGGAGCTATCATCAGCATGACCAAAGGGTTGGCAACGGAGCTGGCTCCGGCGGGCATCCAGGTGAACTGCGTTGCGCCAGGCTGGGTGGCCACTGACATGTCCGCCGCGGCGCTGGGAGACGCGAAGACGCGCGCGTGGATTTTTGGGGCGATTCCGCTGGGCCGGGTGGCCGATCCCAGGGAAATTGCCGGGCCAATCCTCTTTTTATGCACGCCGCTTGCTGGCTTTATGACCGGAGAGATCGTCAATGTGAATGGAGGAGCCGTCCTCGTCGGTTGATTATGAGAAAGTCCCCGGTCGTCCTGCCCGTCCTGCTGCTTGCCTGCTGCGCTCTCGTGGTTCGCGCGCAGAATGCACCCGCCACCCCTGATGCTCCTCCGACCAGCGCTGTTGCGCCGGCCGGAACCGCGCCCAATGCGAGCGCGACGAAAGCGCGGGCCGCTCTCGAGGCGATGGTGAAGGCGCTGGGCGGCGACCGCTGGCTCAATCTGCAGAATGTCTACACGCAGGGGCGCATAGCGGCCTTCTACCAGGGCAAGCCGACCGGGGGCACGATCCAGTACTGGGACTGGAAGACGGCGGACAACGAGCGGCTCGACCTGGACGAGAAGGCGCACGATCGCATGCGCTGGGTGCAGATCTATACGCCGAAGGAGTGCTGGGAAGTGACGTACCGGGGCAAGAAGCCGCTGCAGGCCCTGAGCCCGGGCGACGATCCGTGCGGAGATGCGATCCGGCGGCACGAGCACTCCGTGGAGGCAGCCGTGCGCTGGATGAACCAGCCGGACACGGTGCTGCTGTACGAAGGGCAACAGCTGGTGGAGCGGCGGCTGGCCGACCAGGTGACGCTGCTGAACAGCAACAACGACTCGATCACGATCCTGATGGACGCGGATACGCATCTGCCGCTCAAGCGAACGTATTACTACCGCGACCCGGTTTACAAAGACAAAAACCAGGAAGACGAGGAATACGACGACTACCATCCGGTGAACGGGCTGCCGGTGCCCTTCTCGATCACGCGCCTGCACAACGGGGACATGACGCAGCAGCGGTTTGTGTTTAAGGCGGGCATCAATGTGGCGCTGCCGGCGGATGGGTTCGACGCCGACGCGCTGGCACAGAAGATTGCGCATTGAGCCGTTGATTTCCGCGGGCGGCTGACTAGAATTGCCGCGTGGCCACGACACCCATACCCGCAGCGCCAAGGCGAGGCTGGATCTCGCGGCATCCCGTCGGCTTCACGATTGCCATACTTGGCGCTGTGTCGGCCATTTGTTCTCTGGTGCTTGCCTTCGTCTGGGTGGTGATTGGCCTGATGGGTAACTCCACTCCCGCGAAGGAATCCATTGCGCGAGCACAGCCAAATCCAGCCGTGGTCGAACTCCTCGGAACTCCCGTTCAGCGTGGGTGGTTTGTTCTCGGCAGCATCAACCTATCCAACGACACAGGACACGCCGACCTGACGTTGCCAATTCATGGGTCGCGCGGAAAAGCGGAAATCCATGTCATCGCCGATAAGGAGTTTGGCCGCTGGACCTACCAGGAGATGAAAGTGGGGAGCGATTCAAACAACAACACGATTGACCTTCTCGGCGGGCCAGCGGCTTCGCAGTAGCGGGAACTATTGGAGAACTTCGGCTTCTGAAGCAGAAAAGCCGCACCGGAGGGTGCGGCCTGCTGGGGTGATGCGGGTTTCCTGCCTGCTCTGGGTTCCTGACCTGATTACTTCACTTGCGCCGTAGGGGTCGTGGGCGTCTCGCTCTTGGCGGTGGTGTCTTCGGCCTTGGGCGCAGCGGCATTGTCGGTAGAGCCGCCGCCCTTGATCCCTTCCTTAAACTCGCGGAAAGCGGTTCCCAGCCCTTTGCCCAGGCCCGGCAGCTTGGTGGGGCCAAAGATCAGCAGGCAAATGATGAGGATGATGATGAGATGTTGGGGTTCCAGTATCCGGTCAAACATGAGGTTTCTCCCAGAGGGTGCACGCACCTCCGTATGGGTCTATTGTCGCACATGTGCAAATTACCGTTGATGTGACGGATGCCACAGCGAATCGATCGCGGCGCGCCGGGTGCAGTACTGTAATGCGAGAGAGATCATGAGCAGCAGCGAGCGTGCCATCTGCGTCCACGGGCATTTTTATCAGCCGCCCCGCGAGAATCCCTGGCTGGAAACCGTGGAGGCGCAGGAATCGGCTGCGCCGTATCACGATTGGAATGAGCGGATCACGGCCGAGTGCTACGCGCCGAACAGCGCCGCGCGCCTTGTCGATCATCAGAACCAGATCATCCGGATCGTGAACAACTACGCGCGGATGAGCTTCAATTTCGGTCCGACGCTGCTCTCGTGGCTGGAAGAAAACGCGCCACGGGTGCACAACGCGATCGTCCACGCGGACCGGCGCAGCCAAACCCGGTTTTCCGGGCACGGATCGGCCATGGCGCAGGTTTACAACCACCTGATCATGCCGCTGGCCGGCACGCGCGACAGGATCACGCAGATCCGCTGGGGCATCGCCGATTTTCAGCATCGGTTTGGGCGGCAGCCGGAGGGCATGTGGCTCCCGGAAACGGCTGTGGACCTGGAATCGCTGGATCTGATGGCGCAGCATGGAATCCGGTTCACGCTGCTGGCGCCGCACCAGTGTGCGCGCATTCGTCCCCTGGCCAAAGGACGAGCCGCGAAGGCTGCGGACACGGCCTGGACGGACACTCCGGACGCCTCGGTCGAGACCACGCGACCGTACCGCGTGCGGCTGCGCGAGGGCCGCAGCATCGCGGTGTTCTTCTACGATGGGCCGCGATCCCGGGCGATTGCTTTCGAGGGACTGCTGAACAGCGGCGAAGGCTTTGCGCAGCGGCTGATGGGCGGATTCAAATCCGACAGCGCCGAGCCGCAGCTGGTGCACGTGGCGACGGACGGCGAGAGCTACGGGCACCACCATCGCTACGGCGAAATGGCGCTGGCATGGCTGCTGCACTGGGCGCATGACCAGGGCCGCGCGAACGGCGCGGCTGACGGCGGGTCAGGAGCAGGCGGCGCCACGCACGTGCGGCTCACCAACTACGGCGAATTCCTGGAGCGGCATCCGCCGCAGTACGAAGCGGAAATTGTGGAAGACACGTCGTGGAGCTGCGCGCACGGCGTCGAGCGATGGCGATCGGACTGCGGCTGCAACGGCGGCAAGCCGGGATGGAATCAGAAATGGCGCGCGCCCCTGCGCGAGGCGCTCGACTGGCTGCGCGACACGGTGGCGCCGATGGTTCGCGAGGCCGGCGCTGCGATGTTCAACGATCCGGATGCGGCTCGCGATGCCTACATCGGAGTGGTGCTCGATCGCTCGCGCGAATCGCGCGATGCGTTTTTGGCGCTTCACGCGAAACGCGTGCTCGAGGACGAGGAACGCGTGCGGGCTTTGCGGGTGATGGAGCTGGAGCGGCACGCGATGCTGATGTATACCAGCTGCGGCTGGTTCTTCGACGACATTTCCGGCATTGAGACGGTGCAGATCATCGCCTATGCGAGCCGGGTGCTGCAGCTGGCTTCGCTCATTTTCGGCGAGCGCGCGGCGGGACTGGAAGATGAGTTTGTCGAGCGGCTCCGGGATGCGAAAAGCAATGTGCCGGAGCAGGCCGACGGCGCGTCGATCTACAACCGGCTGGTCCGGCCCCAGCAAGTTGGCCTGGAGCAGGTGGCCGCGCATTACGCCATCAGCTCGATCTTCACCAGCTATCCGGACGAGGAAAATCTTTTCTGCTACGTCGTGCGCCGGCTCGCTTATGAAACGGCGAACTCCGGCCGTGTTCGCCTGGTGACCGGCCGCGCGCTGATGACCTCGAAGGTGACCGAAGAGGCGGAGACGGTGGAGTTCGCTGTGATCCACCTGGGAGATCAAAACATCACCGCGGCGGTGAAGCGATGGGAGGAAGGCGCGGATGAAGCGCGCCGCCAGTTCATCGCCCAGGCGACCGCGGCGATCACGCGCGCGGATTTCCCCGAGGTGGTGCGCACCTTCGACCGGCATTTCGGCGGCAAGACGTACTCGATCCAGTCGCTGTTTCACGACGAGCAAACGCGCATTCTGGGAATTCTGCTCAGTGGCACGATCACGGAGATTGAAGAGAGCCTTTCGGCGATTTACGAGAAGCAGCTGGCGCTGCTCCATTTCCTGAGCCAGAGCGGGATGCCGCGGCCGGAGGCGCTGACGGTCGCGGCCACATTCGCCATCAACGCGGGATTGCGGCACGCGCTGGAGAGCGAGCCGATCGACGCGCCCAAAGTGCAGTCGCTGCTGCAACTGGCGCAGACGGATCAGATCGCGCTGGATAAGAAGAACCTCAGCTACCTGGTCGATCAGAGGATGAAACGGGTCATGGTGGCGCTGCATGCGAATCCCGCCGATCCCGAGCTTCTCGACACCGCGCTGCTGACGGCGCGGACGGTGCGCGAGCTGCCCTTCGATTTGAACCTGTGGCAGGCACAAAATCTGTGGTACGACGCCTTCCGGCACATGCGCGAACATCCGCCTGGGGAGGAACTGCTGAGGAAATGGCAGGATCTGGGACGCCAGATGAAGATCTCGGTGGAGACGATCGCCACCGAGGAGGGAAATGGCTCGCAGGTGTGGGCCAGGCTGATCGGGGAAGCACGCTAAAGCGCGGAGAAGCGGCCAGGGATCGTGCGGCCAGGGATCGTGCGGCCAGGAGTGGAACGGTCAGGGGTGGAGCGGTTAGCAAAGCAGCGGTTGGGCTGACCGGTTCTTACCTGGCCGCTTTGTAGCTAACCGCTTCTTACCCGACCGCTTTTTAGCTGCGCCACCTCAACGTGACTGGCTCGGGGATGGGGTGCTTCATGGGCTCGCCGGTGCGGGCTGCATCCAGGCGCGCCTGCTTGAGGGCGAAATACCACTTCGCCGGCTTGTCCGCATCGTCGATGAGCATGAGCGGCGGATCGTAGCGCAGGCCCTGCGCCTGCTGGATCATCGTTACCTGATCCTGGCGGACGAACATGTTGCCGAAGAAGCGCAGAATCGAGGTCATGAGGGGCACGCTGTAGAGGACGTTCCACGCACCGCAGACATCGATGCGGCAGGCGGTCGGAGTCGTGGGCGTGACGGTGGTCAGGCTGGCGAACCACTTGTCGCCGCAACGGATGGTCTCATAACGGCGGTTGGGGAGAACGAAGTCAATCGTCGTCGTGATCGGCTCGCCGTAGACGCCGAGCAGCTTGTAGGGCGTCGAGTTCGCCGACGGCGCATGCGTCGCCATGCGGAAGCCCTGCGGGATGGGCTCGAAGCGCTTCTCTTTCTCGTGGATGCTGGCCTGTTTGCGCCACCACCAGGACTGGTGGACGAAGGGACCGTGCGCGGGATCCATGAGGCCGATGATGCCGTGGTCGACGTTGCAGGGCAGATCGGCGGTGAGATGCGCGCTGCGAAATTTCGCGGAGAACTTCGGGATTTCGGGCACAGCGACCAGGGCGGCGTCTTCGGGGCGAGCGCGGCCGCTGCCCGGTTCCGGGACGTAGACCCACGCGTAGCCGTCGCGCTCTTCGCAGGGGAACGCCGTGCCGCCCAGCTTGTGCGGGAAGGGATCGTCTTTCGTCAGGGATGGGATCTCCATGCACTGGCCGCTGACCGGCTCGAAGACCCAGCCGTGATATTTGCAGGTGAGCGCTTTGCCGTCGAACCAGCCGCAGGAGAGCGGGATGCCGCGGTGCGGGCAGCTGTCGCGCATGGCGAAGAGGCGGCCATCGTCGCGGCGGCCGAGGACCAGAGGCACGCCCAGCAACTGCGCGGTCGCCATCGATTGGCCGCGCAGGCCTTCGCTGCGCATGGCCGGGTACCAGTCGTTGTAGAGCAGCGTCGCGGGCGGGCCGGTGACGGGCGGCGCGGCTGGAGGATTGGGCATAGATGGCCTTGGAATCAATATATCGCCGCGATGTCGCACAGCGAGGCAGCCGCTTCGACTCGTGAACCCCGCGGCGAGAGAGAATACGGGAAGAGGGACGCTCGATGAGCCATAGGTGGGAAGACCTCCGACACAAGTTTTCACCCGAGGCGGAAGAGGCAATGCGGAAGCGCATCGAGAATGAACCTGTCGTTCAGCGCATCAGAAAAGCCAGAGCGGCTCACCGGCTTACTGTACAGGCGCTCGATGCGAATCAGGACGCACGACCGAAGCTCGGCATGGATCGATCAAAGCGATATAGACTTACGCGCGAGTGAAGAGTCTATGCGCAACAGAACAATGCAGACAATTATTCCCAGAATGGGGTAGCCATAGACGATCTGCGGTCCAAAAACGCTCGCGGGTAAGCTAAAGAAACCCAAAGTAAGTTCAGAATTCCTGGCTGGAATCGTCCACAAGATGAGAGTGCTCACAACAAAATACGTAATCTCAACTGCGAACAGAAAGGATGCGGGTCGGATCGCGCGTCGGTCCGATCTCACGAGACGGAAGCCGAGATATCCAAGAAAAAGTGTGCACCCAAACGTGATAACACAGAGGACGAGAAAGAGAGTCCATATGTATACGTCCAGCGACAGATGCCAACGGGGAAAATTGCGGTCAAGATCCCAGATACAGTAGGCGACTCCGAGCAAGCAAAACGCAATGTTCAGCGCCCCCATAACACGAATCGTCCATGTGACGATCTTGCTCATCGCGTCCTCCGCTCCAGCTCATGCACGAACTCGTCGGTCCCAGAGGCCGCCCGGTGTGCGTGCTCTCCCGGATAGCCATGATATCCAATTGAGTCTGCCTGGCAGCGAGATATTCGCGCCATCGCAAGGGGTCCCGATGTCAGAGAGGGTGGGTTTGAATCTCTGGCCATTGATCCCAAACCGGGGCAATTTTTGCGCCCGAATCGGTGCGCAAAGCGCGGCCGCCTGGATGGCGAGTCCCAACCCGCTGAATCCATTGAGCTAAGCCCGGTTGTAGCGAGCTAAATCTTCCCGTATCATAGAGATAAGTCTTTCGGTCCCTCTTCTCGGCAGCCAGTCTGGACACGCACGCCGGAGCGGATACCTGAAGTACGGAATTCCCATCTATGGCAGACGATCAGAACCCCCTTCTTCCTCTCGGCGGCGATGGCAGCGGCGGCAATAATCCGCCCACCGGACCCGGCGCAGCGAATCTCGTTCCGATCAACATTGAAGACGAGATGCGCCGGTCGTATCTCGACTACTCGATGTCGGTCATCATCGGGCGCGCGCTGCCCGATGCCCGCGACGGCCTCAAGCCCGTGCATCGCCGCATTCTTTACACCATGCAGGAGATGGGGCTGCAGTCGAACAAGAAGTACACGAAGTGCGCCAAGGTCGTCGGCCAGGCGATGGGCGTCTACCACCCGCACGGCGACTCGGCGATCTACGACGCGCTGGTACGCATGGCGCAGCCCTTCAGCATGCGCTACCCGCTGGTCGATGGGCAGGGCAACTTCGGCTCCGTCGATGGCGACCCGCCAGCGGCGATGCGGTACACCGAGTGCCGGCTGGAGCGCATCAGCAGCGATCTGCTCGCCGACATCGAGATGGAGACGGTGGACTTCGTTCCCAACTACGACGAGTCCACGACCGAGCCGTACGTCCTGCCGACGCGCATTCCCAACCTGATCGTGAATGGCTCGAACGGCATTGCGGTGGGCATGGCCACCAACATTCCGCCGCACAATCTGACCGAAGTGATCAACGCGGCCATCGACATGGTGAACAATCCGCGCGCGGGGCTGGCGGAGGTGATGAAGCACGTGCAGGGCCCGGACTTCCCGACCGGCGGCTTCATTTACGGGCGCAGCGGCATCGCGCAGGCCTACTCGACCGGCCGCGGACGCTTCCTGATGCGCGCGAAGTGCGCGACGGAGAATCTGAGCCAGGGACGGCAGTCGATCATCGTCAGCGAGATTCCCTACCAGGTGAACAAGAACGTCCTGATCAAGCGCATCGCGGAGCTGGTGAACGATAAGGTGATCGACGAAATCGGCGACGTGCGCGACGAGAGCGACCGCGACGGCATGCGCATCGTGATCGAGCTGAAGCGCGGCGCGGAAGCGCAGATCGTGCTCAATCAGCTCTACAAGCACACGCAGATGCAGGAGAGCTTCTCGATGATTTTTCTGGCCGTGATCAACGGCCAGCCCCGCGAGCTGCCGCTTCCTGAGGCGATTCGCATCTTTATCGAACACCGCCAGGATGTGGTGCGGCGGCGGACGGCGTTCCTGCTGCGCAAGGCGCGGGAGCGCGAGCACATTCTGCTTGGCTACCAGATCGCGCTCGATCATCTCGACAACGTGATCAGGATCATTCGCGGATCGTCATCCCGTGCGGATGCGCGAGAGAACCTGTTCCAGTTCTTCTCGAACAAGACGATCACGGTGCGCGACCAGGCGATCAGAGGCGTGAAGCTCGATCCGGCGAAGTACACGATCGATCCGGGGACGCTCATCTCAGCGACGCTGACGCTGAGCTATCGCCAGATCGACGCCATCCTCGAGCTGCAACTCTACCGGCTGACGCAGCTCTCCATCGACGAGCTGCAGAACGAGCTGCGCGAAGTGCGCGAAAACATTGCCGAGTACGAATCGATTCTGGCCTCGGAGAAGAAGCTGCGCCAGGTGATCGTGAAAGAGCTCGAGGCCATTCGCAAGGAATATGGCGACGAGCGCCGCACGCAGATACTGGACGAAACCGCCGAGCTGCAGCTGGAAGACCTGATCGCCGACGAGCAGGTCGCGGTGACGGTGTCTCACTCGGGCTATCTGAAGCGGACGCCGATCTCGACCTATCGGCAGCAGCGGCGCGGTGGCACGGGCCGGCTGGGCATGAAGACGCGCGAGGAAGATTTCGTCACGCAGCTCATCGTCGAGTCGACGCATGCCTGGCTGCTCTGTTTCACGAACAAGGGCCGCGTGTACTGGCTCAAGGTGTATGAGATTCCCGACGTGGGCGCGGCGGGCAAGGGCAAGTCGATCGCCAGCCTGCTGAACCTGCAGCCCGGCGAAACGGTGCGAACCATCCAGCCAGTGCGCAATCTGGAGGAAGAGGGCAAATTCGTTTTCTTCGCCACGCGCAAGGGCACGGTGAAGAAGACGCCGCTCAAGGACTTCTCGAACGTGATGGCGCGCGGCATTATCGCCATCGGCATCGATGACGATGACGAGCTGGTCGCGGTGCGCTTCACCGACGGCAACCAGATCGTCTTCCTCGCCACGCACGACGGCATGGCCATCCGCTTCGACGAGGAAGATGTGCGCTCGATGGGCCGTCCGGCGTATGGGGTGCGCGGCATCGATCTCGGCAAGAACGACTATCTGGTGGGCATGGCGGTCACGCCCAAGAAGAACGGCGAGGTACACCGCATCCTGAGCGTCACCGAGATCGGCTTCGGCAAGCGCACCGACGTGGAGGAGTACCGGCTGCAGACGCGCGGCGGCAAGGGCGTCATCAACGTGAAGACCACGGCCCGCAACGGCAAGGTGGTCGGCATTCAGCTGGTCGATGAAACCTCGGAACTGATCGTGATCAGCCAGTACGGCAAGATCATCCGCATTGACACCAAGACGGTCCGCGCCGTCGGCCGCTCGACGCAGGGCGTGAAGCTGCTCTTCCTCGAGGAGGGCGACAAAGTGGCTGCCGCCGTTGTCATTCCCCCCGAAGAGGCGAAGATCGAGCCGGAGAGCGGGACGCTGCTGCAGTAGGAGCAGCGCTCAGCCGGGAACCGATCCCAGAGGTGTGACAGAATACCCCTATGAAGCGGCCCTTTTCGGCAGCGGTATGGCGGGAAGGTCACTGGTTCGTCGCCCAGTGCCTTGAGGTGGACATCGCCTCCCAGGGCGAGTCTGAGCCGGAGGCACTGGCGAATCTGAAAGAGGCGCTGGAACTCCATTTCGAGCCGCCGCTTGCTACTCGCCCTGCAGACGTCCGCACCATCGAGGTCGAGGTTGGGGCGGCTTAATCCTCTTCGCTTTCGTGAAGTGAAACGGCGCCTGGAAGCTGGCGGATTTGCCGAGGTCAGCCAGAAGGGCAGTCACGTGAAGTTCGCCCGGCGTAACGGCGATGTCATGGATACGGCTATCGTGCCACGGCACAATGAGATTGCCATCGGCACACTGCGCAGCATTCTGCGCCAGGCACACATCGATTCGGACCAGTGGGACAGGCTTGGCGAATAACAAGCTTGCCGTAACCTGAGACTGTGCGCCTTTCACTTTCCGCCCGCGCCTGGGATCTGGCTGAATTATGCATCGGCTACGGTCTCATCCTGGTCGTGGTGTGGACGCCGGATCCCTGGCAGCGCATCCTCTACTGGATTACCTTCGCCTGGATCGCCGTCACCGCGTGGCTGCGCCGCAAAGAAACCGCTCCCAATGGTTTAGGGCTGAAAGGGCTGCTGCCTTCGCTGTGGATCGTCGTCGCGGCCCTGGCGCTGGCGATTGCCGCCATCGCCCTTGCTCACCACCTGCAGACGCTGCACCGGCTCTACGGGGTCATCTCGATCGGCTCCCATCTGGCGGGCTATGCGCTGTGGGCGCTGATGCAGCAGTTCATCCTGCAGATTTATGCGCTGGTTCGGTTTCTGCGGTTGGGGGTGAAGCGCAGTCCGGCGATTGTGATTTCCGCCATCCTCTTCGCGATCGCGCATATCCCGAACCCGCTGCTGGTTCCGGTGACGCTGGTTTGGGGCGCGATCTCGTGCCTGCTGTTCCTTCGCTACCGCAATCTCTACTCGCTGGCGCTGGCCCACGCCATCTTCGGCATGTGCATTGCCGTAACGGTGCCGAATCGCATCCACCGGCATATGCGAGTGGGGCTCGGGTACGTCCATTACCACACGCACGTGCATGTTCCCTATCCCGTGAGGGCGGTCGCGCCCTGATTCTCAGGTGACGGGGACGGAGTTATGCACGCATTTGCGCATCGCGGCAGCTCAAACCCGCCGCTGGCTGGGATCGCAGGTTGGGTGCAGGCCCCAGTCTGGCGGGCAAATTGCACTGGTCCTGCGTGGAGGTCTCAGATGGCGCGTCGCATCCTGCACCTCATTGCCAGCAACTTCATCGGGGGTCCGGAGAAGCAGATCCTGCATCACGCTCTCGATTTGCAGGGCTCGGAAGACCAGATTGTCATCGGCTCGTTTCGGGATCAGCCCCAGAGCCCCGAAATCCTCCGCGAAGCGGAGCGGCACGGCCTCGAGACCTTTTGCCTCAGCGGCGGCGTACGGCTGCGGCCCATCGCCGAATTGAGTGCCCTTCTGCGGCGGGGCGAGACCGATCTGCTTTGCACCCACGGCTATAAGGCCAACGTCGTCGGCCATTTCGCGGCTCCGCCCGCTGGTGTTGCGCACGTTCCCATGGTGCGCGGATGGACCGCGGAGACCTGGCAAGTTTCGCTGTACGAAAGGCTGGAACGCCGCATTCTGGCGCGGTCGCGCTGGGTGGGATGCGTTTCCGCGCGGCAGGCCGAGGAGTTAGCGCATATCCGCGGCAAACGCCCCGCGCCTTTTGTCATCCGCAACGCCATGCTGCCGCCGTTTTCGCAAGCCGTGAAAAGCTGGCCAGTCACCCGCGTGGGACTGAAGATTCCGCCGCTGGCGTTTGTCTTCGGCGCCGTCGGCCGCCTGAGCGCCGAGAAGGGTCACCGCTTCCTGATGGATGCCTTCCGCCGGGTATGCGAGACCTACACCGGTCCGCGCACGCCGCACCTCATCCTGCTGGGCTCGGGCCGCGAACAGGCAGCTCTCCGGGAGCAGGCGCGTGGACTGGAGAGCCGCGTGCATTTTGCGGGATTCCGCGAGAACCCCGCCGACTGGATGCGCCTCTTCGACTGCATGGTGCTGCCCTCGCTGACCGAAGGCACGCCGAACGTGGTGCTGGAAGCGATGTCGATGCAAATCCCCACGATCGCGAGCAGCGTGGGCGGCGTGCCCGACCTGATCAGCGACGAGCGCAATGGATTGCTCGTTCCCCCCGGCGACAGCAGCGCGTTGGGCGCGGCAATGAACCGCGTCCTGCGCACTCCGCAGCTTTGCCGGCAATTGATGGAGGGAGCAGCCGAACTCAGCGAGGACTATTCGCCCACGGCCCAGCGTGAGAAGTTCCTCGCGATGTACGCCATGGTCCTGAGCGAACAGGCCAGGCGCAGGCCATCCGCCGACGCGGAGAGGTGCGCGACCATGCCGGCCAGCGCAGAGGCGCAGCCGCTGTCCGAGCCGATTCAGTCGAACAAGGCCGCGTGATTCAGGCCGCAGCGCGATCCGGCCGGGAAACTTTCCGCGTCACCAGGAAGAAGAACGGCAGCGAAGCCGCGCCGGTGACGACGCAAAAGAGGACCGCGGCCAGCACGCTCACGTCGTAAAGCATGCCGATCGCCGCGCTCCCCACAAACCAGAAGATCCCGTAGGCCGCGGAGAATAATCCGTAAGCCGAAGGCCGCCGCTCCGCCGGAACCATGGCCGCAACTGCGGCCGGGATGATCGATTCGTGCACGCCCATGCCCAGGCCCCACAAGGCCGCGCCGGCCAGCGCCATGCGAAATCCGCCCACGAATACGAGCGGGGCGGACGCAATGGAGATCAAGGTAAGGGGAATGAGCACGCTCACGCCGAAGCGGTCGAAGAGCCTGCCGAAGAGCAGCGACCCCGCGCCGCTGGTGGCCATCGCGACCGAATAGAAGATTGGGATCCAGATAGCCGATGCGATGCCGTGCTTTTGCAGGTGGAAGGCGATGAGCTGGTAATCGGCAAAGCCGGCCGCGACCAGCGCCGCCCCGATCAGGTAAATCCAGAAGGCGCGCCCAAGCCCGGCAGCGTGGATGGCGGGTGAATGCGGCTCCAGGTCTTCGGGCCGCGGGTAGAGAAACTTTGTCACGACGATGAGCACGGCGGTGATGCATGCCGGAATCAACAGCGAGGCAAAGGCAACGCGATACTCGCCGCGATGCGCGAGGATGATGGCGAGAATGAGCGGGCCGATGAGCGCGCCGGCCTGGTCGAGCCCCTCATGCAGGCCGAAGGCCCAGCCGATGCCCATCTCCTGCCCGGCATGCGAGAGCATCACGTCGCGGGGCGGATTGCGGATGGCCTTGCCGACGCGCTCGAGCACAATGAGCACCGCGGCAATCTGCCAGTTGCCGGCGAGGGCGAGCGCGGGCACGGCGGCCATCTGGATGAGATAGCCGAAGATCGTCATCGGCCAGAATTGCCGCGTGCGCTCGCTCACTTTGCCGGAGAAGAATCGCAGGCCATAGCCGAGCAACTCGCCCAGTCCGGCGACGATGCCGACGACCGCGCCGCTCGCGCCGAGGATCGCCAGGAATGGCCCGGTGATGCTGCGCGAACCTTCGTAGGTGAAGTCGGCGAAGAAGCTGACCACGCCGATCATCAGCACGAAGCGCAGAGCGAGGCTGCGTTTCGCTGTGCGCATCCCGCCGGGCGGTTGGTTCTCCATCGGTAGTGTTTCGCTCCTCACTGTGAGAGATGGCGCACCGTGCATCGTTCAGCGTTGAACGATACAAATGGGCTGGTGGGAGGACCGGTCTTTCCAGGATGTCCGTTTTCGCACACTTTCGAGAAAACGGCGGAGAGTCGCGAGAAAAATAATCCGCCGGGGTAGCGTAACGCGTATTAACTTTTGTAGTCTAAACCGCACCGCAAGGTCACCCGCCTGGCGCTTCGATCCCCAAAGTCCCCGCGTCCGGTCCTGGCCTGCGGAATCCGATGGAGGAATGACCCCATGAAGCAATCGATGAAGACCGCGATGGTCGCTGCAGCTGTTTCCGGCCTGCTCGGTGGAGCGACAGGCATGTATGCCGCTGTCACCAGCTCGTCCGGAACCGCGCCCATCCTGAAGGCGGGCAAAGCGTCAGTCACCAGCTCGATGCAGGATTCGACCGCCAAGCACTCCTGTAAAGGGAAAAACGACTGTAAAGGCCAGGGCGGCTGCAAGAGCAGCGACAACGGCTGCAAAGGCAAGAACAGCTGCAAGGGCAAAGGGGGCTGCGCAACCGACGGCTCCAAGATGCCTGACTAGCATTTCTTACGCGGGCGGGGCCGCAGCATCCGCGGCCCTCCCGTACCTCCTGCCCAGGCATCATCGGGATCACGCATTCTGGCTATGAATTCCGTCGCGGCTTCAGAAACGGAAACGCCGGCTGTCGCCCTGCGACAGGACGACCGGGTGACCGTCTGCGCTGTGGCAGCGCTGGCGTTCATGCTGGGGGACGTGCTGCACGAGGGGCTGGGGCACGCATGCGTGGCGCTGGCCACAGTGGCGCCGCAGGGCGTCATCTCCACCGTCGCGTGGTCCAGTTCGTATGACAGCAAACTGGTCGATGCCGGCGGCACGCTGGTGAACCTGGCGGCGGGCTGCATCTTCTGGCTGCTGCTGCCCGCGTGGCGCAGAGCCTCGCCGCAAACACGGCTCTTTCTGTGGACCTGCTGCGCGTTCAATCTGTTCAGCGGGACCGGGTATTTCTTCTTCTCGGGCGTGACGAACTTCGGCGACTGGGCCGGCGTCATCGACGGATTGCAGCCGCACTGGCTATGGCGGACGGTGCTGATTGTGGTCGGCATTCTCGCGTACTGGGGAGCTGTGGTGGTGGTGGGAACAGCGCTGGTTCGCTATGTGGGCGTGGCGCGCAACGATCGGCGGCGCTATTGGCGCATTTGCCTCACGAGCTATTTCTCGGCCATTGCGATTTCGACCCTCGGCGGCCTGATGAACCCGCTTGGCTTCCTATACGTCCTGTTGTCGGCGCTGCCGGCCACAGCGGGTGCGGATTGCGGATTGCTGTGGATGGGGTACTACGTGCCGCGGCGGATCGTTCCCGTGCGGGGCAGCGATGCGGTTGGCCGCAGCGGCGTTTGGATTGGCGTCAGTGCCGTGGCCGCTTTGGCTTTTATTTTTGTTTTGGGCAGAGGCATATCTCTGCATCGCTGATTGAGGCACAGCCGCAACGCCGATGCGCGCGAGAGCGCGGCGATCGGCTACAAGGGAAACTGAGGGGAATTCGATGCCCGCAAATCGCTTCAACGGAATGACGGATTATGGCGTGGGCATCGGTCTGCGCATCCCGCACTATCAGCACATTCTGTCCCGCAAGCCGGTGGTCGACTGGTTCGAAATCATCTCAGAAAACTACATGATCGATGGCGGGCGACCGCTGGAAGTCCTCGACCGCATCCTCGAGCAGTACAACGTGGTGCAGCACGGCGTGTCCATGTATTTCGGGTCCGCCGATCCGCTCAGCCGCGAGCACCTGATGAAGCTGAAGCGCCTGGCCCGGCGCACGAAGACGCCCTGGCTCAGCGACCATCTTTGCTGGGGATCGGTCGACGGCCGCTACACGCACGACCTGCTGCCGATGCCGTACACCTGGGAAGCGGTCGAGGTGACTGCGCAAAAGATCCGCCAGGTCCAGGACTTCGTCGAAGTGCCCGTCGTGGTCGAAAACGTCTCCAGCTACGCCGAGTTTCACGCCTCCGAGATGACGGAGTGGGAGTTCCTGACCGAAGTGGTGGAGCGCGCGGACTGCGGCATTCTGCTCGACGTGAACAACATCTACGTCTCATCGAAGAACCACAGCTTCGATCCCTTGACCTACGTCAATTTCGTTCCGGCGCATCGGGTGGCGCAGATTCACATCGCCGGGCACAGCAAGTTTGAGAAGTACATCCTCGACACGCACGATCACCCGGTGTTGCCGGCGGTGTGGCGGCTCTACGCGCGAGCCATCGAGCGCTGCGGTCCGACGGCGACGCTGCTGGAGTGGGATGACAACATCCCCAGCTTCGAAGAAGTGCACGCCGAAGCGCTGAAGGCGAACAAGGTTTTGCAGGCCGCGGCGGAAGCCGCTCCCGCGCGGGCGAGTCTGGCCGCGGTGGAAGCCGCCGCGGCATCGCTGCCCTCGCTGATCGAGACTGGAGCCGCGGGATGAGCACTTCGGCGACGGCAACCGAAACGCGACCCACAGGCCTGCTCGAGATCCAGCGGCGCATGGCTGCCGCAGTGATGCATCCGCTCACCCGCGCAGAGACGATGCCGCGCCGGCGGCGCGACGGCACTTCGAACGACAGCGAGGCGGAGGCGATCATCCGCCCCAACGACCGGCTCACTTCGTTCGAGCGGCTGGAAATCTACAACCGCCAGTACTGGTTTCGCCTCTATACGTCGTTTGAAGAGGACTTCCCGGGGCTGGAGGCGATCGTTGGGCGCAAGCGGTTCGATACGCTCATGCGCGCCTACCTCACCGACTGCCCTTCGGAGTCGTTCTCGCTGCGCAACCTCGGTTCGCGGCTGGAGCCGTGGCTCACCGAGCATCAGGATTTCGTGGCGCCGCACGCGACGCTGGCGCTCGACATGGTGCGCCTGGAGTGGGCGCACATCGAGGCCTTCGATGCGGAACAGAAGCCGCCGCTGCGGGGCGAGGCGTTCGCCGGCGTGAACGAGGACTCGAAGCTGCATCTGCAGCCCCACGTGCGCCTGCTGGAGCTCTCGTATCCCGTCGACGATTTGCTGCTCCAGGTGCGCACGGAAAACGGGAGCAGCGCGGCCTCGACGAACAATGCGAGCAGCGCGCGGAAGCGGCGCCATGTACGGCAGGTGGCGGCGCTGGCGCCGCGGCCGATGCACCTGGTCGTCCATCGCCACGAAAATACCGTGTGGTACAAGCCCGTTTCTGCTGAGGAATTCCGCCTGCTCGAGACGCTGGCAGACGGCAAGCCGCTGGGCGAGGCGATCGAGGCAGCGTTCGCCGCCAGCGAAATGCACGAGGACCAGCGGCCTGCCTTTCTGCAGGATGCCTTCGCCACCTGGGCTATGCTGGGGTGGTTCACGGAATAGCATCGTCCCAACATGCCCGAGGAACGTCGATCGATGAGTACGCCAGCCACGCAACCCTCCCCGACCCCATCCGCAGGTTTTCTCGCGCGTCTCTACCGCCGCTTTCAGTTTGGCTCCGCCGCGCTGCAGTCTCCCCTGCTGCTGCTGGTACGCCTGTACTGGGGATGGCAATTCGCGCAATCGGGATGGGGGCGGCTGCATCATCTCGATATGGCCACGCAATTCTTCTCGAGCCTCGGCCTGCCGGCGCCGGGCCCTACGGTTGTGATCATTTCCGTGCTGGAACTGGTCGGCGGCATCCTGCTCATCGTCGGCCTCGGCACGCGGCTCACCGGCCTGTTGCTCGCCGGCGACATGATTGGCGCCTATGTGCTGGCCGACCGCGACGCGCTGCGGTCCATCGTCAGCGACCCCGGCAAGTTTTACGGCGCGGATCCCTACACGTTCCTCTTCGCCGCAGTGCTGGTGCTGGCGTTCGGAGCGGGGCGCTTCTCTCTCGATTATTGGCTTTGGAAGCGCCGCGACTCATAAAATACGCTGGAGAGCGGTTGGGCAGGGACGAAACCCCTCGGCCCCTTCCACCGTCTAATGGCAGGGTTCAAAGGACATCCAGGACAATCCATGAAGCCTGATTTTGCCTTTCGCAAGTTTTTTGCCGCGGCCAGTTTCGCCGCGCTCGTGACTCTTCCCTCTCTGACGCTCTGCGCACAGACGACCGCCCCGGCCGCGAAGCCGCAGGAAACCCAGCCGAGCGGCCCAGTCGTCAATTCGAGCGTTGGAGCCGTCTCGCTGCCGGTCACGGTGGTCGACGACAAGGGAAACCCGGTAAAGAACCTGACCGCCGCCGATCTGAAGCTGACCGACAACGGCGCGGAGCAGAAGATCCAGTCGTTCGGGCCGGCCGCGCCTACGCCCGCCGTGTTCGGCATCATCGGGCAAACCAGCTCGGGGCAGCGCCTGGAGCTGGGCGACGAACGGCTGGGCGCGGTTCATTTCGTCGATCACATTCTGCCCGGCACGCAGGACCAGGCATTCGTGATCCAGTACGCCAATGAAGTGGATCTGCTGGCCGATCCCACGGCGACCGCGAGCAAGCTGCACGATGGCATCAACCAGCTTGGCTCGCCGCAATTTGGCCAGAGCGGCGGCGACAACAGCAACAGCAGCGACCAGAGCGCGGATAGCTCGCACCGGGGCGGCAGCGGTGGAACGCTGTATGACGCCATCTATCTCGCGGCCACGGAAGAGCTGAAGAAGATGCCGGGGCAGCACGTGATCGTTCTGGTCACGGATGGCGTCGATCATGGCAGTAAGGAAAGTATGTCGGACGCGGTGGAAGCCGCGCAGAGCGCGAACGCGGCGATCTTTGCCATCTACTACAAGAGCGAAGCGGAACGGCCCGCCAATTCCGGGCAGAACACGGGACACCACGGCGGAGGCTTTCCCGGCGGCGGAGGCGGCTACCCCGGCGGCGGTGGAGGCTATCCGGGCGGCGGGGGCGGCCGCGGCGGTCAGAGCCCGTCTCAGCAACCGCAGGAAGACGGCAGGCCGACGCTTGAGCACATCTGCTCCGCGACCGGTGGCTACATGATTGAGGGCAAGCACGACAAGTCCGACGAGGCCTTCAACAAGCTGGTCGCGCTGCTGCACAACCAGTACACGCTTACGTTTGTTCCCACCACGGACGCTTCGGCATCCGCCTACCAGCGTCTCAGCCTCACGACACTGAAAAAAGACGTGTATCCGCTGGTGCAGGAAGGCTACACGGCGCAGCAATAAGAGGTGCGCGGCTGCGGCTCCTGTTTGCCGGCTCGAGCCAGCGCCAAGTCACGTCCAATTTGACGCTCGTCGCATTCCTGCTGCTACGATGTGTCTCATGCGACGCGCGCTGGCCTTGCTTTTGCTGGTCGGATTCAGCTTTCCGCTGATTGCGCCGCTCTTCACCTCGGGTCCGGATGAAGCTTCGCTGCCCGCCTGCTGCCGGCGCAACGGCAAACACCACTGCGCAATGTATGCGTCGATGAGGGTGTCGTCGCGGTACCAAACCATAACGGCAAGGTGCCCCTGCTACCCGTTCACCGGCATCGCGCTCATGCTGCCGCATGCTTTCGTCGCATACCGGGCTCCGGCCATCGCCAGGCAGGCTGCCGTCGCCGCGGCCGTGGTCGCGGAAGCCGAAGCCGGCTATCGGATCTCCGCCGATCGCACCCGCCAAAAACGCGGTCCTCCCGCGCTCCTCAGCCTGTAATCAGCCACGAAGACGGAACGCAATGCAGTTGAACTGCACGCGTCCGTCTTTGCAACCGTGACTGCTACATGTTGCCAACTGAGGAGAACGATCATGCCCCGAAAGCTTCCTCTGGCGCTGGCGCTGCTGTGTCTGCTCGCCGCGCCCCTCGCCCGCGCCTCCACTCTCGGTCAGGTGCAGGGGATCGTGCACGACCCGCAGCACCGCCCCATCGCGGGAGCGCGCATTGTGCTGCGCGCCGCCCACTCCGACCTTTCGTTCACCGCGGAGAGTGACGCCGATGGCGCCTTCTCCATCCCCGCTGTTCCTCCCGGCGTCTATACCGTGACTGTCTCCAGCGAGGGGTTTGCCGATCTCGTGCAGACGCTCGCCGTCACGTCAAACGGCTCCGACATCCTGCACTTTCCACTGCAGATTGCCGCTGTCCACGAATCGGCAGCGGTGCACGCCGAGCCGCAGTCGGCTGACGTGGATACGGTCACTCCGGAAACGATGGTGACGCGCGCGGAGATCGAAGAGACGCCGGGCGCGGATCGCACCAACAGCCTGGCCATGATCACCGATTACACGCCGGGCGCCTACATGACCCACGACATGCTGCACATGCGCGGCGGGCACGAGCTGAACTGGATGATCGACGGCGTGCCGATTCCCAACACCAATATTGCCAGCAACGTCGGGCCGCAGGTCAATCCGCGCGACATCGATACTGTGGAGATCGACCGCGGCAGCTACAACGCCGACGTGGGCGACCGCACCTACGGCATGTTCAACGTGATGCCGCGCACCGGCTTTGAAATGAATCGCGAGGGCGACCTGGTGACTACGTTCGGAAGCTTCGACCAGACCGACAGCCAGCTCAGCTTCGGCAACCATTCCGAGCGATTCGCGTGGTTTGCAGCGCTCAATGGCAATCGCAGCAACTATGGACTGATGCCGCCGATCGAGAAGCCTGTCCATGATGCCGCCAATGGGTATGGCGGCTTCACTTCGCTGATCGACAACCGCGACCCCCACGATCAGCTGCGCTTCGATGGACAACTCCGCACCGATTACTATCAGATTCCTTACGATCCCAACCCGAACGACTGGCAGAATCAGCTCTACAATTCATCGGGGCTGCGCGACGGCGATCATGAAACCGACGGCTACTCCATCTTTTCCTGGGTACACACGCTCAGCGCGTCGACTCTCTTCGAGATTTCTCCGTTCTACCACGACAACGACGCGAACTATCAGCCCAATTCTCACGATCTGCCGACGGCCACCACGGCGCGCCAGACCGGACAGTACAGCGGCGCGCAGGCGTACTTCTCCACCAGCGTGCGGCAGAACTCGCTGAAGGCCGGGCTCTATGGATACGCGCAGCATGAGAACGATCTCTTCGGGGTCGTCTTCAACGACGGGAGCGCGAGCAATTTTTCCGAAAACAACATCGTCACGGGAGGTGTGGAAGAGGTCTTCGTCGAAGACAATTTCCGGCCGACGCCGTGGCTCACGCTGACTGGGGGAGCGCGGCAATCGCACTTTGCGGCCGCAATTACCGAGAATGTCATCGATCCGCGCGTCGGCATGGCCGTGCAGATTCCGAAGCTCAACTGGGTGTTTCGCGGATTCTACGGCCGTTTCTATCAGCCTCCGCCGCTCACGTCCGTTGCGGGGCCGCTGCTCCGTTATGCGCAGGGAAGCGACACCAGCTTCGTGCCTCTGCGCGGCGAGCGCGATGAAGAACATCAGTTCGGTGTGCAAATGCCCTGGCGCGGCTGGCTGCTCGACGCGGACACCTTCGAGACCCGCGCAAACAACTTTCTCGACCACAGCAACATCGGGGAATCGGACATCTTCATTCCCATCACGGTGCAGGGCGCGAAGATCAACGGCTGGGAGCTGACCCTCCGCTCGCCCCGGCTGTGGCGCTACGGACAGGCGCACCTGGCTTACTCCAACCAGCTCGCGGAGCAGATCGGCCCCATCACCGGCGGCCTCATCTGCTATCCCCCCAGCTCCGCCGACTGTGCCGTCGCCCCAGGCTATTCCGCGCTCGATCACGACCAGCGCAACACGCTCAATGCCGGCATGGACGGCAATCTGCCGGCGCACGTGTGGGGATCGGTGAACGTCTACTACGGCTCTGGCTTCTCCAACGGATATTCTTCTCCGCCCTCGCCGTATCTCGGGAATTATCTCCCTGGCCACACCACCTGCGATCTGGCCCTGGGCAAGGAGTTTGGCGAGCAGTGGTCGGCCGACGTGAATGCAACCAACGTCGCCAATACCCGCGTGCTGCTCGACAACAGCCTCACCTTCGGCGGCTTCCATGAAAATGATCCGCGGCAGATTTACGGGGAGGTTCGGTACCACTTTCACTTTTAAAATGGAGATGTGGCCCTTGCCGCTTCACTCCCCAGCGTGAAGGAGCGCCGCCGCTCGCGTGTGGCGGCGATTCCCGTCTTCTGGCATCTGCTCAGCCTCGATGCGCCCACTGTTGCCGTGCTGTGGGCGTGGAGTTTCGCGCGCGGGACGCACGTGCAGGCGTCGGCCGTCACTCTCGCGGTACTGGGAATTGGCACATGGCTCCTCTATATCGCAGACCGTCTGCTCGATGGGCGCGCGGGCGCTGATCCGAGCGGTCTGCAGGACCGGCACTTCTTCCACGCGAGACACCGGCGGGCGTTGTTGATGGCCGGAGTCGCCGCTTCCGTCCCGCTGCTATGGGCCGTTGCGAAGATGCCGGCCGCGGCGCGCCGCGAAGACACCCTGCTCTTCGGCGTCGCCGTCCTCTACTTTCTCGCCGCGCACGGTCGGCGCCTGCGCTCTCGCTTTCCGCGCGAGTTGGTCGTCGGAATCGTCTTCGCCTGCACCTGCGCGGTACCGGCCTGGTCGCAATCGACCGCGACGCACGCAGAGCTGTGCTGGCTGGTTCCCCTCTTTGCCGCGCTGTGCTGGCTCAATTGCCGGGCGATTCACGTGTGGGAACGGACCGAACCAGCGGCTCACCGATTTGTGGTTTCCATCCCGGCTCTTTCGCTGGCGGCCGTGGCGGCAGCCTTCCTGGCCGTGACCGGCAATCCCGGAGCGCTTCGGGTGGCTGCGGCTGTTGCGGCTTCCGCCATGCTGCTCTTCGCGCTGGACCGCGACCGTCGCCGCGCGCTGCAGAAACAGGCTGCGGTCGAGGCCCTGTCGACCCTCGCGCTGCGCATTCTGGCCGACGCGGTGCTGCTGACGCCGCTGCTGCTGCTGATTCCATGGCGTCTCTAACCCCACAGCCAGCGCGCTTCGATCGGGTGGCGCGGATCTATCGGGCGATGGAGTACCTGTCGTTCGGCCCCATGCTCGAGCGCTGCCGCTTCGCGCATCTGCCGCGCCTCGGGCATGCGCGCCGCGCCCTCATGCTGGGCGACGGCGACGGCCGCTTTACCGCGAAGCTGCTGGCTGCGAACCCGCACCTCCACGCTGACGCCATCGATGCCAGTCCGGAGATGCTTCGTCTGCTGCGGGAGCGCGTCGCGCGCTCGGGTGCGGCTGCGCGCCTCACGACGTCCTGCGCCGACGCGCGCGGATTTGAACCACTGGCCGATGGCTACGACCTGGTCGTAACGCATTTTTTTCTCGATTGCCTCAGTTCCGCAGAGGCCGAAGAACTCATCGCTCGCCTCTGGCCACATCTGGCCCCGGGAGCGGTGTGGGTCGTCTCAGAATTCCAGGTGCCCGAGAGGGGCCGGATCCGCGCATGGCTGGCGCGCGGCGTCATCGGCTTTCTCTATGCCTCGTTCCGCGTGCTCACCGGCCTGGCGGTTCGGGAAATCCCGCCGTGGCGGGAGTTGCTCAGCGGGGCCGGCTTCCGGCGCGGGAGTTCGGGCTCCTGGCTCGGCGGCCTGCTCGTCTCGGAAGTCTGGGAATTGCAGACAACCGCGACACGCGCGCAACGCTCCCACAAAGAAGTGACTCTTTTTGAGGAATTCGCACCCCCCGCCGGGCCGCTGCCCGGCATCGATCCCGGACCCGAGCCGTTTCCAGGACCGCCTCAGGTTCCTGAGCCCACGCCTGCGCCGGGACCTCCGCCAGACCCTGATCCTGAGCCCTATCCAGGGCCGATCCCAGCGCCGCAGCCGGTGACACGCGGGTTTTGAGCGCCCCGCAAAATTAACAATCGGGGCGCATCTCCATTGTTACAATCTGATGAAATGCCCCGCGAATGAGGGCACGGAAAGATTCCGGCAATCCACTCATGAACCTTTATATTCTGCGCCATGCGAGCGCGGGCACCCGCCGCGCCAATCCTGTTGTTGACGTAAAGCGCCCTCTCGACAAGGAGGGAAAGCAGCAATGCATTCTGGTCGGCAGCTTTCTGAACGCGCTCAACCTTCAGTTTGACCGCGTCTTCTCGAGCCCGCTGAAGCGCGCGCTGCAGACCGCCTCCCTGGTAGGCACCGAAACCGGCTACGACTCCAAAATCGAGATTAGCGACGCGCTTGCGCCCGATGCCCCCGCGCACAAATTCCAGGCGCTCGTCCGCAGCCTGGAGAAATACGAGAACGTCCTGGTCGTCGGACACAATCCCAACATCCCGATTTTTCTCGGTTCGCTGATCGCGCCGGCCGGCCGCACCAGTATCCGCATGCGCAAGGGCGCGGTGGCTCGCGTGGACTGCAGCCGCCTGCCCGGAACGCTGCACTGGCTGGTCGATCCGCGCATTCTACGCGGCGCCTATTCCAAAAAAGCGACGAAGAGATCGCGGCCGAAGACTTCGCGGAAGTAAGCCGCCTCTTTGCGCAGCGACCACAGCTCGAGCTCGGCCCCGGTGCGGCCGGGGAGCAGCTCCAGCAGCACGCGCTTCGGATACACGCGCACCCGCACTTTGAGCACGTCGCTGGCGCGATCCTGATTGAGAGCGACGGCCAGGCGCAGCAGCACCACGGCGCGGCGTACGTGCTCGTACTCGTCCGGCGGCACCTGGCGCATCGTGCGGCCTTCCGGCTCGGGCCGGCTCTTGCCCTGATAGCGCGCGATGGCAGACGTGATGACGCGCTGCTGCGGCGTGAACCCGTACAGTTCCGAGTTGGCGATGATGTACTGCGCGTGCCGGTGGTAGCCCTGGTGGTTGAGAAACTTGCCGATGTCGCGCAGCAGGGCTGCTGCCTGCAGCCAGGTGGAGTATTCCGGCGGCAGATTGTGAACCGCAGCCAGGTCGCGAAACATCTGCGCCGCATGCTGGCGCACCGGCTCGGCCTGGCGCGGATCGATCCCGTAACGCCGGCAAGCCTCCTCGACCGCCTGCCAGCGTTCGCGCTCGAACTGCTGATGCACGGAGGCGCGCGAATCCTGCTCGGCCAGCATCTGCGCCAGGATGCCGTCGCGCAGCCCCATCGGCGAATAGCGGAAGCCGGGCAAACCAAACTGCTCCAGAATCTCGGCGAAGACGTGCGACCCGGCGACGATGATCTCCGAGCGGCGCGGCCCGATCCCCGGCACGCTGGAACGCTGGCTGTTGTTCATCTTCGTCAGCCGGTTGCAGAGCTTGCGAACGACGTGCGCCGGAATGAGTTCCTGCCCGCCGAGGCTTTTGCCGGATCGCTTTTTCGCGAAGGCCTTGCCTGCATCGGCAAGCGCCGCGGCTGTGCCCGAGGTTCCAATCGCCAGCCGTACCCCCAGCTTGCCGCTGGGGCCGGGGAGCAGCCGCCGCCTGGCGCGCCGCAGTTCGCGGTCGATGAACTGCCGCAGACGGCGAATCTCATCCTGATCCGGCACCTCGCTGCGCAGGAATTCCTGAGTCAGCCGCACGGCGCCCAGCGGCAGGCTGAAGGTCTCGCGGATGCGCTTGTGTTCGGAGAGCGTAATCTCGCAACTGCCGCCGCCGACGTCGATCAGCACGCAGCGGCCGCCGGCGCCCGGCTCGTTCTCCACGACGCCGCGATGGATGAGCCGCGCCTCTTCGAGACCCGAGATGATTTCGACATCCCACCCGGTTTCGTCGCGCACCCACGCCAGAAACGCGCGGGAGTTGCGCGCATCGCGCATGGCGGACGTGGCCACGGCGCGGATGCGATCGGCGCCATGCGTCTGAACCGCCTTATGGAAGCGCTTGAGGGTGCGCAGCGTCGCGGCCATCGCCTCAGGGGAAACGATGCCGCTCTCGAAGACGCTGGCGCCGAGCCGCGTGACCTCGCGGTCTTCGTGCACGATGCGCAGCTTGTGCTGCACGACGCGGCCGATCTTCAGCCGGCAGGAGTTCGATCCGATATCGATGGCCGCGAAGGTTTGCATGATCTTGTGATCGCGCGCCTGCTCTCGCGCGAATTGGTTTCTCCAGCACGATACACGAGCGAGGCTCGCGGAAAACCGGGTGGCTACGTCGCCTGGCGGCGGGGAGCGCGTGCCGATCGCTGAGGAACTCGGCCGCTGCCGCGAACTCGTGCCTTGCTTCCTGCCTCTTTGCGTGCGGCGGTTGCGGACGCGCTGGTTCTCGGTTTTCTTCCCCGGCGCTGTCCCGCCGCCAGCCACTCTCCGATCAGCGGACCGCGCAGCTTTGCCGCCATCTTCATCGCTGCGACAAAATGCTGTTCCCGCTCTTTCTCAATCAGCGCCGTCAGCTCAGCGCCGCGATCTTCGAGCGCGGCCTGCGCCTCGTCGGCAAGCACCAGCCAGTCGTGCCAGTCGCCGATCTCGTCCTGAAGCTTCTTCAGCGTTTTGCCCACCAGAGTGGCGTGCGTGTCGTCCTGCGCCGCCAGTTCGGCTACATAGCGGGCCTTCTTGGCTCCTTTGCGAAAATCGTGCAGGTTCGTCGCATCGAGCAACTGCATCTCCGCGGCGAGCCGCGCAAAGCTGTCGAGGGCCAGTTCGGCCGGAGGCTTGATGCGGCTGCGCCGGGTATGGCCCGCGAGCGCGCGATCCAGTTCCGCCAGGCGCTTGTCGAATTTCGCGGCAAGACCGGCCGCCTGCGACTGGAGCGATGCCGACTGGCGGTCGCGCCGGTCCCTGAGCCAGGCGTCGAGCTCGCCCGCCTGTTGCTCGAGGCCGGTGGCGCGCAGACCGAGTTCCGGCGTTTCAAGAAGATCGGGTGTGCGCTCTGCAGAGGCGTTCTTCGCGTGGCCGACGTTTTCTGCTTTGTCCTCGCCGCTCCGCATGCCGAGCGCGCGCTTTGTCAGCTTCTCCAGGAGCTTGCGATGAACGTCAATATCCCGCACCGGAGCCGCGGCGCGGCGAGTTTTTTTGAGCACCCGCATCACAGACGCAGCCGCATCGCGAATCGGCCTGCCTGCCTCATCGCCAGGGGTTTCGCGGACCACGTTCTCCAGCGTGGCCTGCAGGCGCCGCGTTCCGGTGCGCGTGTCGTGCACTGCATCCACATCCGGATCCTTCGCGCACTGCTGCAGATTGTCCCGCAGCGCGGCGGCGAGCCTTCTGATATTGGTTAGTTCCCCGTTCATGATTGCCCCAACCTCATGGCCGCGTGCAGCCCCTCGAAGCCCGATCCATTCGCAGGAGGCGGTGCGCCGCGGCGCCTCAGCAGGCTGCCCTTTGGCTCACTGCCGGTTCCAGGTTCGGCGCGGCCTCACTGTTATTCTGAACTTTGTGCCTGGCCGTGAACAAATGAGTCCGCCCCGTTCTTCGACGGCACAAACAGGGCCGCCAGCCGCCCGCTCCGCGTTCTTCGCCACGGCGCGCAATGCCTGGACGCTGCTTCTGCTCGTCTTCCTCTCGGTCTTCGGCGTTGCGCTTTTTTCGCCATCGCTGCTCGATGACGCCGACGCGACCCACGCCCAGGCCGCCCAGCATATCGCGATCAGCGGCAACTGGGTCACGCTCTATGTCAACGGCATCCGCTATCTCGAGAAACCACCCCTGCCGTACTGGATGGTTGCCGTCGATTACTTTCTCTTCGGCTTCAATGTTTTTGCCACGCACCTGCCCATGGCGCTGGGCGTGCTGGGATGCGCCATCGTCGCCTGGTTCTGGAGCCGCCGCGCGTGGGGCGACCGGGCCGCGTTTTACGCTGCGCTGGCGATGTTCACCAGCATCGGCGTGTTTCTCTTCACGCGCTTTCTCATTCCGGAATCGATCCTCACCTTTCTTCTTATCCTCGCGCTCTACTGTTTCCTGACGGGACTGGAGGACCGCAAGCCGTCGCGATTTTACGTCGCGTACGGCTCCATCGCGCTGGCTTTGCTCGCCAAAGGGCTCATCGCTCCGGTTTTCTTCGCAGCGGCTGTCATTCCTTACCTCGCGTTGACGGGCGAGTGGCGCCGCTGGCGCGAATTCCGCCTGTTCACGGGACTGCTGCTTTTCCTGGCAATCGGCGCGCCGTGGCATATTTTCGCCGGCCTGCGAAATCCTGGCTACGGCCATCCGGTCGGCGATGTTCCTTCGCCGGGCCACGTCCACGGCTTCTTCTGGTTCTATTTCATCAACGAGCACTTTTTGCGTTTCCTCGGGAAGCGCTACCCCGATGACTACAACCGCCAGCCATTTTCGATCTTCTGGCTCGGACAACTCGTCTGGCTTTTTCCCTGGAGCCTTTTTGTGCCCCTGGCCCTGCGCCGCGCCTGGCGCAATCGCCACCTGTTTGCCTCGGATCTCCGCTCCGAATCCACCAACACCATCCAGTTTCTCGATCCTCGGCTGACGGCGCAGGAGTCCTCCCTGCTCGCCGCGCGACTGCGCTTTCGCGCGCGCACCAGCCTGCTGCTGGGGATCTATACAGCGTTCGTTCTCCTCTTCTTCGCGGTCTCCACCAACCAGGAGTACTACACCTGGCCCATCTATCCGGCCGCGCTCATGCTCGTCGCGGGAGCGCTCGCCACCGTCGAGGAGTCGCCCGAGCCGCGTCACCCATCGGCTGCCTGGCTCAGCGCCGCGCATATCTTTTTCGTGGTCATCGGTGTTGCTGTTGCGGGTGTGCTCAGCTGGGGACTGTGGCAGTCGCGCCATCTGCCTTTCGTGGCTGACGTGGGCACGCTGATGGCGCACCGCGGCGTGGGCGATTATTCGCTCGCTACGTCGCATTTCTTCGATCTCACCGGCCCGGCCTTTGCCTCTTTGCGGATGCCCGCCGCGCTCGCTGCCCTCGTATTTCTGCTGGGACCGATCGCCGCCTGGCGACTGCGCCGCCGCGGCCACGCTTTCGAGGCTACCGTCACGGCAGCTTTCACTGTCGGCATGATTCTCATCGCCGCGCACATCGCGCTGGTGCGCTTTGAGCCGCTGCTCTCGTCACGGGCGATGGCCGATACCATCAACCGCATCGTGGCAGCGCCGGGCAATGGCGATGCGCAGATTCTCCTCTACGGCGACCAGTCCGACGGCTCATCGATCCCTTTTTACACGCGTCGCCAGGTGCTGCTGGTGCACGGCAGCCGCTCCTATTTTCAGCCTGACCCCGAAGAAGACCCCCACGAGCTGTTCGGCTCCTCGATGATCTGGGGCGCCGATTATCCCGACGCGCCGCACATCTTCCTCAGCGATCAGGATCTGCTGCGGCTCTGGGGGAACGGTCCGCGCCATATTCTCTTCGTGCCCGGCGATTTCCACCAGCACGTCGAGCGTTTGCTGGGGTCGCGGCTCTATCTCATTCAGGAGCTTTCCGACAAGACGCTCTACACCGATCGGCCGCTTTAGCTCGGTCCGATTCTCCGGGTCCTGCCGGCTCCGTCAGTGCAGCTGCTGCACCTGCATACCTTCCGGAATCCTGAGCTCGAACTGATCGTCGGTCAGCGTCGTATTGACGCGCAGTTTTTGCAGCGTAATCAGAATCTGCTGCTCCTGCAATGGCCATTTGATCGTGATGGTGCCAGGAAAGTGTTCGCTCCCGAACGTCTGCAGCGGCCCATAGATCGCCTGCGTCTGCACCTGGCCGTCGGAGCCGTAGATATCTTCTTCGACCGGGCGCAGATCGATGCGGCTGAAGCGAATCACGCGGTGGATGAGCAAAATATTGCTGGTGCCCTGCCGGTCCGATACTGCGAGCAGGTAATCCGGGCGCAGCACCAGCTTGCGCGTTTTCGGATCGACGATCGTGGTGGTGTCGCCGGTGACCGACAACAGATCGTCCGGCCCGATCTTTGGAATCACCATCGAATCGACAAACATGTAGGGCCGCATGTTCTCGATGGAATTGGAAGACGGCTGGCTGATGCTGTTCGGGCCTTCAATGGCTTTGCTCTTCGGCGGAATGACCAGTTTGAAGGTATTCCCGTCGCTGACCATGTCGAACGCCACCGTGTGGACCACAGGGAGATACCCAATCACGCGCAGCGATTCCGGCTTGCGCAGAAAGATGTATCCGCTGAACGGCGCGATGGTCTTTTCGCTTCCCTTCAGCGCCCCGCCTTCGGTCGCAGTGAACGTGACGCCGGCGAAGAGCGAATGAATCGAGTCGTACTGCTTGTTGATGATGTCGACGAGTTGCGGGGGAGGAGCCGAAAGCACATTCTCCGGCAGTTTCGCCTGCGGCACCTTGCGGGTATGCCAGAGGCACCCGTTCAGCGCCGGCAGCGCCAGAGTCATCATCGCCAGGAACGCGTTGCGCGGCACCCGATGCTTTCGTCTTCGCATTCGTTCAGCTCGGCACACTGCGAGTAGTATGGCGAACTTCGGCGGTGAGTTCGTTGGTCCGGGAACAGCCACCCGTCCCGGCCATCACGGCGTGCCACCCTGCTGCCGCACGGCGCGCCGGTATTCCTCCACATCCTTGGCATGCTGCTCCAGCGTCGCGGAAAAGCGCGACTGTCCGGAGGGGTCCGCGCCCGCCGCCACGAAATAGAGATAGTCCGTCTGAGCAGGATGCATGGCGGCGGCCAGCGACTTCATGCCGGGATTGCAGATCGGGCCGGGAGGCAGGCCCGCATGACGATAGGTGTTGTAAGACGAGTCCGAGTCCAGATCGGATTGATAGATCGTTCCCCGATAGCGCCCTTCCAGTAAAGCCGCATAAATGACCGAAGGATCCGTCATGAGCGGCATATTCTTCTCCAGGCGGTTCTCGAAAACGCTGGCCACCAGGGGCCGCTCGCTGTCAATCGGTGTCTCTTTTTCCACAAGGGAGGCCAGCGTCACGATCTGGTGATCGTCGCTGGCGAGGCCAAGTTGCTGGGCGACCTGGCGGAAGCGCCGCACCATCGTCGCTATCATCTCATCCGGCATCGTGTGCGGCTGGAACGAATAGGTGTCTGGAAACAAATAGCCTTCGACGCTGGGGGCCGTCTTGTCCAGGTCCGCAATCAGCGCGATATTTTGTTTGGCCGCCACGACGAAGGCGGTTTTCGGTCCGAGTCCTGCCGACTCAAGCCGCGCGGCGATGTCGTAGATATTTGACCCTTCCGGAATCGTGACCTGAATCTTGTAAACGTCGCCGCGCCGCATGCGAGCCCAGACCTCGGTCATCGGAGCGGGATGATCGAAGCGATAGGTTCCCGCCTTGAGCGTTCGCCCACGAACGACGTACAGCCCCAGAAAGACGTCTTTGCTCCGGATGATGCCCTGCTGCTTCAGCTGGCCGGCAATCTGCATGGTGGACATGCCGGGACTGATGTCCACGAAGGTCTCGGTGCGCGGTCCGGCAGAGACCAGCAGCGCAAACGCTGCCACGCCAACGGCCGCCAGAATCAATACTGCAAGCAGGAGAAGAAAGCGTCGTAACAAGTCCGGGAACCCTTGTCTTTTGATTCCTCTATCTGATTGTAAGATGCGCCATATATCTTCGCATGGAGGCTGCGAGGCCTGCCTGCCGCAACCGATCGCGACCTCCTGTACGGGGGCCGCGGCAGCCTGTACCCTGTCCTGTGGAACCGCGCCTGCTCGGCCTCGATTTCGGCGGTCGCCGCATCGGCGTCGCTGTCTCCGACGAACTGGGCCTCACGGCTCAACCGGTGCTGACCCTGGTCCGCCGCAACACAAAACAGGACCTGAAGTCGCTCGGGCGTTTGCTGCGAAAATTTGGCTGCGAGGCAATCGTCCTCGGCAACCCGCTGTATCTCTCCGGCGACCTGAGCCCGCAGGCCGCAAAGACGCAGGCATTCGCCGAAACCCTTCGCGCGACCTTCGCTCTCCCCGTGCACCTGTGGGACGAGCGGCTTACTTCGGCAGAAGCCCACCGCCATCTGCATGCCGCCGGCCGACCGCTGTCGGAGCATCGCAAGGTCGTCGATCAGGTGGCTGCCGTATTGATATTGCAGAGTTTCCTCGATGCCCGTCGCGCCCGGACCGGCATCGTATAATCGAGGCGGAGGCGGTAATCTCAGCCTCGCAGGCTCTACATTATTCCCAGTCCACGGGAAGGTTACCCGCTCTGTCGCAACATGAGCAATGCGACGGGAAGCTTCACGGCTCCCGCGCATTTTTATTGCCCGAGCGGATGCACCCGGTAAAGGACCACTGCATGCCCGAACACATCAAAAAGAAGCTTCAGGAAGAGATCAGGCAGCTCGAACACGAGCTGGCCCACGAGCTTCCTGCGGAGATCAAGAAGGCCGTCGCCATGGGCGACCTGAGCGAGAACGCCGAATATCACATGGCCAAGCAGCGCCAGGACTTCGTCAACGCCCGCCTTGGGCAGCTCAAGAAGCGGATGGCCGAGCTGGCGCTCGTGAACCTCGCCAATATACCCCGCGATCGCGCGGCCTTCGGATCCACGGTGCTCGTCTACGACACCTCCAAGGATGAGAAAATCGAGTACAAGCTGGTCACCAGCGAAGAGTCGGACGTCAGCAAGGGACTCATCTCGACCACCTCGCCCATTGGCAAGGCGCTGGTAGGCAAGCAGGTAGGCGACATGGCGACGGTGGTCACGCCGAGTGGCAACCGCGAGCTGGAGATCCTGAAGCTGGCTACGATTCACGACGAAGCAGAGAGCGAAGCTGCAGCGAAAGCGGGAAAGTAGAGGCCGTATGGCCCCTTACAACGAAGCAGACCGTCAGTCGCGCCACACCTGGACGAGCGCCTTCGGGCGCGCGTGCGGCGTCGTGCTGCAGGCGATTGTCGACGGCCTCTCGCTCACCCGTATCTCGCCCAACGCGCTGACGTTCATCGGACTGCTCATCAACACGACAGCCGCGATTCTATTTGGGTTTGCCAACGCCCATAACTACGTTCGCATGTTCTTCTATGCGGGGCTGGTGATCATCGGCGCCGGCATCTTCGATATGGTGGATGGCCGCGTCGCGCGCCAGACCCAGCAGGTCACCGTGTTCGGAGCTTTCTTCGATTCGGTCATCGATCGCTACTCCGATGTCGTTCTCTTCTTCGGATTGCTGGTCTTCTACGCCCGCGGCAACCGCCTGTTCTACGTCTTTCTCGCGGCGTTTGTCATGATCACCTCGCTGATGGTCAGCTACACGCGCGCCCGCGCGGAAGCGCTCATCGGCAGCTGTAAAGTGGGGTTCATGGAGCGGCCCGAGCGCGTGGTGCTCATCATCCTCGGCGCGCTCTTCGATCGCTGGGGGGTCATGGCGCCGGTCTTGTGGGTACTGGCCGTGATCTCGACCGTCACCGTGGTGCATCGCATCCGCTACACCTGGCAGCAGACACGCCATCTTGCGCCAATTCGCGAAGTGCAGCACGTTCTGCAGACCGTTCCTCAGCCCGCTGCACCCGATCCCCGACGCGACCTGCCCGCCACCAACGCACCGAACGCTTAGTTCGCGTGTGCGGCGCTCAGTCCTTAAAGATCCCCTTCGGACACATCACGTGCACGCCCACATTCCCATCCACCAGCTGCGTGATGTCGACATCCGCCGCCACGCTGGTCAGCATGTAGGCATCGTCGCGTGACAGGTGCTTCTCGGTGACCAGGAAATCGATCATGTTGCGGACGGCCATCTCCGTTGCCGTCTTCAAATCCGGGCTGAATCCCATACTGATGTAGTAGCCCGGCGTCTCCGCGCGCGGCCACAGCAGATGCTGATCTTTGTGGATGATGAAGCGGAACGTGCCGGTGAGGAAGGTCTCCATCGCGGTGATGTCCACCTCGCCGTTGCCCTGGCCCGCATGCCCGTCACCTGTCTCGAACAGCGCCCCTTTCGCATGCACGGGCAGGAACAGCTTCGTCCCCGCTACCAATTCTTTGTTGTCCATGTTCCCGCCGTGCATCCATGGCGGCGCGCTGTTGTAGCGTCCCGCTGACTCCGGCGGAGCATCGCCCATGCTCCCAAAGAATGGATGCAGCGGAATATCGATCCCCGGCCCAAAGTGCCCGATCATCTTCTCGCGATCCAGCGGGATGATCTTGCTGCGGCCGTACGGGAAATCATCCGGCAGGAATCCGCGTCCCGCGCCAAACCCGTTGCATGCAAAGGGCGCGTCGAGATCGATCTTGAGGATGTCCACCTCGAGCACGTCGCCGGGTTCCGCTTCCGCGATCGCCACCGGTCCGGTCAGGATGTGCCCGCCCGGGCCCCTGTCCTTGACCTGATCGTAGATGGGCTGGTTGTACGCGGGAATATCCTCGGCCTCGACGCCCTCCTTCTCGAGGCGGTCGTTCGAGCCGCAGGTGGAGAGCGTCTGGATGCGCACCGTGTCGCCCGAGTGCACGGTCAGCACCGGCTTGGCCTGCGCCCAGTAGTATCCCCACGCCACCGTCGCCGGAGTCGCCGCCAGGAACACGGGCTCCTGCGCTCCTGCCACTCCCGTGAACAGCATTGCCCCGATTGCCGCAGCCACCAGCCTCATGCCGATCCTCCGTTTCGCAATTTTTGAACTCCGGGCCTATCTCATCCGCAGCCCCTTCAGTGCAGCTTCTCGAGGCGCGACGTCAGATATTGCTGGAACACCGCCCACTTCTCCTGGCGCGGATCCGCCTCAGGGCCCACGCGGCGGCCCAGCTCCTGTGCCTCGCCGCTGCGGCCAAACTCCGGCCACACCGGCAGCCCCGCCCCGTTCGGGTTCCCCGTCTTCACAAACTGCGCCCAGTATCCGATGATCGCTCGCGACAAAACCGCATCCTCCGGCCGCGCAATCCAGGTCGTCCAGTAATGCCGGCTCAGGAACATCTCCTCTTCGCTGTGAAACGCCCCTAGCTCGGCAAACGGCCCCTGTCCGAGATAAGTGAAGTGGTAAAGATACGCGTCCTCTCCGACGTTTCTCGCATCCTTCGCCAGCAGCCACGTCCCGAAACCAAAATCGTAATCGGTGTACATAGTGCGAAATGCCAGCGGGACGTCGGCATCCGCATACACCGGATACCCCGCCAGGACTTGCTCTGCCAGCGGACCGAATTTCTTTCGCACCCAGTCGCGGTAGGCCGCTTCCGTCTTCGGCCACCAGGAATGGCCGCCGACCACAGGACTCACGAAGATCGACACCTCGGCGTCATTGCTGCCCACCAGCACCGCAACCTTCGTCTGCTCGCTCTTCGCGAACGCCACCGCAGGTTGCTGCGGCAGGACCCACCCATCCACCGCGGGCTCGAAATCGAGAGCATCGTCTTTCGCCGCCGCCGCGAAGATTCGATCGGCGGGCAGCGCTCGCAGCGCCGCTAACTCTTCGGACCCCGCCGGCATGCCGGAATCCTTCGCCAGCCCGGCGTCGGCCGCTTCGAGTTCCCGCAGCGTCGGATCCACGCCATCCACGCAAACGCCGCTTTCCATCACGGCGCCGCGAAACAGTCCAGCCGCGAGGGGCGACGTCATCAAATCGCAGACATCCAGCGCGCCCGACGACTCGCCACCGATCGTGACCTGCGCCGGATCGCCGCCGAACGGCGCGATATTCCGCTGCACCCACGCGAGCACGGCGATCTGATCGAGGTGCCCGTAGTTGCCGGAAACATGCTGCGCCGTTTCCCGATCGAGTTCCGGCGAGGCGTAGAACCCAAACACGCCCAACCGGTAATTCAGACTGACGACGACAATGCCCTGCCCGGCCAGAGGCGCTCCCAGCGGCGGCCACTGGCCCGATCCTTCGACATTCCCGCCGCCATGTACCCAGACAAACACCGGCAACGGCTTCTGCGGACGCAACTCCGGCGTCCACACGTTGAGGTAGAGGCACGCCTCATCGGTGCGCATCCGCTGAATGCCCATCATCTCCGGCAGCCACGGGCTCGGCGCCTGCGGACACGCCGGTCCCCACTGCGTCGCATCGCGCACCCCATCCCAGTGCGGCGGACGCTGGGGAGCTCTCCATCGCAGCGCTCCCACCGGCTGCGCGGCGAAGGGAATTCCGAGAAATTCGCCGCCTTTCGGCAGAGCCGCGTTCGCCGAGCCGCGCACTGCGCCGCTTTCGAGGGTAACCACAGGCGATGAGTTTGGTTCCGAAGGCGTTCCGATCCAGGCCGTCGTCATCAGAACCACTGCAGCCAACCGCCAGAAGATCATCGCCAAACTATACCCGACCCAGCCCGATCTGCCGGGGTCCTACTCGTGCCGCGCGATCAGTCCCAGGTCCGTCATTCCGTTCACGAAGAACTGCATGGCCAGCGCGACCAGCAACAGCCCCATGATGCGGACCAGAATCCGGATTCCGGTTTCGCCCAACAGCTTCCGTAAGCGGTCGGCAGCATTCAACACCACAAAGCTCACCGCCGACGTCACGCCGATCGATCCGAGGATGGCAAGCATCTGCCAGCGATTCGGCGCCTGTCCAACGAGCACCATGACGCTGGAAATGGCTCCGGGCCCGGCCAGCATGGGGATCCCGAGCGGCACGATGCCGGCGTCTTCCTTGGCGGCCGCCTCCTGTGCCTCGTCGTAGGACTCCTGGGTCGGCGACCGTTTCGCTTCCAGCATGTCGATGCCGATGAGCAGCAAAATCAGCCCGCCGGCAATCTCGAAGGCCGGCAGCTTGATTCCGAACAGGCTGAAGATAAACTGCCCAGCCAGCGCGAAGGAGGTGAGTACGATGCAGCAGGTCAGCGCCGCCTTCCACGCCATGCGCGTCCGCCGCCGCGGCTCTACGCCTGATGTAATCGCGATGAATGACGGAATGGCCGCAAATGGATCGACGAGAAAGAAGATGGAGCTGAGCGCCAGCAGAGAAAAGCGCACATACGTCGAGTGCAGCGCTTCTTCGGCCGCGGTCGCCGGGGACACCAGCATCGCTGTCAGCAGGTCAGGTGTCGCCTGTGACCGCAAATGGACCAGGAACTCCGCCACCTCGCGCACTCTCTGACTCTACCCTGGTTCTTTCTGCTCCACGGTCCCGCGGGGTCGCCTTGCTACAGCGGCCTGCAACCAACGGCTGCATGCGCCACGCCGGGGAAAACCTGCTTTCCCCCATGGCGGAACTTCCCGGAGGCGATTGGTTGCCTGCTGGCTTCGTGCGGCAAGCTCTGCAAAGTCAGCCATTTAGTGCTCCGGCCGTGTTTGGACCCGCACATGCTTTTTCCTTACCTCGCGCGGCTGCTGGCCCTATTTCCGATGTTTCCTTTCTTCCGGACCGCGCGCTTCCTGACCGATACGCTGGCAACAAATTGAGCGACAGCGTCGGAAGCACACAATTCAAGCGGTTCACAACACAAGAGGAGAATGCATGCCCGTGGTTTTTCAAAAAGAACCCATCGATCCGCAGTTAGCCGTTCCTTCCATCCTGCTCGCCAGCGACCGCGAACGTCTGGACAGTTCCCTGCATGATGCGCTCCGGAAAGAAGGATTTCAGGTTCACTTTGCCGGCGACTACTCCGGCCTCGAAAACCATCTCCACCGGCAGGCCTTCGACATGGTCCTGCTCGAAGTGACCGGGGCCCATGCGGTAGAGTCGGCTGTTGCCACCGCTCTCCGGGTCAAGCGCGCCAAAGCGGACCAATTCGTCGGCTATCTTGCCGATACCACGCTCGATGCGAGCGGCCTCGCGGGCGATGGCATCTTTCCGCGCAGCGCGGCTCGGCTGCCGCAGGCGATCCGCACCTTTCTCACCGATGAGGCATCGGCCAATCCCACTTCCGGCGACTCCCAGTCGAGCGAGACCGCGAAGCGGGCCCGGTTGTAACGTTCCCGCCCGGAGCCATCCCCCAATCAGGTCGTTATTTCACGCGGCGCGCTTTCCACAAGAGCAAGCTTCGCGCCCGGCGGCATCGTTTCGGCTACTGGCGCCCATGGCGCCGCCGAAGATGGCCCCAGCGAGCCGAAGTCCGGAGACCACGCCGGCACCCGGTGTCTTGGCGCGGCCTCCGCTGGGGCGGATACCTCTGCCTTCGCCTCTTCGGACCGGTACAGCGCTACGGCTGCGCTGATCGCTCCGAAAGAGTACCACGTGGTGCGGTACAAATCGTGTCCGGAGTATCCGGCGAACAGCAGCAGGATCACGGTCAGTGTGCAGGCGCCGCCGAATCCGGCGATCACCCGGTCCTCGTCGGCAGGGTCGCGATAACGCTTCGCCAGCGACCGATTCAACCGCAACAGCACGAAAACGTATCCGCCGAAGGTGATCACGCCCAGCAGGCCGAGCTCGCCGATCGTGATGAAGTACAGCGAATGCGCATTGAGATAGACGCGCGGCTGCACCGGCCAGTACTTCTCGCCGTTCGCATCGGTGTAGTTGTTCGGTCCAACACCGGTCAGCGGATTGTGCAGGAACATCTGCACGCCGCCCTGCCAGCTGAGCAGCCGGTCCGTATACGATTCGTCGTGATCGCGGCTCTTCACGGATTCGTACCGCAGCTTGTACTGCTGGGGAATCGCGATCCAAAAGAGCGGTAACGCGACCACCAGAGCGGGCAGGAATTTCAGGTTCTGTTTTTTGCGGAAGACCAACATGAACATCAGCAGAAGAAAGGCGAAAAACGCGGTGCGCGCGCCGGTCGAAACTACCGTTACCAGCGCGATGCTGAAACAGGCCAGCGCATACAGGCGCGTCGGCTTCGAATTGCCTTTCACCATCAGGAGGAACATGAGCGGCATCGCTGCCACCATGGTCAGAGCCAGCGAATCGGCGTCGCCCGCTGAACTGGTCAGCCCGACCGCGCGATCGATGCCCATGGTGAAGTCGCGCACGCCGTGCAGGTAATCCCACACCGCGCTGCCGCCCAGCCACGCGACCAGCCCGATCATCAGGACCACCACCTTGCGGATCTGTTCCTTTCTGTGGAGCAGCGCGACGAGCATCAGATGGTAGAGAACGATTTCGAGAAAGGCGACGTCGGCCATCACCGAGTTCGACCGCCAGAAGGCAAACAGCGTCGACGCCAGCATGGCCCCGTAGAACGCCAGCAGCCAGCGAGTCACGGGAGGGAATCGCAGACGGCAATGATGCGCGGCGAAGGAGACGACCAGGACGAGGCCGAGCACGCGCTCCAGGTGCAGGATGGCGAGCGGGGGGTACAGCTCGCCGGGCTGGATCTCGTAGGCCGCCATAAAAGCCAGCAGCCCGTAGAACGGATCGGACAGGCCGCGCATCGCCAGCCACAAAATGACCACCACGCTGATGGCTGCGATCGCCGCGTGCATGTGCAGGCATTCCCCCCGAATCGAGTGAGATGCATGTAACGTGCCGTTTCTGTCCGATGCCTTGAGATTCAGGTCTGGCCCGTGGCGTGCATCGCCGACCCTCGTGAAGCTGATGGAATCCCCGGTTGCCTCCTCTCCTAACCCAAGGGTGTCTGTGGTCATTCCCACGTTCAACCGTGCTGCGCTGCTGCGCGAGGCGGTTGAGAGCGTGCGGGCGCAGAGCTTTCGCGACTTTGAAATCATCGTCGTCGACGATGGGTCCACCGACGGCACGGCCGCCTGGCTCGCTTTGCAGGCCGACCTTCGCGCGCTCTTCCAGGGTGGCGGGGGCGTCACGCGGGCGCGCAATGCCGGGATCCATGCAGCCCGCGGCGAGCTCATCTGCTTTCTCGATTCGGACGACCTGTGGGAGCCTGAGAAGCTGGCGCGCCAAATTGCGTATTTGGATGCGCATCCGGAGTGCGGTTTGGTCGCCACCGAAATCACCGCCTTCAACGAGCGCGGGCTCGTGCCCGGACGCGGCAAAGCCGCTCAGTATTCCATCCGCACCGGCAACGTCGCCCGCGATCTGCTCTTCGCCAACTGGATCCAGACCTCGACGGCGATGGTTCGCCGCGCCTGCTTCGAGGCCGTCGGCCTGTTTGACGAGGAGGTCGGCAACTTTGGCGAGGACTGGCATCTCTGGGTGCGAATCGCCACGCGCTACCCGGTCTGGTTCATGCCCCAGCCCCTCGTCCGCTACCGGGTACACGATGCCGGCCTGACCAGCGCGCAGCCGGAGGCGCAGTTCCGCTCGCTCATGCGCATCCTCGACAAGCTGGCCGCCATCGAGCCCTTCCGTGGGGAGCCGTGGCTCATCGCGGAAGCCCGCTATAACATCTGCGTGATTCGCGCCTGGCGCAACGCTCAGGCCGGCAAGCGAGGGCTGGCTTTTGAAAAGCTCTCCCTGGCGCGGCGTCAGCTGGTGTTCCCGTGGCGCGCCTGGCTGGCCACCCTGCGTTTGATCCTGCATGGATACCCATCGCCAACCCGCGTGAGGGCGGCGGCGTGAGCGGAGACGTCAGCGTCGTCATCCCGGTCTATAACCGCGCCGATCTGCTGCCGCGGTCCATCGAGAGCGTCCTGGCTCAGACCGTCCCGGCACGCGAGATCATCGTCGTGGACGATGGCTCGCAGGATGGCAGCGCGGACGTGGCCAGCCGCTACGGCGGCAGGGTGCAGGTCATCCGCCAGCAGAACCAGGGCGTGGCGGCAGCACGCAATGCAGGGATCTGCGCGGCATCCGGGGAATGGGTCGCGTTTCTCGACGCCGACGATGCATTGTTGCCTCATGCCGTTGAAAAGAACCTGGCCTGCGTTCACGCCCATCCGAACGCCGGGGTCGTCTATGGCGATGCGGTCGTGGTCGATCCCCATGGGTCCGCCCAAACCCTCTTTCTCGATGGCAAGCCGCCGGCGGAGGGCTGGGTCTTCGACCGCCTCCTCAATTCCGGATTCGTCAATTGCTCGGCCGTGATGGTCCGTCGCAAGGCGCTGCTCGATGTCGGTCTCTTTCGCGCTGGAATGCGCCACGCCGAGGATTACGAGTTGTGGCTGCGCCTGGCGCGCCACTGCGAGTTCGCTCTGGTTCCTGAGCCCATCGCCGTTTACTATCGTCAGCCTTCCGGCCTGAGCCTCAACCACCTGGGCATGGCGCGCGGGGAAGTCAGCATCTGTGAGGAGTTGCTGCGCCAGCCTCTCACCGCCGAACAGCGCCACAACCTGCGGTGCCGAATGGCACGGAACCTCTTCGACATCGCGTGGGAGCTGCGCAGCAACGACCCGGCCGGCGCGGTCCGCGCTTCTCTCAGAAGTGTGCGCATGAACCCGGGCCGGGCTGCCTCGTGGAAGCTGCTCGCCGCCAATACTGCTGCGTGGGCAAGGCGCTTCCTCCCTGCCTCGGGAACCCTGGCGGCCAAACCTGCAAAGTGAGCGAACGGCGCGAGCCCGGCTACCGCATTAATCTGCCGCAGAAACATCCGGGCGCTGGAACGACCAGCTTCCCGCCAGACGATCCGCGCCGACCCAGCGGAATTCGAAGCCCCACGCGGCCACGGCGAAGACCACCGTCGAGAGTCCGCCCACCAGGAACAGCGATGGATACGTGGGACGGAGCCAGAGCCGCGTGATGAGGAGCGGAACGACGAGGCACGCAGCGGTGCGCAGCAGCGTGGGCAGGCTCACGGCCCAGTAATCGCGGACGCTGAGCCCCAGGCGCTTTTCGATGAGCAACGGCTGCACGAAGGTCCGCACCACCACGGCGGGAATCAGCGTGCCCAGCGCGATGCCGATCATGCCGAAGGGCCGCGCGAGCACGATGCTCAGCACCAGGTTGGCGACGGCTTCGGCTCCATTGAGCGCCGCGTAGTACTTCTGATTGAGCGTGACGTAGAAGGCATTGATGGTTGTGCTCTGCGAGGCGTCAAAGAAGACCGCGCAGGCCAGGATCACCAGCACGGGATAGGCATCGACATACTGCGCCCCCATCCATCGCTGGATGAACGCGTGCCCCCACGCAATCAGCCCGAACAGCACGAAGCCGGAAACCACGAGCCCGATACGCGTTCCCATCAGCAGGCTCCGGCGCACTCCCTCCTGATCGCGCACGCTCTGCTGCATGGCCAGGACCGGCCCGATGACGCCAGTGATGGCGGCGACGCCGTCGATGTAATACATCACCAGGGTCGTCGCTATGTTGTAGTGCGCCAGCGCCACAAGCCCGACAAAGAACGAAACCGTAATCGAGTCGGTCTGCAGGCGCACCCGGTCGGCCAGCTGGCCAAACAAGACGGGAAAGCCGAAGCGGATGAGATTCCCGCCCGTCTCGCGCCGGTACCGCGCTCGCAGCACATGCAGAAACGGGTAGCGCCACTTGGTCGCCGCAATCACCAGCACGTTGGTCGGCATGGTCGCTGCCGCGCTCACAATGGCCAGCGCCAGCACACCGTGATGCATGCGCAGCACGATCACTGTGAGGATAGCCCGCAGGACGAGCGACAGCATCAGCAGGCCGGAGGTGATCTCAAATTGCGAGCCGGCATTCAGCGTCCCGAAATGCACGCGCAGGGGAAAGGATGTCGCCGTGGAGAGGCCGACGACCAGAATGACTCCGCCGATCAGCCAGGAATGATAGAAATGGGCTGCGCCCATCGCCAGCACCACGCTGGCCAGCCCCAGGACCAGGCCGCAGCTGCCGAAAATGGCGAGCCCGGTCGAGTACACACGCTGCGTCTCTTCGTGCTCCTGCCGGCCGAGCGAGTAGGAGACATGCGTGAACACCGCTGCCGACATGCCCAGATCGAGCAGGCTGTAATAGCCGATGAAGGCGTACGCCAGCGCCCAGATGCCGTACTGCCTCGGCCCCAGCGAATGCACGATGAACGGGGTGAGCAGAAAGCCGATGGCCGTGGACAGACACAACTGAGCGACGCGGCTCGTCGATCCGCGCACCAGGCCGGCCACCGACCACAACTTTGGCTTTGCATCGGCAGACGCCGTTCCCGCCGGACGATTGCTCACTGAGCTCCTCAGGCCGGAGAGAATGCACTTGGATGTCCATCCCTGCGCGGCAGAGGGCGGCGGTTGATCCCGCCGATGCGCAGCCTTTTGCGCACCTTCTTCACCAGCGGCGCCCCGGCCTTTCTCGATCCCGGCCGCCGCCGCACCAGCCTGCAGCAAAAATAGAGCGCAGCCGAAGCTGCGCTCTCCAGTCAGTCGAAACGGCCGTTTACTGGCCGCACTGCTTCTTGTAGCTGCCGAGCTGCACCAGCGCGGTCGAATACGGTCCGCAGATCACGTTCTGCTTCGCGAATGTGTCCTGCAGGTTGAGTCCCTCCGCCCCGGTTCCGGTTCCCGAAGAGAGATCCTGCGCCGCCACCTGTGTTGGGCACGACCAGTGTTGTCCGGCCTGGACGGTGGTATCCGCGGAAGGCCACATGTCGCCCTCGTTGCCGATGACCGAGCAGTACTGCGCGGCGGTGAATGTGTTGTTGCTGTAGTTGATCAACGGCTGCGCCGCTCCGTTGAAATAGAGGGAGACATTGAATTTCGGGCCGGTCACGGTGAAGCTGTTGCCGCTCACCGTGCCGCTCACGCCCTGCGTGATGTTGGTGAAGTCGATGCCGTTCGCTTCGCAGTCGGTCCCGGTCACGGTGATGACGTTTTTCGAGACCGTCCAGCCCGTCAGCGCCGGAACCGGGTTCCCCTCCGCGTTCATCGTTGAAGGATTGGTGGCCGACGTAATGTACTGCTTGATGCGGATGCCGTCGGAGCCAGCCAGTTCGCAGCCGTTGTACTCGGAGTTGTTGGCCTCTTCGTGCACATTGATGGTGTTGCCGCTGATCGTGAAGCCGGAAGCCTCGGCATCGACGCCGCGGCCGCGGCCGCTGATCTGATTGCCGGAGACCACCTGCCCATCGACGAGGATGGTCACGCCATAGTCGTTCGAATAGTAGCTGCTCAGCGTGATCACGTTGTTCGTGATCCGGGAGTTTTGGTTCGTATCGAGAATGGCGCCCTGCGGCGTGCCATTGAAGGTGTTGTCGGTGATCGTATCTCCCTGGGTGACGGTGAGGCCGTCATTCCAGTAGAGCGCCACGCCCTGGAAGTTCACCCTCGCCAGTTCCGGTATCTGGCCCGGCTTCTGTATGTTCGTCACATTGTCGTTGATGGTGTTGTTTTTGATCACCCAACCGCCGCCCGGGTAGTCGCCGTAAATCGCCCGCGAGCCGGTCGTCTCGACCGTGATGGTCAGGTCGGAGATGGTGCCCGCGGTGACATTGGTGCCCTGGCCGACCCAGATGGCCGGGGTGAATCCCGCCGAATTGGCCGCCTGCACGATCTTTCCGTTCGTGATCGCAGGCGACTGATGATGCCCGGTGCCCTGGCAGGACGAGGCAGGCAGCTGGTTGTACCAGTTGTCGCAGATGCTGATGGCCGGCACCACCGAACCAGACGCTCCGTAGGTGATGGTCTTGCCGTTCAGGTTCAGCGTCACGTTGTTGGCGTTGAGGGCGAATCCCTGCGTCGTGCAGGTGACATCGTTCGCCAGATAGTAGCTGCCGGTTTTGTTAATCGCCTGGCACTTGGCGAGCGCCGTGCCCGTGGGCGACGGGCCGCTCGACTGCTGCGCGACCACATCGAGCGAGTAGGCCTCTTCGGCCGTCGCACCTTTGCTGTCCGTCGCGCGAAGATCCAGAGCCGCGACGCCGGTTTTCGTCGCCGCGCCCGCGATCGTGCCGCCGCTGGAGAGGCTCAGCCCCGCCGGCAGCGAGCCGGACGCAACCGACCAATTATAAGGAGCGACGCCGCCGGTGGCATCCACCGTCGCGGCATAGGTCTTGCCCACGGTCGCATTGGGCAGCGCACTGGTGACGATGGCCAGTCCGGCTACATATTTGAACGCATTATTCAGTGAGGCCACCGTGTTGCTCGGAGTGACAACTTCCACCGTGTAGGAACCCGGCGCCATCGCGGGCAGAGTGGCTTTGATGCTGGAACCCGACTGAACGCTGACGCCCGTCGCCGTCTTTCCGCCGACCTTCACCTGCGAGCCGGAGACGAAGTTCGCACCGCTCAGCGTGACAGAAGCCGCATGATCCGCACTGCCGCTGCCGGGGCTCACGGCTGAAATCTGCGGTGTTGGCGGGGGGGGCGTGGTGGAATTGACATACTTGAAGATGTATCCCGTGCTCGCTTCGTTGGTCGAGGAATCCATCACCGCGACCTCGACCTCGCCGGTCGCGTGCTTGGGCGCGATCACCACGGCTGAGGTCGCGCTCAGGCTTTTCACCGCTGCCTGTGCGGCTCCAAACCACACCGTCATGGCGGATTTAAATCCGGTCCCGGTCAGGGTCACGCTGGTCGTCCCGCTGGTAGAACCCTGCTCCGGCGAAATTCCGCTGATGGTCAATGCCGCAGAATTCGAGCCATCGGAGGTGGACCCGCCTCCCGAGCTGCCCGACGAGCCGGCCACATACTTGTAGATGTACCCGGAGTACGCCACCGAGCCTTTGCTGGTCACTGCCAGCTGCACCGATCCGGCCGCGTGCGCCGGGGTGACCACCTGCGCCGCATTGGCGCTTACGCTGATCACTGTGGCCTGATTCGGCCCAAACCACACCTGCATTCCTGGCTGGAATCCCGATCCCGTTACCGTGACGGCGCTCGCTCCCTTTGTCGACCCGGATGCCGGCGAGACCGCCGCAATGGCGAGAGACGAACTGGTCTGTCCGTACGAAACGCCGCAGCCCGTTACCACCGGGAGCGCTGCCGAAGCAAAGAAAAGAACGAAGAGAATTCGAGCTCCGCTGCTCACAGCACCCATCCCGCGCTTCGCAACGGACTTACCCACAAAGAAGGAGAATGATTTCAGCATTACGAACCTCAACAAGATCGAGCCGATCTTTCGTTTGGGCCCGGGGCCGTTCTCCGAAATTGCGCACACGTTTCCTGTGCCATGCGCGATGGCCTTTTGTGGTGCGCACTTCGGCTGTTGCGCCCCCCGGGCGCGGTTTCGCTCTCGCCGCGGCGGTCGTGCTGCTCAGCGGACGTGGGCTGGTCTGGACCTCAACGGACTGGGCCCAATGCAGGCGTGGGTCGCGGGATCTTGATTTCCGGACGTTACCGTCCCGGTGATCTCATCGGCTCATGCATGGCCAGGCAGAAACTGGATTGATGACCTGGAGGGATAATACACAAGGAAGTAACTTGGAGTACCCTGTTTTTCGCGCTGGAAACGCATCTTTGGTAACCTCGAGGGCCGAGTCGGACCTGTGGTGAAAAAGCTGCGCACCCGTCGCACATTTCCTGCACATGCCAGGTGTCTTTTACACGAAATCACCTCTCAGGCACCGTTTTCTGCGCAGTGCATGACGCCAATTGGTGCGTCGAAACACGGCGCCATTGGCTGAATTCACAGGGTTTCCACAAGTGCCTGCCACGGTTACAAACAGGTAACGCGGCCCTGAGCGCATCAGTGCCCAGCGAACGTTTACACGGCTGTCACATGGTCCCCGAGCTCGCGCCCGGATGTTCTCTTCATGCCTCCCCGCCGTTCAGCGAAAATTCAGCCTGCCGGTATATCCTCATCGCTGCATCCGCGAAAGGATCCCCCAACGCTATGAAAATCTCCCTCGCCGCCGTATTCTCGGCGATCGCGCTCAGCGCGCTCACTGCTTTTCCTGCACTGCTTCAGGCGCAGGGCCCCTTCCAGGTCCAGCATGAGTGGAAGCTCGGCGGCGATGGAGGCTGGGACTATTTGTCCGTCGATCCGCACTCGAAGCTCCTCTACATCACGCGCGGAACCCACGTGATGGTGGTGGACACGTCGCAGGGCAAGCAGGTGGCCGATATTTCCGGCCTCCACGGCATCCACTGCGTGGTTTTTTCAAGCGACGGCATCCATGGATACATCACCGACGGCGGCGCGAACCAGGTCGCGGTGTTCAACCGCAACACGAATACCATCGAGAAGACCATCCCCGTCGGCGACCATCCCGATGGCGCAGTCTTCGAGCCGGTCACGAAAACCGTGTGGGCCTTCAACGGCCGCAGCCATAACGTCAGCGTGATTGATACAAATTCCAACACGGTCGTCGCGACCATCGATCTCCCCGGCAAACCGGAGTTTCCCGTCGCGGACGGGCAGGGATTTGTCTACGACAACATCGAGGACAAGAGCGAGATCGTTCGCCTCGACGCCAAAGCGCATGCCCTCGCGGCCACGTGGCCCGTGGCGCCCTGTGAGAGCCCGTCAGGGCTGGCCATCGACCCCGCGAACCGCCGCCTGTTCGCCGTCTGCGACAACCAGCAAATGGCGGTCGTCGACGCCGACTCCGGCAAGGTGGTCGCTTCTCCCGCGATTGGCGACGGTCCCGATGCTGCGCGCTTCTCCGCGGCCGATCAGTTCGTGTTCAGCCCGAACGGCGGCAGCGGCACGCTGACCATCGTGCATGAGGATTCCCCGGACAAGTACTCCGCGGTGCAGAATCTCGCCACGAAACGCGGCGCGCGCACCATGGCCATGGATCCCGACGGCTCGCACATTTACCTGGTCACCGCCGAGTTCGGCCCGCGCCCCGCACCGACCGCCGATAATCCGCATGCGCGGCCGCCGCTGGTGCCTGGCAGCTTTGAAGTCATCGTCGCCGGCCGCTGATCGCCCGCACATCTCGCCCTCGAATAACAGAGGCCGCCATCCCTGGCGGCCTCTCGTTTTGCTTCTCCGACTGTGACTAGTTCCCTGAAGTCGACGATACGAACTGCGTGGCATGGTTGCCGTGCGGGACCGCCGTGACGCAGGTGGGGCTGCCATTCGCCGGGAACGGGGAATCCTGCACGCCGCTCAGCGCGCCGGTATTCGGATTGAGGTTTGCCCCCGTGATGTACGCTCCGGTGAAGTCTGACGTGTAGACATAGCGGCCGAGCGCGGGATCGACCACAATGCACGTCGGGCTGGGCGCCTTGGTGCCGTACGAGGACGAAGCGCCTTCCGACGGCGCACCGGTCGACTGGGTGATCTGGTATTCGCTGATGTCCGAGGAGTTGTAATTCACGACGTAGATGAACTGCCCGCGCGGATCCACCACCACGCTCACCGGGAAGGTTCCAGTGGTGAACGGGCCGTTCGTCAGCGGGATCAAATCTCCCGCAGGCTGCAGGGCATAGGCGATCAGCTGGTTCTGCACGCTGTCGGTCGCATAGAGAAAGCGGCTGGTGGGATCAATGGCGATGCCGGTCGGTGTCGAACCGGCCAGAAACGGACTGCCGGAAACGGCCGACAGCGCCCCGCTGGAAGACACCGAGAAACCAGAGATCGTGCCCTGCGCAGGACAGCTCGCCGGCGTTGCCGGGTTGGTAGCCGTGCTGGGCGGAGAAGTCGTGACGACGACGGAGTTGGTGTTCGTCACGTAGACGAATTTGCCGTTGGGCGCGACTGCTACGCCCGTGGGAAAGCACTGCACCGGCATATACGACAGATTGCCCGAGGCGACCGGTGTACCAAGGCTGCCGTCCGTCTGGATTGGATACACCACCAGCTCGCCCGGCCCGGGCGACGCGTCGGTAAATCCAGCCTGGTAGTAATCCAGGGCAAACAGCAGCGTTCCTGTCGCGTTCATGGCCAGCGCCACCGGCTCAGCTCCCGGCGTGGCATAGGTCTTGCCCGGCGCCAGCTGCCCGGTGGTCGAGACGGCAAACTCCGCAATGCTGTTCGAGCCGTGATTCGCCACATACAGGTACTGCTGGTTCGGCGTAGCGACCTCGGCCACCGGATCCAGCCCCTGCGAAGAAACCGGCGAGCCCGTCACCTCGGTCAGCGTGCCGGAGTAGGAGTTGACGTGATACGAGCTGACCTGTCCGTTCGCGGTGGCTCCGGAGCCGGCGTTGTTCGAGGTCACAAACAAATAGTCGATGGTATCGCCGGGGTTGCACGAGCTGATGCCCAGCCCCAACCCCAGACTCGCTGCTGCGGCCAGCATACCCTGACCGATTCTCGTCAACTTCATGCTCTTCCTTCGTCCCTCTTGGGAGCCAACCTGCCGGGATCGTTCCCGGCTCGTTCTGCTATCCGGTTCCTGCTCCGGAAAACCTGCGGCCGCAGTGCTACGTGAGCCCGTTATGGCGGCCGTGCGGATGTTTGTACGCCGCGACGCACGTCGGCTGCCCCGTCGTTCGATAGGGCGAACCCTGGTTCTCGATCAGCCCTCCGGAAGACCCCAGTTCCAGGCCGCCGACCGTGCCGCCGGTGTAGTCCGAAGTATAAAGAAAGCGGTTCAGCTCTGGATCGACCAGAACGCACAGCGGCCCGGAAGCCCCGGCGCTGGTGGTCGACAGTGGGGAAGGGGTGCCACTCGTCAGCGAATAGGAACTAAGGGTCCCGTCGGTGTAATTGGTCACGTACAGGTAGTTGCCTCCTGAACTCGAGGCCACTGTCGCGCCCATGGGCATCGTGCCGGTCGTGTCCGTCGCCGCCAGCGAGATTCCCCCGTCCGCCTGGAGCGAAAACGTGTAGACAAGATTGAGGGCCGCGTCCGTGACGTAAATCGATCCGTTCCCGGGATCCGCCGCAACCCCGGTCGGCTCCGATCCCGCGCCGGTCGTGAACGGGCTGCCGCTCACTTCGGTCAGCGGAGCGCTGCTGGAACCCACTGCGAAGGCCGAAACCGTGCCAGAATCCGGGCAGGTGGCCGGCAGCGTCGGAACCGTGCCGCTCACCGGCGGCGAGGTCGTCGTGACCACGGCATTGGTATTCGTCACATAGAGGAAATTGTTGTTCGGCGTGATGGCCAGGTTGGTCGGGAAGCACTGCACCTTCCAGTAGTTCGCCGCTCCCACGCTGAGCGCCGTGCCCAATGTGCCGTTCGAGTTGACGGGGAAGACCATCACCGCGCCTGGTCCGGGATTCAGATCGGTGTAGGAAGGCTGTCCTGGCGCTGCCGGCGCATAGTAGTCGAGCACATACAACGCCGTCCCGCTGGAATTAATCGCCAGCGACACCGGCTCGGTTCCCGGCGTATTCATTGTTTGCAGCGGATAAAGTTTGCCGTCAATCCCGATGGCAAACATCACGATCGTGTTGTCATCGTGATTGGCCACGTACAGGAAAGGCGCAACCGGCGATGTCACCGCATAGACGGGATTGCGCCCACCGGAGGGATACGGCGACGCCGCGAGCGGCAGCAGCGCACCGGTGAGTGAATCGAGCGCGAACGCATCCACCTGGCCTGGACTCTGCAGGTTGCTGGTCACGTAGACAAAGTCGACGGTGTTGCCGGGCCCGCAGGAGGCCATACCCAGTGTCGCTCCCAGCATCGCCGCCACCGCCAGCAGCCGCTTGCTTCGATTGCTCAACTTCATCAGTCTCGTTTCCGCCGCCATTAGTCCGTGTTCTGGCTGTACAGGCACCACGTCGGAGTTCCCACTACCGGGAACGTTGATCCCTTGGGCAGATTGATCAGCGTGCCGGTATTCGGATCGAGCGCCGCGCCCACGACCGTGTTGCTGCCCGAGTCCGCCGTATACATGTACTGGTGCGAGGGGTCCTCAAAGACGCAGACCGGTCCCGAGCCCGTCCCGTAATAGGGGGGATTGGCCGGCGTCAGCGCCCCCGTGCTCGGCGTAATGGTAAAGATCGACAGGTCGCTGTTGGACTGGTTGAGTCCGGACGACTGCGTATTCGCGATGTACAGGAACTTGTTCTGGCTGTCCGTCGTCATCGCCACCATGCCGGTGGTCGACCCGTTGTTCGGCACCAGAGGGATCGAAGCCGCGGTCAGCAGACCGTTCGCTCCCGGCGAAAAGATGTAGATGTTGTTCGCCACCGCGTCCAGCACGTAAATCCAGTTGCCGCCCGCGCTCGAGGAGATGACGCTGATGCCCTGCGCGTTCGGAATGGGCTGAGCGCCCCCGGCTACCTGCGTCAGCTGTCCGTTGGTGTTGCTTTGCGCGTATGCATACACCACCTGGCTGTTGCCCGTGCTCGGATCTCTCGTTTCCGCTGTGTAGATGTATCCGGACTGCAGGCGGAAGTCGATCGGCTGGCAGCCCAGCGGGAAGTAGGACAAGGGCGTCCCCTGCGCATTCTGCTGCTGCTGGTTCTGAATCAGGAAGAGCCGCCCCGTCGAGGAGTCAATGGAGAAGGCAGTAATATCGCCTTCCGGCCGATAAACGCCGTATTTGGAGTCGTAGCACGGATAGGTGGCGCTCTGGCTCGCGGATGCCGGCGTCAAATTCGGCGTGGTGCCCGGCTGGTACTCGTCCAGCACATACAGGAAATTGCCGTTATTGCTCAGCGCCAGGCGCTCCGATCCCATTCCCTGGCTCGGATATGACAGCTGAAACGTCAGGTTGCCCTGCCCGCCGACGCTGAACACCGAGACGTTGGCGCCCGACCAGGTGATATTCCCGGAGGCGTCCACCGACTGCTTGCCCTGGTTCAGCACGTACACGTAGCGGCCGCCATTGCCCAGCTGCGCCCGGATCGGGTACGAGCCGCCCGAGCTTTCCGGCGACGTGGCCCCAATCAGTGCTCCGGTATCGCTGTTTTCTTTGTAGGACGCAACCTGATTGTATTGGGAGCCCGTGACGATGATGTACGCCTCGGTGTAGTTGTAATGGCAGGATTCAGTCCCGAACGCCAAAAACAGGGATGCCGCCAGGGCCAGAGCGATCTGGCCGTAATTCCTGAACTTCATGCGCTTCCTTCATACCAGGCCTCCCCCCTGGGGAGCCATCTGGTTAAGCTGTAGGGATGTTCCCGGTCCATTGTAAATGGAAAGTGCCGCTTGCGCTGCCGGGCGATTTTGAGCGGCTGGGCTTTAGACGGGTCTCATGAAAAATGGGCGTCTGGACCGGCTTGTCAATGCGGGGGGGCGGTCCGAAAACCGCCCGTCCTCATTGCGCGCGATGGGCTCGCTCCTTACCAGACCCGGCAGGCATCCTCCGGCATCATGGGCTGGCCCTCGTGACAGCCGAACGCTTTGCCGAACTCGTCGAAGTTCCGCACCACGCCGTCGACGCGGAACATGCCCGGCGAGTGGGGATCGGTCTTCGCCGCGACACGGGAGGCCTGGTCGGTCCGATTCTCGCACCAGATCTGCCCGAACGCGATGAAGTACCGCTGCGCCTCGGTGTAGCCGTCGATCTTGTCGTCGATGCTCTTGCCTTCCTGCTGCAGCGTGGCCAGCAGCGCCTGCCAGGCGATGTGGATGCCGCCGTTGTCCGCGGTGTTCTCACCCAACGTCAGCTTCCCGTTGAGGTGCACGCCAGGGACCGGCTCGAAGCTGTTGTATTCCTGCACTTCGCAGTCGGTGCGCTTGTCGAAGGCCGTGCGGTCTTCCGGCGTCCACCAGTTCTTCACGTTGCCGTGGCCGTCGTACTTGCTGCCCTCGTCGTCGAAGCCGTGGGTCATCTCGTGCCCGATCACCACGCCGATTCCGCCGAAATTGACCGCCGGATCTTTGCTCACGTCGTAGAACGGCGGCTGCAGGATCCCGGCCGGGAAATTAATGTCGTTCATCGGCGGATCGTAATAGGCGTTGACCGTCGGCGGCGTCATGCCCCACTCCTTCTCATCCACCGGCTTGCCGACCTTGTTGAGCTCGTAGTCGAATTCGAACTTGTCGGAATTGCGGAGGTCGGTGATGAAGTCCGTCCGCGTCACCTGGAGCTTCGAGTAATCGCGCCATTTGTCGGGATAGCCGATCTTCTGCCGGAACTCGCTCAGCTTCTCCTCGGCCTGCTTCTTCGTGTCGTCCGACATCCAGGGCAGTTGCTGAATGTCCTCTCCGAGCGCCTTTTTCAGCGCTGCTACCAGCTGTTCCATGTTCTGCTTCGCCTGCGGCGGGAAATTTTGCTTCACCCAGTCCTGCCCGACGGTTTCACCCAGGTCGCGATCGGTCGCGGCGGTGCAGCGCTTCCAGCGCGGCGTCTGCTCGGCCTGGCCCTGCAGCGTTTTCTGGAAGAAGTCGAAGCTGGCGTCCTCGAAAGGCTGCGACAACCACGGAGCCGCGCCATTGACGGCATGAAACTTCAGATACGCTTTCAGCGCGTCGAGGCTTTGGTCTCCCAGCAGATCGTTCTCCGCCTTGAAGAAGTCCGGCTGGCCGACGTTGAGGGTCTCGACTTTGGGCGCGTGAATGCCGGTCAAATAGGCGGCCCAGTCGAAATTCGGCTCCATCCCTTCCAGCTCGGTCAGGGTGAGAATGTGGTACCGCTTGTCGGGATCGCGCAATTCCGCCCTCGGAATCGACGCCTTCGCCAGCGCGGTCTCGATGGCGATGACCTGATCGGCCTCGGTGGAGGCTCGTTCGTCGCTGTCGCCGATCAGCTTCAGCACCGTCACGATGTAATCGTGATACTGCTGCCGAATCTGCGTCATGTGCGGATTGTCTTCGAGATAGTAGTCGCGGTCCGGCAGCGTCAAACCACCCTGCCCAATGCCCTCGATCTGCTGGGTCGAATCTTTCTGATCCTGCTGGACGCCAAAACGGAAAAAGGAGCTGGACCCCTGCTCGATCTCCAGCCACGCGACCAGGCCCGCCAGCGATTTCTTGTCCTGCATCTCGTCAATGCGCTGAACCGCCGGCAGCACCGGCTTGTCGCCCAGCTTATCGGCGAGATTGGTGTCCATACAGGCCGCGAAGAACGTGCCGTATTTGCGCTGGAGCGGCGTCTGCGGATCGTCCGCGGCCTTCTTCAGGTCCACATACAGCAGGTACCGGTTGCGCTCGCTCAGCTCGTTGAAGCGGCCCCACCGCGACTGGTCGCCGGGGATGGGATTGTTCTTCCGCCAGTTGCCGCACGCGTACTGGTAGAAATCCACGCACGGGTCAGCCGTCTTATCGATGGCGCTCAGGTCGAACATGATCGGCGCTTTCGGTTCGGTCGGGGTGGCGGAGGTGTCGGTGTCGGCGGTGAACTGGGTTTGCTGGGCAGAAAGGGCGCCGGCGCTCAGCAGCAAGGCTGTCGCCATCCACGCGGTTCGTGCGATGCGCATTCGTGTTTCCTCGGGGCAGGATTGAGACCAGTGTGGGAGGTGGTCCGATACGACCCCAAAAGATACCACGCAGCGTGGCGAATGCGAAGCGGGGCGCGCATGGATCGTCTGCACGCGCCCTTGCCCCAGCTAGGGTGTGACGGTGATCTCCCGGATCTGGAACTGTGCGGACAGGCCGAGCAAATCAGTAGCCACTGCCGTCACCGTATGCGTACCCGCAGAGAGCGACGAAGCCGCCATCGTGAACTTCCAGCCCGAGTTCGTGTACTGGAGGCCAAGAGCCTTCGCCACGTCATGCCGCGCCGTGCCCAGCGTCGCATTCCCCGCCGCTGTGCCATCGATCAGAATCGAGACCTGGCTGACCGGAGCGCCGTCGTGGACATCGGCCGCCCATCCCTCCACCAGCAGATTGTCGCTCCGGCTGACGGTGGTCTGTCCCGTCGTGGCGTCCATAGCCTTGTCCAGCGAGCCGAACGGCGGCCCGTCGGGCGAGCTCGCCGCCACGGTGATGGTGCGCGACCCCAGCGAAGCAGAATTGCCCAGCGAATCGGCAGCCGTCGCGCTCACCGTGTGCGTCCCGACGCTCAACCCTGCCGCTGCGCTGGTGAAAGTCCAACCTGAATTCAGGTAGAGCGGGTTGTTCTGCATCGTCGCAACCCCCGCATCGGCGATGCCCAGCGTCGCCCTCCCCACCGTCGCGCCGTCAACGAGAATTGACACGCTGCTCACCGGAGCTCCGTCATGCGGATCGGCCGCCCAGCCGGTCACCAGAAGGTCATCGCCTGTGGCCACCGTGGTCGACCGCGTCGCGGCATCGATCGCCTGCCCCACCGCCCCGAAGGGAGGGCCGTACGAGGGAGACGCTGTCACGGTAAACGACATCGGCCTCAACTGGGTGGTCAGCCCCAGCGAGTCAGAAATCACGGCCGTGACCTGGTGACTGCCGACCGAGAGGCTCGCGGCGGCCCAGGTGAAGGTCCAGCCGGAGTTGTAATACGAGAAGTTGTTATATTTTGCGACGACATCGGGCCGTCCGAGGCCCAGCGTCGCGTTGCCCACGGCCGTTCCGTCAATCAGAATGCTCACCTGGCTGACCGGCGCGCCCATCTGCGGATCGGCAGCCCATCCGGTGAACAGCACGCTGTCGCCCTGCGCGACGGTCGTCGCTCGCGTTGTCGCATCGATGGGCTGGGCCATCGCGCCAAAGGGGGGCCCGCTTGATTCCGTATAGGTGTAGCTGACGGAGCTCCAGGTGGTGCCCATCTCGTAGCTGAGCTGGACGTATAACGGTCGGCTGTCGCTCGGAATGTTGCTGACGGTCACCGAGGTGGCCGTGGTGCTACCACCGCTGTAAATATTGCTGGAGCCAGCGCCTGTGGTTCCCACTTGGAGCATGAAGGCGGACGGGCCGTAACCCGGATTCCAGGTGAAGGTGACCGTGGAGCCGGGCAGCGTGCTGCCCGGCGCGGGAGTGGTCATCGACGGAGGCCCGGGCGATTCAACCGAGCCGCTCAACGCCAGGGTCTGGGCTGCATAGCTGGGGGAGGCCGCGTTGAGATTATTATCGGTGAGCTGGAGGGCGCCGGTGACGTTGCCGCTCGCCGGCGCTTCCGGTTCAAAACTGATGGACAAGAGGCAGGAAGCTCCTGCGGTCAGCGCTCCGGGCCCGGAAGACGATGCGGTAACCAGCGGACAGGCCGAACCGACATCGCTGTTGAGGACGAAGTCGGTGGAGATGCCTGGATTATTGCCCGCGTCAGGTACAGGGAAACTAAGCGGTGCGTTGCCATTGTTGGTTAGCGTCACCGTCTGCGGACTGTCGCTGCTGGTCGAGCCGTTGGGAGTCGGCGCAAAGGTCAGACTGGGAGGGGCGGCAAGGTCCTCCTTCAGCACGCGGTTGTTGCCGGAATCGGAGAGGTAAACATTGCCGCTGCCATCCACGGCGATCCCCCAGGGCGTGTTCAGTCCGTTGCTTGCGGAGTCTGCCAGGATCGACTGAATATAACTTCCGCCCAACAGCGTCTCCTTCACCACGCTGCTGAAACCTGTGCTGTTGGTCCCTATGTTTGAGATATATAGGTTGCCATTCCAATCTGCTGCCACCGCATAAGGCTCGTTCAGGCCGCTTCCCACAGTCGATTGAGTATAGGTGCCGGCCGAGGGCGTCTCCTTCAGCACCTCGCTGGTGTAAAAGTCAGCAATGTAGACGTTACCGCTCGAATCCACCGCCACGCTGTCTGGGTCGTTCAGACCGCCGACCACCACAGATTGGGTGTAGCCGGCGGCGCCTGACGGCGTCTCCATCAGGACGCGGCCGTCGCCCGAGTTGGCGATGTAGACATCCCCGCTCCCATCCACGGCCACGCCCTGAGGCTGGTTCACGCCATTGTTCGCTGCGTCTGCCACGGTCGACTGGATGTAGCTTCCACCAGACGGTGTTTCTTTCAGCACGCGGCCGATGCGTGCGTCGGCAATGTAGAGGTCGCCGTTCCCATCCACCGCCACAGCATCAGGAAAGGTTATGCCATTGTTCGCTGCGTCTGCCACGGTCGACTGGATGTAGCTTCCACCCGATGGCGTCTCCTTCAGTACGCGGTCGTTGTTAAGATCGGTGATATAAACGGCGCCGCTGCCGTTTACGGCCACCCAGGTGGGCCGGCTCAGCCCGTTGCCTATGGTCGATTGCTGCCCGGGCGAATAGGTGATCTGTGGACCCACGCCCGTTCCCTGAACGTAGCCGGTCCCGAGGACATTGCCGGCGTTGTCGAAGATCTCGGCCGCGCCGTAGCGCGAGCCCACGCCTTTCGCCATGAAACGCACGATCACCGTGCAGGTGTCGTTCGCGTTGTAGCTGTGGCTCGTCCCATTCGTCGTGCAGGTGCCCGTTCCGGCGTCGGTGAAATCCAGGTTCGGCGCGCCCTGCGTTACCACCGCCGGAGCCTGAATCGTGCCCCCCGTTGTAAAGGTGAACGTCAGCGTGGCTATCGTTGGCGTTCCTGTGTTCACCGCGACGGAACCCAGGTTGACGGCGCCGGACGGGAAGCTCCCCGTCTGCGCCAGGGCCGCGCCGGCAGCAAGCAGCAGGATCAGACAGCAGCATAGGCAAAGGATGAGGGCAAACGACGGCACGCGAAGGCGGGCAGCGATCATAGAGGGCTCCTCACAGGGCCTCAGGTCGCGCGGGATTGATTCATCGCGCCGTAGGAGGGATCACGTGCTGTGACTCAGGACCTGTGACCCGGGAATGGCAAAGCAGCACCATGTGAGACCGCGGGCCTCACTGCCGTCTGTGACGGCGCGCACAGGCGCCGCCGCGCCAATTTGGCGCAAAAGCAAATTTCTCGACGGTTTCAGACGTTGGTAGCAGAGCAGCAGCCGGGAGCTGTTCCCGCGAAGCAGAGAATCGCGCAGCGACCGCCCTTTAAAAGATCTTCATGTGGATGGTCAAATACTTCTTCGGGTCCTTGCGGATCGCTTTCACCAGATCGCTCGAGTCCTGCATCACCTGGTCGGCGTGATCGTAGAGCTTGCGGTCCTTCAGCAGCGCGCCCACCGATCCCTGGCCGTTATCCACCTGCGTCAGGATCGAATCCAGCTTGGTGACCGTGTCGTTCAGCTTGTTGGCGAACTGCGGATCCCTGGCCAGAACCCCGAGGCTGCCTTCGCCGCGATTGATGCGCTCCAGGATCTCGTTCAGGTTTTTCGTGGAGGCGTTCAGGTTGTTGTAGAGCGTGTCATCCTTCAGCAGTTTGCCCGCCGATCCCTTACCGGAATTGATCGACTCCACAATCTGGTTCAGCCCCTGCGTCGCCTTCTTCAAATCGTCGTAGAGCGATTCGTCATTGACCAGCTTGCCGATCGATCCCTGACCGCTCGACACCTTATCCACCAGATCCGATAACTCGTTCAGAGTTGCCAGCCCCTTGTTGTAGACGGTCCGGTCGTTGATCAGCGCCCCGATCGATCCCTTGTCGGTGCTCAGGGCGTCGGCAATTTTGTCTACCTTGGTCAGAATCGTGTCGAGTTGCTCGATCGTTCCCTGGCTGGCCTGGATCACGTCCTGCAAACTGGGCGACTCGTTGGTCGGCAGCTCGGCAAAGTTGGGGACCGGAGGGCCGGTGGCACGCCGGCTGTCAATGTCGACCACGGTATCGCCGAGCACGCCGACGGTCAGAAGGCTGGCCTTCGAATCCGTGTGGACGTCCTTCGCCTTCTCCTTATTGATCCGCATGATGACTTCCACGGGTGTCAGCCCCCGCGAAGAATCAATCCGGATGCCCTTGACGCTGCCGATCGTGACCCCCTGAAGATTGACCGGAGCGCCGATCTTGAGGCCCGCGGAATTCTCGAAATAGGAGCGGAGCGTCACATGTCCCTGCCAGAAGCCTCCCGTATTCCCGGCCATCAGAAAGACCAGCGCAATGAGCACCGCGATCGCGATGACCACCAGAACGCCCACTTTCAATTGCGACCATCGGACTTCCTGTTGACCTGGCACAGCTTCCCTCGGAAAAGAACGGACAATGCGCAGAGGATATCAGACCCCTGGGCATATCCCTCGGCAAACACATGATTTTATTGCCTGCTGCCTCATCGCTTCGATGACGCGCCGCCACGAACCGTTGCAGAAAGTCTCTCCTGCCGCCGCCTTTGTTTCGCTTTTTGGCGCAGGTCCGCGGGCGAAGGTTCGCGCCCCACCGTCAGAATCCAGAAGAGAACGACCAGCAGATACGTCCCTGACTGTGCATACGATCCGGCCAGATACCAGCTGCCGCTGCGATCGAGAGCTGCCTGGTTGCGCACCACGTTCGCTGCGATGGCGACCGCGCCATAAGCGGCAAACCCTTCCACAATCCGCCGCGAGGGTCCACCCAGGCGCGCCGTGGCCATCCAGACAAAGAGCAGCACCATGAGCAGGGCGGGAAACACCGTCCCGCGATCGATGGGCGCTCGCCCGCGAGACGGCAGCAGTACGGCGACGAACAGCGCAGCGACCACGCCGGTCATCATCAGGAGGGAGATTTTGACGATGCGCTCGCGCGACCACCTGTCGTACTGGCGCAGCGCCGTGACGGCAATCTCGATGGCCACGCCGATCTGCAGGACCGTATCCACCAGACCGAGGTTCTCGTACAGGCTGGCGTAGGTCGCATGGCTGATCACGCCGGGGAGAAAAAACAGGGCGACGGAGCGCGCGATATAGAAGGCAATCAGGAGGGTAAAGATCGGCACTCGCCGCGCGGCCCGGCGCACAAAAAGCATGGTCAGCAGAGTCAGCTGCAGAACCAGGCCGACGGACCACAGAATGACGCTCAGCGATTTCACTCTGGCTTGGGTCCCTCCTCACGCAGCGCAGTCGTGGACGCAGCGCGCCGGAATGACAGATCGCAGCGGATCATCGCATCGCCCCAGCTGCCATGATCGGGCTCATAACCCAGCCTACTGCGGTGGCAGCGGCGACGGAACATGTTCATCGACAAACACCCTGACCACGCATGGGCTCCCAACATCTTCTAGTCGTCGTCGGGGGGCTTGTCCGAGGGCTTCGCGGCGACAAAGAACTGTGGTCCATACTGCACCGGAACGGGCACATAGGCTTGCGGCGCCTGCGTCCAGTTGAAGCAGTCCGCCAAATCGTCCGACACCGCATCCCGCGTCCCCAGACTCGGCAGATTGAAAGCCTCCTCGGTGAAATGCAGGAAGCTGCCGAATTCGTGCTGCGTGTGCGAGACGTAGCCATGCTGCGCCCACGGCGAAACCACGATCAGCGGCACCCGGAACCCCAGGCCCATGTCATCCACCTGCGGTGGATTGACATGGTCGTACCATCCTCCCCAGTCGTCCCAGCTGATCAGAATCGCGGTCGAATTCCAATACGGGCTCTCGCCGATGGCGTTCACAATGTCCCCCACCCACGAGGGTCCCTCCGCAGTCGCAAAAGGCCCCGAATGGTCGGAATAGGCCAAATCCGGCACAATCCAGGTCATCTGTGCCAGCGTGCCGTTTTGGATGTCAGAGAAGAACTGGGTGGAGGGCGCAATCACGTTGCGGCTCCAGTCGGGTCCGTAGCGGATGTGCCGGATCGCGTCGTACGCGGACCAGATATAGCCACCCTGGCTCATCGTCGGTGCGTAATAACGCCACGAGACACTCTGCGAATCCAGCAGATCACCCACTGTCTGATAGTCGAAACACGGAAAGACTCCTGGCACATCGGTTCCATTCGGGCCGAGCAGGGTCACCGATGTGCTCGACGGTGCGTCGCATCCCCATATCCCTTTGTCGTTATCCGCTACGTCGCCCGGATTTTCATCCGATTCGTCGGACTGCCCGGCGATCAAATACTGGTGCGCGACAAAGCTCGGTCCGGTGTTTGACTGGAACATCCGGTCGCCCAGCGTGTAGCCGCTGGCCAGCGTCCAGATCGGGACCGTCTCGGTTTGCGGCACGTAGGCGTAGGGAAAGTTGGGGCTCGGATAGTGAACGCCATGGTGAGTAAACCCATCCATCAGGCCGCCATCCCAGTCCTGCCACCAGCCCGAGTGGGCGTGATCCACATCGGTTCCCTGCTCCAGCGGAACCGGCTGCAGCGCAACTGTCTTGCCGTAGCTCGTCCCGGTCTGCGCCGTATCCGCGCCAGGAAAACCGTTGAACAGGTTATCGAAGCTGCGGTTCTCCTGCATGATCACCACCACGTGCTGGATGATCCCTGCCGGACCAGGAGGCGGCGTCGCATACACAGTGAGGGGCACCGTAGCCGTCGCCGTCGTGTAATCCGTCGTATCGCTCGGCGTGAACGTCGCCGTGATGGTCTGCTTTCCCACGTTTGGTACTGTGCCCGCGCCGGGCGAGTAGGAGAACGTTCCGGCTACCGGCGACGTGGCATCGAGCTGCACGCTGCTGAGCGCCGTCCCGTAGAGGAATGGCGCTGGTGGAAATGGCCAGTTGATCGTGGGTGCGGCGGGCACCACCGTCAGCGTCACGCTGGCGGTGGACGCAGTGTAGTCGGTGGTGTCCGTGGGCGTAAACGTAACGGAAAGGGCCTGCGGACCGGCCGTGAGCACCGTGCCGGCTGCCGGCGAGTAGGTAAATGCGCCCGCCACAGTTGCGGTCGCGTCCAGTTGCCCCGCCGACAGAGCCGTGCCATAGAAGATGGGCTTCGGCGCCTTCCAGACGATTGCCGGGGTCTGTTGATTCACCGTCAGCGTGACGCTCGCGGTCGCTGTCGTGTAGTCGGTGGTATCCGTCGGCGTGAAGGACACGGAAAGCGTTTGCGCCCCGGCCGGCAGGACTGTCCCGGCCGACGGAGTGTATGCAAAGGTACCCGCCGCCGGCGAGCTTGCGTCGAGCTGCGTTCCGCTCAGGGCCGTCCCGTAGGTGATGGGAGACGGATTGAACCAGACAATTTGCGGCGTCGCCGGAGTGACGGTCAGCGTCACGCTGGCCGTGGCCGTGGTGTAGGCGGCAGGGTCATCCGGAACGAACGTCACCGACAGGACGTGGTTTCCCGCACCCAGTACCGTGCCTGTGGCCGGCGAGTAGATAAACCTTCCGCTCGCGTTCACTGTGGCGTCGAGCTGGACGCCGCTCAGGGGCGTCCCATAGCTGATCGGTGCGGGCGTCGCCCAGACAAGGACCGGCGACTGCGGTGGCCCGTGAGGCCCGCCGCCGCCGCCGCTGCATCCTGCCAGCCCGAACACGGCCGAAAGACCGCAAACAAGAACCCAACCACAGAAGTTGAAGACCGAACGAGAATTGAAGCCGCGCCCACAGCGCCCCAAATGCACTCTCCGCAGAACCGCCGAATCAACGGTATTGCAATCCTAGTCCCAAAGCAGAGGCTGGTCAGCCTATCTTCCGGCTTGACCGCGCATTCCGGTTCCTTCGAGTTGCCCCTCTGCAGCTTCCATGCAGACTCCGACTCCCATCAGCGGGCAGGATATTGCGTCGTCGCGCCCGTCCGCTGATTCGTCACGGCGATATTTCCGCCGGCATCCGCCATCACCTCAATGCCGATTCCGGTGTCGGGCCCCTGCAGGTTCGCGAGAAACGCCTCCGGGGGATTGTCCGCGCCGGCTTCGTCCGAGTAGTGCAGTTGGTACTCGGCCTTGAGGCCAGGGATGGCGCGAATGGTCTCTACCGTCGGCTTCGACCCGCCCTTCTTCTCCCCGTTGTCCATGATGGCGACGCGCGGCTGAATCGCATCCACCAGCGCCGGACTCGAGCTCTGATACCAGCCGTGATGCGACACCACCAGCAGATCGACGCGCCCGATCCGGTTCACCGGACACATCATTTGCATCTCTTTATCCCAGGTCAGGTCGCCGAGATCGAGGATGCGCAGCTTGCCAAAGGTGATCTCCACCCCCAGCGACCGCGCATTCTCCGTCTGATCCGGCGGCCGGGTTTCCGATTTCGCGCAGTACGGGTTCTCCGCGCCTGCGCCGGGCAGCGGCTTGTCGATCAGCACCCCATCGGCGGAAAGCACCTTTACCTTGATTTCCGGTCCGAGGACCGGCAGCACCTGACCCACTTTCGCCGTGATGTGCTGATACTTCCCCGTCGCCAGCACCTTTTGGTAGCCCTCGTAGGCCGCTTCGGTCGCCGCATCTTTCGTCTCTCGGTTTGGCCCGTGATCGATGAACGTCCCCACCGGAATCTTCGCAACCAGTTGCGGCACGCCTCCCGTATGATCCACGTGGTAATGCGTCAGCAAGACCGTATCGATCTGCGTGATTCCCGCCTGCTTCGCCGCCTGCGCGATGCGGTCGGCGTCTCGTCCGCCATTCCCCGGCCATCCCGTGTCGATCAGCAGCGAGTGCTTGTCGGGAGAGACAAACAGCGTCGACTGCCCGCCTTCCACATCGATGAAATAAATCTGCAGCTTGCCCGATGCCGCAGCGCCGGTCTGCTGCGCCTGCAGGGATGACGGAAGTCCCGCCCCAAGGGCAAGACACGCCGCTGCCGGCAGCAACGCCCGCAGGGCTCGCCGCTTTGCCGCCGCACGATCCATTCGAATTGTGAGAGAGATGCCGTGATTCTTCACTGGCCTGGGCTTCCTTTCGGGGATTTCTGCTGCGCGACCGGGTCGCTTCTTTACGCCAGCCATGATAGCCGCTTGCGACCTGGAATGGCTGTCTGTGCGCTACCGGATCAGAAATCCCAGCGATGCTGCAAGGATTCCCGCGGCCCCGAACGCCATTCCCAGATACCAGTAGCTCCGCTGCCGCGTCAGCAGGGTGATCGACGTGATCACCAGCCCGATCTCGAGCAGCGCCTCGCCGAGATCGAAGCGGTCGGCGCGACGTTCGGACCGGCGCACCTCCTCCTCGAGCCCGCGCGCCTCGTTTTCGCTCTCCGTCAGATCCTGATTCCACTTCTGCAGATGATTCTCGTAGCTCTGGATCACCTGATTGGCCTTGCTCTGGTCGCGCACCGTCAGCGCCGTCAGCAAATCGGAGGTGAGCTGCGTGTTGTACTGGCGAATCTTCTTCGCCTGGTACAGATTCCACTGGTCGCTGGCTTTCGCCTGGTTGAGCACGGCCTCGGTGTGGGTGCGGTGCCCGAGCACCGTCACAATCGCCACCAGAACCGCCAGCACGCTGATAGTAAAGCTCACCGGTCGCAGGCTGGGATGTTCCGCGGCGTGCTCATGCTGTTCCTGCAGTTCCTGGGCTTCGTTCGGTTCCATCGGCTCTCTTCAGAACCATACAACAGAGGCCAGGTGCATGCTGCGGCCCTCCTGCAGCCCGAGGAGCCAGGGCAAAGACAATCCCTGAACAACGCGCCCTTCCGATCGGCTTAGGCTGACGCCGTCTGGTTGAGCGGCGGCTGATCCCCAGGCCGCAGCCGTTCGATTTCCTGCTGGACATGGCTGCGGAACTCGAGCGGATGCGCCATGCGATGAAACGGCTCCGACGTGCCGCCGGTTCCAATCACCACAATCGATCCGTAGCCCAGCATCCGGCCCATCGTCGGCTCGCTGATCTCGATCGTCTCCACCTTATTCAGCAGCATCTCGATCGTCCTGCGGCTGGCCAGCCCCGTCTTGATGACCACCCGCCGATTGGTCACAGCCATCTCCGTCGCACTGCGCCGCACGCTGCCCATGACCAGCACCAGCAGCCCGATAAACAGCGCCACCACCCCGCCGCCTTCGAGGATATGCAGATCGGTCAGCTGCATCTGCTGATGGCGGTAGGCGTAGTACAGCAAAAAGCCGCCCAGCCCCAGAAGCAGCAAGCCCAGAATGATGTGGCCCAGCATAACGATCCAGTGCAGCCGTGTCTTGTAGACCACCCGCTCGCCCGGAACCAGGGTCTTTTCGATGTATCCCATGGATTCGATCCTCCCCGCACCCACCGCTTCGCTGGTTCAGATGCCGAATCGCAGGGCTCTGCGATCTCCTCAAAGATTCGCCGGCAGGTCTGCGTCGAATTCCTTGAGCACGGCAACAGTCAGCAGCAGCGCCATCACCACCAGCATCACCACGGCCCAGGTCATCGCGTCCACGTGCTGCCCGCCCACGCTGGCCGGCGTCCCGCCAAAAATCGCCAGCTGGAAATCCGCAAACTGGCGCATCTCCACCAGCGTTGTCAGTACCCCCAGCGCTCCCACGCTGCCGATCACTTTCCGCGAGGCGTGGCCCATCACCGAGACGAGCGCCGCCGCCAGCAAACTGTAATCGAACAGCGCTCCCAGCAGCGCCGTATCCGCAAGAATCAGCCAGCGGACGTCGTGCATCCCCTGGGCCGTCAGAATCACTGCTGCCGGCAGAGTGTTTCCCGTCACCCCCATAAACATCTCCCAGGGAGACCAGTCCGTCCGCCCCATCACCGCCGGAACGCTGGTAATCAGCGGCGCTACGAAAGTCGCCAGCCCCACCAGCGTCAGCAAGACCGCCATCTGGCGGCTGCGCGGACCGAGGGTCTTCGGCGCCGGATCCTCTCGCAGCTTCTCGGCAATCTGCGTTTCCCGCTTGATCTCACTCAGTTGCGGCAAGCGCTTTTTGTAATCCGGTTCCCGCTGGTTCCCTTGCAGGGGATACGCCATGGGCAGAAAACTCCGAAGACTAGGGTGACTGTCGTTGAGGCCATATTACTCTGCCCGTACTGGCTGGCTCCTCCTTTTGTGACCCCTGGTTACCGAAGAGCAGGGGCGGGGAACATGCTGGTGAACCGGTCCGCGGAAAGGCGCTATCGCTCCCTTCAACCCCGCCCAAACGTCCAAAGGCACAGGAGTTCGCGGATAATCAATTGTTCATGCGCGTCACCCTTCTTGCCTTCGGTATGCTTCGTGACCTGATCCCCGGCGCCGGCCGGGCCGATGGTATTGCTGTCGATCTGAACGACGGCGATACGGTTGCCGATTTGCTCGATGTCTGCGAGCTCCTGGTCCCGGAAGCGTCGATCCCCTGGTCGTCCATCGCCGTTGCCGTCAACCGCGAATACGCCACCGCTTCTCACCTGCTCGCCGACGGCGACGAAGTGGCCCTGCTGCCGCCGGTCAGCGGAGGAGCGGTGGACCGCCCCTACGTGCGCATCGTCCACGAACGAATCGTCCCCCACGACATCATTCCGGCCCTGGAGCACCCCGAAGACGGCGCCATCGTGATCTTCGACGGGATCGTGCGCAATCACTCCCGCGGACGGGCGACGCGTTCCCTCGAATACGAATCGTATGAGGCCATGGCCCTTGGCAAGATGGAGGAACTCGCTGTGCAGGCGCGAACGCGGTTTCCCATCCGCAATGTCGCCCTCGTGCATCGCCTGGGCCGCCTCGAAATCGGCGAATCGAGCGTGCTGATCGCCGTCTTCTCGGCTCACCGCGCCGCCGCCTTCGACGCCTGCCGCTGGCTCATCGACACCCTCAAACAAACCGTGCCCATCTGGAAGAAGGAGTTCTTCGCCGACGGCGCCGTCTGGGCCGATGGCGAACCGTTTCCGCCGGAACTGATGCCGCACTCCCCGGAGCGCGCACAGTGAAAGCCCTCGCGCGGGTGTTCCCCGGCCCTCATGCGCCGCAGTCGCGCGCTACCCGCTGCACGCTGCACGCGATCCGCTGGCTCCTCGTGCTCTGCGCTCTGTGCCCGGTTTCCGCCCTCTCGCAGGACCAGCAAAAGCCGCAAAATCTCGGCACGCCGTTCCACGTCAACGTCCGCCTCGTCAACGTCTTCGTCAACGTCACCGACCCGACCGGCGCGCCCATCGGCGGCCTCACGCAAAACGACTTCGCTCTCACCGAAGACGGGGTTCCGCAGAAGATCTCCTACTTCGAGCGTCAGACCGACATGCCGCTCTCGCTGGTTCTCGCCATCGACACCAGCGGCTCGGTGCGCAAAGACCTCGACCTGGAGAGGCGCGCCGCGCACGACTTCATCCACGCTCTGCTGCGTCCCGTCGACCAGCTCGACGTTATTGACTTCAACTCCGACGTGCGCGAGGTCGTCCCCTTCACCTCCGACATGCACCGCATCGACGCGGGCCTGAACAACCTCGAAACCGGTCCTGCGACCGCGCTCTACGACGCCATTTATCTGGCCTCGCAGATCCTCGCCCCGCGTCACGGACGCAAAGTTCTGGTCGTCATCTCCGACGGCGGCAACACCATCAAAGGGGTCGACTATAACGACGCCCTCGAGGAAGCCATCCGCAGCGAAGTCATGGTCTACTCGCTCATCGATCTGCCCATCCTCAACGACGCCGGCCGCGACACCGGCGGCGAGCACGCGCTCATCACGCTGAGCCAGGGAACCGGCGGCAAGTTTTACTACGCGCAGTACGGCGATCTCACCCGCGCCTTTCAGCAGGTTTCTGAAGATCTGCGCACGCAATATCTGATCGGCTACTACCCCATCCAGCGCCGCTCCCAGTCGGAATTCCGCCGCATCGACCTCACCCTGAAGCCCGGCGCCACACCCACCGCTATCGTGGACACTCTGCGCTATCGCCCCGGCTACTACGCACCCCCCGCGCCCCCGCTGGATCAGTAGCCATAGCGTGTGGGGGATAGCGTGTAGGGTGGAGTCGCCGCGATTTGGCAGTTTCAAGGTCTCCGCAGCCTCGTTCTTCGCAACACAGCCGGCAGGCGCTTGGAGCGTCTACACCCTATCCCCTATACCCTGAAGCCATGCACAACCTCGCCATGACGCTTGCCTTGCTCGGCCGCACGCCCGCCACGCTCGATACGCTGCTGCGCGATCTTCCCGATGCGTGGACTCTCCGCAACGAAGGCGAGGGAACCTGGAGCGCGTACGAAACCATCGGGCATCTGATCCATGGCGAGCGCACCGACTGGTTGCCGCGCACCAAAATCATCCTCGAACACGGTGAGACGCGCCCGTTCGATCCCTTCGATCGGTGGGGTCACGTCAAAGAAGTTGAGGGCAAAACGCTCGACCAGTTGCTGGACGAATTCTCCACGCTGCGCTCTGCCAATCTCGACAAACTGCGCGCCCTGCACCTAAGCCCATCCGACCTGGAGAAACGCGGGCAGCACCCCGAGCTCGGCGTGGTGACGCTCTCCCAGTTGCTCGCCACCTGGGCCGCGCACGACCTCACGCACCTGCATCAGATCTCCCGCATCCTGGCGCATCAATACCGACAAGCGGTCGGCCCCTGGACGCGATACTTAGGCGTCATGCAGTGCAATGGACATGGCTAAGAAAGACAGGGGATAGGGTGTAGGGGATAGGGTGTAGGGGATAGGGTGCAGGGGATAGGGTGCAGGGGATAGGGTGCAGGGGATAGGGTGTAGGGGGTCGAAAACAGATCTCCGCGCCAAAGGCGCAATGCATCTTAGCCCAGCGTTTCAACGCTGGGAAACTCGTCGAAAATTGACCTGAGTCCCGAAGGGACGACGCTGAGCGATCTATTTTTGTATCAGGGCACGACCTTCAGGCGTGCCGAAACAGCACCACAATGATCTGGGCTTCAGCCCCGGCGCTGTTGCTATCCCCTACCCGCTGCCCCTACCGCGTCAGAATCACTTCGTACAAATTATCTTTCGCCAGGAAGAACTTGCTCGCCGCGAAGCCCGCAAACAGCTTCTCGATGCTGCGGTTGGTGTACACCCGCTTCACGTCGAAGGGCTCCGACTCCTGCATCTCGATCTCCGACCCGTTCGTCAGGTGATAGCGGCAATACCCCGTGTAGGGACCATCCTTCTTCGAGTGAAAGATCGCCAGCACCCGGCCGCCGCGGAGCGTCGCCTTCTCCAGATGCTCCACCAGCGCCTGGGTCAGGCCGTCGGGGATGTAATCGAGCGTCGCCCACAGCAGCACCACATCGAACTCCCGGCCCTGGAAGTTCAGGTTCTGCTCGAAGAACCCTTTCACGTTGAATCCCGGCGGCGCGCCCTTCTCCGCCGGAGGCAGTTCCCATCCGCCCTTCAGCGCCTCGTGCACCACATCGGCCATATAGACGCTGTGCCCGAGATTCGTCAGGAAGTTGATATTCTGCGGCGAGGTGGGCCCGATGTCGAGCACGCGCAGCCCCTGGTGCTCCTGCAGGTGCTTCAGCAGCGCCTGCCATCCGCTCGAGTGGCGCGGAATCCTGGGGCCCGTCAGCAGCGTCGGCCGCTCCCGCCCTTCCGATCCGGACTTTTTCTTAAAGAGATTGCCGATCACAATCGTTCGCCCGTCCAGCGCGGGGCTCCGCGAAACACTCTCCCGGAAACCTTCTCCAGGCGGTTCTCGCCGGAAGACGTAAGCCCAATATACGCGGAAGCCGTTTGCCGTTCAGCCTGGCCAGCGAACCTGGCTCATGCGCCATCGCAGGAGCCTGCCGGCCCTCCCCGGGCCTGGCCGCCGCTCGTCGTACTCTTTACCGTCTCCGCTGCTTCGCGGATAATGGCGGCGAGTCTTAAGTTCTGTTTCCCGGAGCCTGTCCATGAAACGTACCGCATCTCTGCTCGCTGCCTGTGCCCTCGGCCTGCTCTCCGTCCTGCCCGCATGCGCCAAAGGAAAAGACAAGATCGAGCATGTAAAGTTCCAGTTCAATGGCAAAGACCGCGAATACTCGCTGGTCGTTCCCGTGTCAGCCGACCCCAGCAAACCGCTCCCCGCCATCATGCTCCTGCACTACCAGGGCGGATACGCCGCGGATGTCATGAAATACTGGAGCAGCTTCGCGGGCCGCCAGGGATTCATCGCGGTCGCGCCCGAATCCACCAGTAACGACATGTGGGATTCGCGTTACGACGGTCCTGACTTCCTGCATGCGGTCTTGCTCGACGTCGCCAAAAAACACCCGATCGACCCGACAAAGGTGTATATGTTCGGAGACGATTCCGGCGGCATCTTTGGCATGGCCGTTGGCCTGTATGACTCGCAGAACTGGGGCGCTGTTTGCGCCGAGCACGCCATTGTGCCCACCACCGACTACAACCTCTTCGCGCATGCCGAGCGGAAGATCCCCTTCCAGGTATGGGTGGGCGACAGCGACGACGATCATCCGCTGCGCGTCATGGCCATCGAACATGACGATTTCACGAAGGCCGGCTTCCCCTTCGATCTGAAGATCATCCAGAACAGCGTCGGCGATTATGGCAACCTCTATGACCAAATCAACGAGGGCTGCTACAACTTCTTCATGAAGAATCCGCTGCCCGCCCCGGGCGTGCCGTATCTTGCGGCAGCGGAAGCGGCCGCTCCTCCTGCAGCCCCGGCGGCCGCCCCGAAATAACGCGCCGCTTCTTCGCATCCCTTCCGCCGGCGTCCCATGTCCTGCTCTTCACGACAGGGGACGCCGCGCGCGTTTCCACCCCACGTAAGCCTCTCCGCCGCGCCCAATTCCGCCAGATTTCTCCGTTTTGACCGCTTTTTCCCCGTGTGATCTGCGTCACATCCTGCTTCGAAATTTCCTGTGACGCCGGGCACATACAGCCCATTTCTTCCGGATCGACAATTCTCTGTTCCAGTTTGCGCAGGACGCGCGCTGCTTCACCACTGCTCTGCGCTGCTCGCAGGCACCGCAACGCACTCATCGATACATACCCGCCCCAGGCGGCAGAACGGAGAATCCTCAATGAATCCGACCACCCTGAATCTTCAGGAACAGGCCACAGCGACCAAAACGGTAGCGCCTGGCCAGTATGTCTTCTTCTTCGGTGCAGGAGTCGCCGAAGGCAACGGCAAGATGCGCGACATCCTCGGCGGCAAAGGCGCCGGCCTGGCGGAGATGACGAACGCCGGCCTGCCCGTGCCTCCCGGCTTCACCATCCAGACCGAAGCCTGCCGCGAATACATGCGCGGCGCGCTGGCGCCCCAGGTCACCGAGCAGATGGAAGTCGCCCTCGAGCGTCTCGAGAAGCTGCAGGGCCAGCGCCTCGGCGCCGGCGAGAATCCCCTGCTGGTCAGCGTCCGTTCCGGCGCGAAATTCTCCATGCCCGGCATGATGGACACCATCCTCAACCTCGGCCTCAACGACGCGTCCGTCGAAGCTCTCGCCAAAAAGACCAGCAACCCGCGCTTCGCGTACGACTCCTACCGCCGCCTCATCCAGATGTTTGGCGACGTCGTGCTCGACATTCCGAAATCCAGCTTCGAACACATCTTCGACGAGACGAAAAAGAAGTACGGCGTCATCCAGGACACCGAGCTCACCCCCGAAGCTCTGAAAGAGGTCATCGCCGGTTACAAAAAGCTCGTCCTCCGGCAGACCGGCGCGGAGTTCCCGCAGGATCCTGACCGCCAGCTCACCATGGCCCGCGATGCCGTGTTCAGGTCCTGGAAGAACGAGCGCGCCTGCACCTACCGCCGCCTCAACAACATCGACGACTGGCTCGGCACCGCGGTCAACGTCCAGGCGATGGTCTTCGGCAATCTCAACGATTCCAGCGGCACCGGCGTCGGCTTCACCCGCAATCCCGCCAATGGCGACAAGGAATTCTATGGCGAGTTCCTCATGAACGCGCAGGGCGAAGACGTCGTTGCCGGCATCCGCACCCCGGTCCCGATCAGCGAACTGCAGAAGCAGATGCCGCATGTGTACGACCAGCTCCGCGACCTGACCTCGCGCCTTGAAAAGCACTACCGCGACATGCAGGACTTCGAGTTCACCATCCAGGACGGCCACCTCTACATGCTGCAGACCCGCAACGCGAAACGCACCGGCCTCGCTGCCGTGCGCATCGCCATCGACATGGTCCGCGAAAGTCTCATCTCCGTCGACGAAGCGGTTCTGCGCGTCGAGCCGAACCAAATCTTCGACTTCCTCGTTCCGCGTCTCGACGAGAAGGGCACGGTGGAGGTGCTCGCCACCGGACTGCCGGCTTCGCCCGGCGCGGCCGTCGGCCAGATCGTCTTCACCGCCGCCGACGCCGTCAAATTCCACGAGAAAGGCACCTACAAATCGATCATCCTCGTCCGCAGCGAAACATCGCCCGAAGATATCGCCGGCATGAACGTGGCCTCCGGCATCCTCACCTCGCGCGGCGGCATGACCTCGCACGCGGCTCTCGTCACCCGCGGCATGGGCAAGTGCTGCGTGGCCGGCGCCGGCGACGTCACCATCGACGAGAAGAAAAAGGAGATGCGCGTCAAAGGCAAAACCTACGAGGAAGGCGACTGGATCTCCCTCGACGGCACCACCGGCCGCATCATCGACGGCAAGCTGAACACCATTCCCGTCAACCCCGACAATCCCGACCTCGTGCAGTTCATGGGCTGGGTCGACCAGCGGCGTAAGCTGCGCGTGCTCGCCAACGCCGATATCCCGCGCGATGCCAAACAGGCGCAGCTTTTCGGCGCCGAGGGCATCGGCCTCTGCCGCACCGAGCATATGTTCTTTGCCGAAGATCGCCTGCCCCACATGCAGGCCATGATCCTCGCCAAGACCGAAGAAGAGCGCCGCGCCGCTCTGCACCAGTTGCTGCCCATGCAGCGCGCCGACTTCACGGGCCTGCTCAAAGCCATGGGTTCGCTGCCGGTGGTCATCCGCCTGCTCGATCCGCCGCTCCACGAGTTCCTGCCCAAGCGCGAAGACCTGCTGGTCCAGATCGCGAAGCTGGAAATCGAGAAGCCTCGCTCACCCAAACTAAAGCAGCTCCGCAAGATCCTCGAGCGCGTGGAAGAGCTGCACGAGCTCAACCCAATGCTCGCCCTGCGCGGCTGCCGGCTCGGCATCACCTACCCCGAAATCACCGAGATGCAGGCCCACGCCATCTTCGAGGCCGCCGCCGCGGTCAAGAAGTCCGGCATCGACCCGCACCTCGAAATCATGATCCCGCTCATCGGCGGCCCTGAGGAATTCAAGGCGCAGGCTGCCATCATTCACGCCGTCGCCCACGACGTCTTCATCAAGAAGGGTCTGGTCGTCGAGTACAAGGTCGGAACCATGATCGAGTTGCCGCGCGCCTGCCTGGTGGCCGACAAGATCGCCGCCGAAGCCGAATTCTTCAGCTTCGGAACCAACGATCTCACGCAGACCACCTTCGGCATCTCCCGCGACGACTGCAACAAATTCCTCCCCGCGTATCTCAAGCAGGGCATCTTCAAGCAGGATCCGTTCGCCGTTCTCGATCAGGAAGGCGTCGGCACCCTGGTGAAGATGGCCACGAATAAAGGCCGCAGCGCGCGCCGCAATCTCGAAGTGGGCATTTGCGGCGAGCACGGCGGCGAGCCCGAGTCCGTCAAGTTCTGCCATCGCGCCGGACTCGATTACGTTTCCTGCTCTCCGTTCCGTCTGCTCACCGCCCGTCTGGCGGCGGCGCAGGCAGCCATCGAAGAGCAAAAGGTGTTTAACCCGGATCTTCGCACCGGCAACTCGAAGTAATCCGGAGCGGCATTCTGTGCTCTGAGCTCTGCATGTTCACGTTTCTGCCGCATGAATAGTTCATTTGCAGTACTTGCTGTAACTCCTCCCGCCGCGTTCCTTCCGGAGCGCGGCGGGTTTTCCGCTTTCTGACTCACCGGATGCAAAGCTCACCGGAGTGGAAAGGAGTGGGTCATGAAACACGCAGCGCTCCTCATCGTTCTGCTCGTCGTTCTGCTGGCCATCGTCCTGTTCTTCGTGCCCCCGTCCGTTGGCGGCGCATGATGCCAATCCTTACCGCACAATTTGCCTCCGGCACACGACGTTACTCCGGCGGATTCGCCAGGTCCGCCCGTGTGAGGCTCACGCGCGAAAACGTGACCGTCGCCACGCCCCGCGCATCGTGCGCGCATACGCCCACACCCACATAGAGCGGGTCGTGCATGGCAATCACGGCCGAGGCGAACTGCGCCAGCTTGCCGTCCGTCCCTGTAGCGAACGCGTCGTATACGTCGCCGTGCCTCTCGATGCGCAACGTCTTTGATCCGTGCGCGTCGGCTTCCATGTCGTCCGTTTCCCCGCCCTGTACAGCGCGCCACTGCAGCGTGATGTGACCATCCGCGTGAATGGCAACGTCGGCATACGTCGATCCTGGATCGAGGCTCTGCCGGAACATCAGCACCGCTTTTTCGTTGGGAGGATGCGTGCCCGCGGGAAACGACACATCGGCCTGCATCGCTCCGTCCCCGTCCCACACCTTCCAGTCAAAGTGGAACGCATCGGCCGCGCCCCACAGATCGGCCCCGCCGCCTGTGATCCGGTACGTATCCGAAGCCGCATCGTAAGCCGTCGCGCCTTTGAGCGCCGGGCCAATATCGGTTGATCCGGCAAAGATGCCCAGCTCATGCCGATGCGTCGTCTGCGCCGAAGCCGCGCGTTGAGCAACACCGGGCAGCAATCCCCATGCTCCCGCAGCCATCAGCGCCACGCCTGCCGCCGGCAATCGGTGCGACAACTTTCCCATCGCGCCCCCGGGCTCAACCATATCCGAGGAGCGCACGCTCTGCCACTCTTTCGCGCAGAAGAATCCCCGGATTGGCGTGCTGATCTACTCGTGTCCCTCGCGCTCTTCGTCGAGAAACGCGCCCAGCCGATCCAGCCCGCGTTCCCAGCTGTTGCGATGCGCGCGGACCCATTGTTCCAGACGGTCGAGCCCCGCCGGATCCATGCTGCACGTCCGCACCCGCCCCACCTTTTCCGTCTTCACCAGCGCGCATGCTTCCAGGATCTGCAGATGCTGCCCCACCGCGGTGAGCGTGATCCCCAGCCGAGCCGCCAGGCGCGAAACGCTGGCCGGCGCCTGGCTCAGGGCATCGAGGATCGCGCGCCGCGTCGGATCGCCCAGCGCGTGAAACAGCCGGTCGAGGTCTGGGTCCGATTCGCTCACAAAGACTCTCTCCGGGCGCGTTCCTTTGCAGATCTGAACCCGATCGCCCTCACAATCCGTCCGCCAGCGCCTTGCCCAGGTTCTCCAGCAGGACGGTCCAGCCGTGCTTGCGCATCTCGGGCCCATCCGCGCCCTCGAGGAACGTGCCCTGGTGCGTGCAGATTAAATCCGTTCCCGCCGCCGACGGCAGCACCTCAATCGTCACCAGCGACACGGAGAAGGTCCTCCCGTTGAGCGCCATCGTGTACGCCGAGACGAACCGCTGGTTCGGCACCAGGTCCGCGATCGTGCCATTGTTCGTGATCACGCCGGAAATGGGCGCGCCCGGCCCCATCTTGAACTCGAGGTGTTCGCGGCCGCCCACGCGGAAGTCCAGCTCGAACTTCTGGACGGCGACCTGCTCATCGGGAGCGAACCAGCGGCGCTTCTTCTCAGGATCGGCAAACGCGGCAAACACACGCTCCGGCGAGTGAGGATAGCTGCGCTCGATCGTGAAGGTGTTGTGAACGGTGGAGGGTTCCATGGCTGAATTCCTTTCGGGAGAATAGTGAAGCATCAGCTTCACTATTAACTCTGCGCCTGCTACGGAGGATTGTCAAGTGGATACTTCAGTATTAACTGAACACAGCCGCGCCGCTTCGAATTCGGCCTGCGCCGATTCCGGAAATCTTACCCTTCGTCCGCCTTGCCACAAGCAGGGGTTTTTCGTAGTCTGACCCTCATGGAAGTCCACTTCACGCCTGAGCATGGAAGCGACGCTGGCGCAGTCCGCCGCTCAGCAGGGCCGTAATCCCGACGAACTGGTACTCCAGGTCGTGGCGCGGTATCTCGACGAGGAAAGCCGCTTCATTGACGCAGTGAGGCGCGGCGAGGATGCGTTCGAACGCGGCGAGTCACTGACTCATGAGCAAGTGGGCCAGCGCCTTCCGCGCGAAAGTCAATAAGAGTCTTTAGGCGCCGCTGCCCTGCCGCTGCCGTCAGTGGGGCGAATCCCCCCTGCTACCATCGAAGTTTGGCCTCCATGACAGATAATTCCACGGCCGCTGAGGAAAACGTCCGCGTCCGCATCGCTCCGTCGCCCACCGGCGACCCCCACGTCGGCACCGCCTACATCGGACTCATCAATTTCCTCTACGCCCGCCAGCGCGGCGGAAAATTCGTCCTCCGCATCGAGGACACCGACCGCGCCCGCTTCGTCGCCACCTCGGAGCAAATGATCTTCGACGCGCTGCACTGGCTCAGCCTCACCTGGGACGAAGGCCCGGACAAGGGCGGCCCATTCGGCCCCTACCGCCAGTCGGAGCGCACCCCAATCTACAGCGAGCACGCGCAAATCCTGCTCGACGCCGGCGCGGCCTACCGCTGCTTCTGCACGCCCGAGGAGCTCGAAGCCGGCCGCCGCCAGACGCCCGGTCGCTACCCCGGAACCTGCCGCAACCTCTCCGCCGCCGATATCGAGGCGAACCTCAAAGCCGCGAGGCCCTTCACCATCCGCCTCAAGGTGCCGCTGGACGGCTCAACCACGTTTCGCGACGAGTTGCGCGGCCCCATCACCTTCGAGCACAACAACGTCGACGACCAGGTGCTCATCAAGTCCGACGGCTTCCCCACCTATCACCTGGCGAATGTTGTCGACGACCACCTGATGCGGATCAGCGACGTCATCCGTGCCGAAGAGTGGATCTCGTCCACGCCCAAGCACGTGCTGCTTTACCAGGCCTTCGGCTGGAAGCTGCCGCGCTTTTGGCACATGCCGCTGCTGCGCAATCAGGACAAGAGCAAAATCTCCAAGCGCAAGAACCCCGTCTCGCTGGTCTACTACCGCCAGGCCGGTTTCCTGCCCGAAGCGATGCTCAACTTCCTCGGCCTCATGGGCGGCGGCATGCCGGCCGACATCAATAACGCCTCGGAAAAATTCACCCTCCCCGAAATGGTCGAGCATTTCGACATCAAAACCATCCGCCCCGCCGGTCCGGTCTTCGACCTGAACAAGCTGCGCTGGCTCAACGGCGAATATATCCGCGCGCTTGCGCCGCAGGATTTCTACGCCACCCTGCGCTCCACGGTCCTCTCCGACGCGTACCTCAGCGAGATCGCCAGCCTCATCCAGCCGCGCATTGAGACCCTCGCGGAGTTCGGCAACCTCACCCACTTCTTCCTCGCCGACGATATCCTGCCCTCCCAGGAAGTCTTCCTGCCCAAGAACCGCGCCCTGCCCGACACGCTCGCCTTCGCCGCCGAACAGCTCACCGTTCTCGAAGCAGCCGAGTGGACCCACGCTGCCATCGAAGCGGCGCTCAGGCAGCTCGGCGAATCGAAGGGCTGGTCGGTCAAAGAAAATTTCATGCTGCTGCGCGCCATTCTCACCGGCAGCACCTCGAGCCCGCCGCTCATCGAGAGCATGCTCGTCTTCGGCAAGGCCCGCACCCTCGACCGAGTGCGCCGCTTCCTCGACGCTCAGAAAAAAGCACCCGCTCCGGAAAAGGGCTGATCCCTGCTGCCGCAGCGCACGCTCACGGGATGATCATCGTGAGCAACACTTCGCGCACAGGGGCGATTCCTGCATCCATCCCGCGCTTTTCGCGTCTACCATAAACGGGGGGGTACGGATGCGCGAAGTTACTCTGCGAATCGACAACATGCATTGCGGAGCCTGCGTGCGCCGCGTGTCGCAGGCGCTCGAGCGAGTGCACGGTGTTCGGGTCGGCGAAGTGCGCCTCGGCGCGGCACGCGTGCAGATTCCCGACGACAGTCCGGAATCCTCGCTCATCAACGCTGTCGAGAAGGCCGGTTACCCTGCTGCCGTCGAAAGATAAGGACGCGGGGCGGGCGTTCGATTGCGTAGACTCTGCTTCGACGCCTGACGTCTGATTCTCCGGCTCGATCGGCGATGACTGCCACCGAATCCCAAATCGAATCCGCCGGCCAGCAGACCGGCCCCGTCCGCACCATCACTCTGCCGGTCATCGGCATGAGCTGCGCCGCCTGCCAGAGCCACGTCGAGCGCGCCCTGCGCTCCACCGCCGGCGTTCGCGAAGCCTCCGTCAATCTCCTCACCAACTCCGCGCGCGTCAGCTTCGACGCCGCCAGCGCCCGGCCGGAAGATCTCATCGCCTCCATCCGCGAAGCCGGCTACGACGCCGCGCTCCCCGAGGAACCCGGCGCTCCGGCTCCCGACCGTGCGGCCGACGAAGGCCCCCTCCGCGCCAAAGCTCTGTTCACCATCGCGGACGGCTTGCTCGTCCTGCTGCTCATGAACGCGCATGCGTGGTTTGCTCCCGCGCTGCCGGTGCTCTTCCAAATCTCGCCCTCCACTCTCAACTACGCCATGCTCGCCATCACGCTGGCCGGCATGATCTGGGGCGGCGGCGTCATTTATCGCCAGGCGTGGATCGCCGCCCTCCATGGCGGCACCAACATGAATACGCTGGTGGCTCTCGGCACCGGCGCGGCCTTCGCGTATTCCCTCGCAGCCACCGTCGCACCCGAGCTCTTCCTCCGCAACGGGCTCCAGCCCGACGTCTATTACGACGCCGTCCTGCTCATCCTTGGCTTTCTGCTCCTCGGCCGCTGGCTCGATGCCCGCGCCAAGCGCAGAACCCTCGACGCCCTGCACGAATTTGCCAAATTGCAACCGCAATCGGCACATATTCTGCGCGACGGCCGCGAAGTCGAGGTGCCTCTCGCTCGGGTCATCCCCGGCGACACCGTGATCCTTCGCCCCGGCGAGCGCGTTCCTGTCGATGGCCTCATGCTCTCCGGCGAAACTTCCATCGACGAATCCCTTCTCACCGGCGAATCCGTTCCGGTCTCCCGCAAACCCGGCGATCGTGTCATTGGCGGCTCGCTCAACTTCGACGGAGCCGTCGAGTATCGCGCCACCTCCATCGGCGCCGACAGTGTCCTCGGCCAGATGATGCGCCTCGTTGAAGAGGCGCAATCCTCGCGCGCCCCCATGCAGCAACTCGCCGACCGCGTCAGCGCCGTCTTTGTCCCCACCGTTCTGGCTCTCGCCGCCGCCACCTTCCTCATCTGGATCTTTGCCGGCGGCGGTGCCGGCCGCGCCTTCGCGGTCTCCGTCGCCGTCCTCGTCATCGCCTGCCCCTGCGCCATGGGCCTCGCCGTTCCCGCGGCTCTCACCGTGGCCATCGGACGCGGCGCGCAGCTTGGCATCCTCTTCAAAGGCGGCGAAAGCCTCGAGCGTCTCGCCCGCATCGACACCGTCGTCCTCGACAAAACGGGAACTCTCACCGCAGGCAAGCCGCAGGTCTCCGCCATCCATCCCGTCGCGGCGGACGAAAACGATGTCCTCACCCTCGCGGCGGCCCTCGAGCGCCGGTCGGAACATCCCCTCGCGCGTGCCATCCTGAGCGCGGCATCCGCTCGCGGCATCCCCGAAGCGTTCGCCGAAGAATCACGCGCCATCCCCGGAAAAGGGATTCAGGGGCTGGTCAACGGAGCCCGCATCATCGCCGGCAATGCCGCGCTCATGGCGGAAAACGGCATCGCGATTCCCGAGAACGCGCCGACAGCCCCCGGAACCACGCTGATGTACATCGCCCGCGATGCCCGGCTCATCGGCATCATCGAGGCCCGCGACACCCTGCGTCCCTCAGCGCCAGCGGCCATCGCCGGGCTCCGCCGCCTCGGCATCCGCACCGCCATGCTCACCGGCGACGCGCCCGAAACGGCCGCAGCCATCGCGCGCGAGGCCGGCATCGACCAGGTCTGGGCCGGCCTGCTCCCCGATCAAAAGCTCGCCAAAATTCGCGAGCTCCAGCAGCAGGGACATCGCGTCGCCATGGCCGG
>JBARMS010000215.1:0-7857 GCA_049802575.1 Acidobacteriaceae bacterium | reverse complement strand
GTGTACGACCGCGCCGGACGCGAGGCGATCGTGAGCGCTGCGTGCCATTCCGAGGCGGAGATTCGCCACGCTGCTCTGGCGTCTCTGCTGCTGTTTTCGCCGGTCTTCGAAAAGGTGACGGAGCCTGCACGGCGCGGGCAGGGCCTGGTGGCGCTGCGCGCGGCCGTCGATGCCGCGAAGCCGGTTCCAGTGCTCGCTCTTGGCGGAGTGACAGAGAAAAACGCAGCGGCCTGCGTGCAGGCGGGCGCCGCGGGCGTGGCGGCGATTCGGCTGTTTCTGGGCGACGCGTGGAAGGGACTGAAACATAGCGTGTAGCGTGTAGCGCCTGGCGTCGGCGGACTGGCCGTCCAGGCTCTTCCGCCTGCGTGGCGAGGAAAAGGAGGCGATCATGCCGGTGGTTTCCTGTGTTCCGGTGATTCCGAGCGCGGATCTTGAGAAGACCCTGCGCCTGTGGCGCGATGGGCTTGGCTTCACGCCCAGCCGCCCGATGCACAAAGACGGCAAGCTGGTCGGCTGCATGCTCGACAACGGCCGATTGTGGTTCTGGCTGAACCAGCGGGGGGGTACGCCGGTGAGGCCCGAAGATTACCACGGGATCAGTCTCTACTGGGCGCCGACGGACATTCGCGAAACGCGCGAGCGGCTGAAGAGCCTGGGGTTTGGCGTGTCCGAGATTGTCGATCGCGATTACGGACAGACGGAGTTTTTCCTCATCGACGACGACGGCTTCGACCATTGCTTCGGCGTGGCGACGGAAAAAGCGGGGGAATAGGGGATAGGGTGTAGGGGACAGGGTCTTCCCGTGGTGCCTGAACAACGGACAAGGATCTTCGATTCGCACACCACGGCCAACCCGCCTAGTTGATCTGTGAGGTCTCATGAATTCCCGCAGCCCCGTGCGACCATCGTTCTGATGCATCATCGAAACATTCAATGCCCGCGCCGACGCCGGAGATTCGCGAAGAGTCCAGCAAGCCTCCCATGACGCAGGCTGGCAGCCTCGGTCCGGGCGAGGAGCACCGCCGCCGCGCAGCGCGCGGATTGGGCTATGGGGCGTGCTGCGTCGCCGGCATCTTCTGGAGCACCGGCTTCTTCTTCGGCAAGATCTGCTTCACGCGGCTCGACGTCGATCACTTCGTGCTCTACCGGTTTCTCTTTGCCTGCGCGGGCCTGGCGTTTGTCGTCGAGCGGCCGCGGTTCTCGCGGCGCGAATGGGGCCTGATGCTGATCGGTACATTCCTGGGCATTCCGCTGCAGTTCCTCGTGCAGTTCTGGGGACTGAACTACACCACGGTGAGCCATGCGGCGCTCATGGTCGGGGCCATGCCGGTGATTCTGGCCGTGGGCGCAACGATGTTCTCGCACGAGCACCTCGACGCGAAAGGCTGGCTGGCGATTGCCGGGTCGACGCTGGGCATCGTGCTGATCGTCACCAGCACCAGCCGGCACACGATGGGCGGCGGCAGCCTCTATGGCGACATGCTGGTGCTGGCGGCCATGTTCATCGCGCTGGGATGGATTCTCGTGAACCAACGCCTCATGCGGCGAGGCCATTCGCCGCTGTCGGTGACGGTGTGGGGGCTGCTGACCGGGACCGCGATGCTCGCCGTGTGGGTGCTGGGACGCGACGGACTGCCTCCCCTCCACGGAGTGGGCCTGAAGGTGTGGCTGGCGGTGGCAGCCAGCGGCTTGCTGTGCACGGCGGCGGCGACGCTGCTGTGGAACTGGGGCATCCACCACGTGCCTGCGTCGCGAGCCGGAGTGTTCCTCAATATTGAGCCGGCAGTCGGCGCCATTCTCGGCGTCGAACTGCTCGGCGATCGGCTGGGGCCGGGGACATGGATCGGCGGGGCGCTCATCATCGCCGCCGCCGTGGTGCTGACGACGACCGGACGCGGCGAGCAGGAAGCGCCCGTAGGGTAAGAACTGGGCCGAACTTCCGGAAACAGACCTGTTGCTTTCCCAGAGAAAACGTGGCATTGTTCCTGTGGGAAACCAAGATGAGAAACAGAAAGCCGAAATCCGATGTGCAGCAGGGGACGCTGGCACTCATGGTGCTGAAGACCCTGCAGGTGCTGGGCCCTCAGCATGGGTACGGCATTGCCCGGCGCATCGAGCAGATCAGCGGTGACCTGCTGGCGGTGAACCAGGGAACGCTGTATCCGGTGCTGCTGAAGCTGGAGCAGGAAGGCTCGATCGAGTCCGAGTGGGGCGCCTCAGAGAACAACCGCAGGGCGCGTTTCTATCGCCTGACGCGCGGCGGACGCGCGCAATTGCAGAACGAGACCCGCGAGTGGAATCAGACCGCCGCGATTATCGAGCGGTTCTTCGCGGCCAGGGCGGAGGACTTCTCATGAGCATCCGGGAGCGATGGCTGGCGCGCATGGGCAGCCCATCGGCACGCAGACGCTGCGACGAGCGCCTGCGGGAAGAGATCGAGGGGCATCTGGCCCTGCAGACTGCGGAGAATATGCGCTCCGGGATGCCGGCGACGGAGGCGCGGCGCCAGGCCGTGCTGAAATTCGGCGCGGTCGAGGCGATCCGCGAACAGTACCAGGCGGAAGTGGGCAGCGTATTCCTGCAGACGTTGCTGCAGGACCTGCGGTACGCGGTGCGGATGCTGGCGAAATCGCCGGAGCTTGCGGCCGTCGCGGGCCTGACGCTGGCCCTGGGCGTCGGGGCGAACACGGCGATATTTTCCGTCGTCAACGCGGTTCTTCTGCGGCCGCTGCCATATGCAAGCCCCGGCCAGCTTGTGAGTTTGTCAGAGGGCCAGCCAAAGGATGGAATTTCTGGAGACGGGCTGTCGTGGGATGCCTACACAGCGCTGCGCGATCACAGCCGCTCGTTCAGCGCGGTTGCCGGCCTGGCTGCTCACGCCCTGACGCTGACCGGGCGCGGAGAGCCGGCGGATATGAGCACGGTGTCGGTTACTCCGGATTTCTTCTCGCTGTTTCGCACGCATCCTCTGCTCGGCCGCACCCTGATGCCGGAGGATGGGCAGGACGGCGCAGCGCCGGTTGCGGTGCTGAGCGAAGGTTTGTGGCGCAGCCGCTTCGGCGCCGATCCTGAGATCGCGGGGCGTTCGGTGACGCTCGATCAGCGCACCTACACGATTTCCGGAGTGATGCCGGCAAGCTTCCGCACGCCCTTTGTCGGGCAAAACGAGCAGGTGTGGATTCCGCTGGTGCAGGATCCGCTGTTCAGCGGCTGGAGAACGCGGCCGCAGGCGACGCACTGGATGGCGGCCTTTGCACGGCTGGGGAACGGCGTTTCGATCGCTGAGGCGCGAGCGGAAACGGGGACGATCGGCGCCGGGCTTTCGCGGCAGATTCCTGCGGAGAGCGGGTGGGCCATTGGCATCGATCCGCTGCAGCAGGTGATTGTGGGCGACGTAAAGACGCCGCTGCTGCTGCTGTTCGGGGCGGTCGGTCTCGTGCTGCTGATCGCCTGCGCCAACATCGCGAATCTGCTGCTGACGCGAGCCACCGCGCGATCGAGGGAGATGGCCGTGCGCGTGGCGCTGGGGGCGAGCCATAGACGGATTGCCCGGCAGCTGCTGACCGAGAGTGCCCTGCTGGGATTCGTGGGCGGCGCTGCGGGAGCGCTGCTGGCGTGGGGCAGCGTCGCCGCCTTTTCCTCCCGGCTGCCGGCGGGTTTGCCGGAGTTTCATCCGGTGCGGGTGGACGGATCCGTCCTCGGATTTGCTCTTCTCCTGTCGGTGGGGGCCAGTTTGCTGTTTGGTTTGGCGCCCGTGCTGGTGGCAGCCCGATCGGATCCGCAGGCGCATTTGCGCGAAGGCTCACGCGCGGGAGAAGCGCGCGGCAGCCGGCATCTGCGCAACGCGCTGGCGGTCGCTGAAGTGGCGCTGGCCATGGTTCTGCTGGCCGGGGCCGGGCTGCTGCTCCGCAGCTTTGCCCATCTGCTGGCTGTGAGCCCTGGATTCGAGACCGGGAGTCTGGTCAAGGCGGAGGTTTCCCTGCCGCGCTTTCAGTATTCGAGGCCGGAGCAGTGGACAGAGGTCACCGATCAGCTGATGACGCGCCTCGAGGCCGATCGCGGGCTGCGGGACGCGGCGCTGGCTGTGCCCCTGCCGATTCTGGACAACGCGGTGAATCTGCCGTTCGCGGTTGCCGGCGACGCGCCGCTGCCGCCGGGGAAAACCGACAGCGCCGACTTCGTCTCCGCCAGCCCGCAATACTTTGGCGTGACGGGGATCCCGCTGATGCGCGGAAGACTGTTTTCGTCCCACGATACAGCGAGGACGACGCCGGTGGCGCTGATCAGCGAAACCCTGGCGCGGCGGTTTTTCCCCCATGAGAGCCCGCTGGGCCGCCGCCTTATTTTTGGGTTTCCGCCGAATAACCATGTGTCCCGCGAGATCGTCGGCGTGGTGGCCGACATCCACGATGTTTCTCTCGCCGAGAAGCCGGGGCCGATGATGTATGTTCCCTTTGCGCAGCAGCCTTTCTGGGGAGCGGAAATCGTGGTGAAGAGCCGGCTGGGGGCGGCCGAGGTCGGCAGCGCGATTCGGACGGAAGCGCACCGTCTCGACCCCGGCCTTCCGGTGACGAACGTCGAGACGCTCCCCCAGGCGCTGCAGGCGTCGGTGGCCGTACCGCGATTCCGCACCGCGCTTCTGGGGCTGTTCGGCGCCATGGCGCTCCTGCTGGCAGCGGTGGGCATTTATGGCGTGGTGTCGTTTTCGGTTTTGCGACGCACCCGCGAGATCGGGCTGCGGATGGCGCTGGGCGCAACGCGCTCGGGCATTCGACGCCTGGTCATCGGGGAATCGGCAAGACTGGTGGTGGCGGGACTGGCCGCGGGGATTCCGGCGTCGCTGATCCTGACGCACTTTTTGTCGACCCTCCTGTTTGGGGTGACGGCGTTCGATCCGGCGACGTACGGTTGCGTCGCGGTTCTGCTGGCGGCGGTCGCTTTGGTGGCGGCGTACGTTCCGGCGCGGCGAGCGATGCGCGTGGATCCCATGGTTGCGTTGCGCTGCGAGTAGTTTGGAAGAGCCCGGCAGAGCGAAGCGCCGGATGGTTGAACGCAGTTCAGGCCAGGCGGAATTCCTCCAGCCGCGCGGCCTTCCGGTCGAAGGTGAGCGTGTAGCGGCAGCCCGCCCAGGCCGAGACCGCACCGATGAGTGCGTCGGCGAACGAAGCTTTCCCGGATTTGAGCGCGATCATCGCCGTGAAAACTTGTTGTTCGTTTTGCACGATCAGCGTGTCGGCCTGGAGCAGGCGTTCGATGGCGGCGGCGATTTCGGCCATGGACAGGCGATAGGCGCGGTCCAGAACCCAGACGGTCTCGACGAGCGTGACGAGGCTGATGAAGCCGGGTTCTTCATCGGTCAAGCGCTGCTCGAAGAGCCGCGTGGCGCGAGATGACTGCAGCGGATCATCCTGCGCGAGATAGCGGACGAGGACGTTCATGTCGATTCCGGTCATGGCTTGCGGCGGGAGGCGCCCTCAGCGATCGCCTCGTCCATAGCCGCGAGCGAAACCCGTTTCCGAGGCGCGCGAACGATCCCCCGGAGGGCAGAGGTGCGAATCTTTGGCAAAATGGCCACACTACCGTCGGGATGGATGAAGAACTTGATCCGATCGCCGGGCTCGAGCCGCAAATGGGCGCGGACCGCCCTGGGGATGGTCGCCTGACCTTTGACGGTGAGTGAGGATTCCACGATACTCCCTCCCATTACATTTTAGCAGAAGTAATACCAGGGACATTCCAGGCGAGGATCGGCTCGCCTGACAGAGCATCTCGATGAATTCGGGGAAATCCGCGAAGCCTGATCGCGGCGAAGCGGATCCATGAGGGCCCCAGCCTGCGCTGTTAAACTAAAACCACTGTGGTTGAGCTGGTTCCCTCCATCCTTTCCGCCGATTTTGCGCGGCTCGCCGACGAAATTGCCGCGGCGGAGCGGGGCGGCGGCAGCGTCATCCACGTGGATGTGATGGACGGGCATTTCGTCCCCAACATCACGCTGGGACCGCCCATTGTGGCGTCGCTGCGCAAGCATACGAAGCTGCCGCTCGATTGCCATTTGATGATCGAGAATCCCGACGAGTTCATCCCCGCCTTCGCCGAGGCCGGGGCCAACTGGGTCAGCGTCCACTATGAGGCCTGCCGCCATTTGCATCGCACGCTGGAACTGATCCAGCAGCACGGCATGCAGGCGGGGGTGGTCATCAATCCGGCGACGGCCGAAGACCTGCTCATCCCGGTGCTCGGCCTGGTGCATCACGTGCTGGTGATGAGCGTCAATCCGGGCTTCGGCGGCCAGCAGTTTATCCCGTACTCGCTCACAAAGATACGTCATCTGAAAGAACTGCGGCAGAGCCTTGGCCTGGGCTATAGGATTGAGGTGGACGGCGGGGTGGCTCACGACACGGTGGCCAGCGTCGTCGAAGCTGGAGCGGAGCTGCTGGTGGCCGGCAACGCCGTCTTCGGCCAGGGGCACCCGGAGCGGGACGCGCGGGCGCTGCTCGATGCGGCGCAGCGGGCGGCCATGCTCACCGTATAATTTTTGAATCCCCCTCCCTGGCGTCATCGCGGACCGCGCCAGGCCGGGCACGAACGGGAAAGCGTCTGCTCGCATTGAGGTGTTATGAATCGGTTGTTGCTCCGCACGTCGGCTCTTGTTCTCGCGTCTGTGGTTGCGCTGTCTCCTGCCGCTCTGGCCAGGACCAGGCACAAGAAGAAAAAGAACGTCGACCTCAGCGCGAATCCGCTGGCGAATGTCCACTCGCAGCAGCCGGACAAGATCCTCTTCGACAAGGCCGCGTATGCGATGAAGAAGGGCAAGTACGACGTGGCGCGGCTCGACCTGCAGACGCTGCTGAACACCTATTCGGAGTCGGAATACGCGATGCGCGCCAAGCTGCTGGTGGGCGACACGTGGATGAAGGAAGGCGGATCGGCGGCGCTGGCCCAGGCCGAGTCGGAATACAAGGACTTCATCACCTTCTTCCCGAATACGCCGGAAGCCGCCGAGGCCCAGATGAAGGTGGGCGACATCTACTTCGAGCAGATGGAGAAGCCGGACCGCGATCCGCAGAATGCCGAGAACGCGGAGCGCGAATACCGCACCATGCTCGAGCAATTTCCTGACTCGCCGCTGATTCCGCGCGCCAAGCAGAGGCTGCGCGAAGTGCAGGAAGTGCTGGCGCAGCGGCAGTATGAGATCGGCGAATATTACGCCTCGCGCGAAAACTGGGCGGCGACCATTGCCCGCCTGCAGACGGTCGCGGACACCTATCCGCTGTTCAGCCACAGCGACCAGACGCTGATCACCATCGGCGACGCCTATGCCAATGAGGCGCAGCTGATGGGGCGCGTGAGGGGGCTGACCCCGGCCGCGAAGAACGAGCTCACCGCGTACTACAACAAGCGCGCCGTGTCCGCGTGGGATGAGGTGGTGACGCGCTATCCGCTTGCTCCGCATGTGGAAGATGCCAAGGATCGGCTGATCGCCATGGGTTCGCCCGTGCCCGATCCGTCGCAGCAGGCGCTGGCGGAGAGCCAGGCGGAGGAAGACAGCCGCGTGCCGGTGCACATCGGCAAGCGCGCCCTGGACCTGATGAGCCGCGGACCGGATACGGTCCACGCAGCGCGCGTCGGCGAGCCTTCGCTCGACAGTCCGCAGCCCGTGCTGGCGCCCGAGGTGATGAAGCAGAGCAACGCCGTTCTCCAGGCAGCCGCGCATGGGCAACCGCTGCCCACGGGTCCGGTGCAGGAAAGCTCCGAGCCGATCACGGCCGCGATTTCCAATGGTGGCGGAACGAACCAGCCGGGTTCGGCGCCGCCGCCCGCGAAGCTGAGTTTTGAGGAAGTCCCGGATGCCGGGTC
>JBARMS010000214.1:0-6274 GCA_049802575.1 Acidobacteriaceae bacterium | reverse complement strand
GAGTCAGTGCTATCAGAAGACTTTCCTGGCATCCGCCCCAACCGTCGATGGTGTCTTGCCCACGGCGATTGCTGGCGTTGGCAGGCAGGCAGGCATCTGCTCCATCCATGCGGTTTCAGCTATGCCGCAGGCGCGTGAGAAGGATGCTCCCTCAGTCCCACGCGACGGTGGGCGTTGCGACAGAAAGGTATTAAGAAGCAAAGCCATATGATGTTAACCCCAGAAGTCGAAGGCATGGATGCGCTGACCGAGCTGGCGCTCAACCTGCACTGGTCCTGGAGCCATGCAGCGGATGAACTGTGGAAACGCCTGGACACCGAACTCTGGGAGGCCACGCAAAATCCCTGGGTCATTCTGCAGACCGTTTCCCGGGACACGATCAGGACCGCGTTGGCGGAGGCGGAGTTTCGTCAGCGTCTTGACGAATTGCTGCTAAGGAATCGTGAAGCCGACAGCTCAGATGCCTGGTTCCAGGAGAAACACCCGGATACAGCCCTAACCCTGGCCGCCTACTTCAGCATGGAGTTCATGCTGAGCGAAGCCCTGCCCATCTACTCAGGTGGCCTGGGCAATGTAGCCGGCGACCAGATGAAGGCGGCCAGCGACCTGGGTGTCCCGGTCGCGGGAGTTGGCCTGCTCTACGGTCAGGGATACTTCCGCCAGGATTTCGACTCCGAAGGCCGGCAGCGGGCGTTATATCCCGTCAACGATCCCGGCCAGTTACCCATCCGTCCATTGCGGAGACCGAATGGGGAATGGTTGCGGTTACAAATCCAGCTGCCCGAATCGAGAATCTGGCTTCGCTGCTGGGAAGTCTCGGTTGGCCGCACCAAGCTCTATTTGCTGGATACCAACGATTTCGCTAACAGCGCAGCGCATCGGGGAATAACCAGCGAACTTTACGGTGGCGACGCCGAGATGCGCCTGAAGCAGGAGATCGTGCTCGGCATCGGCGGCTGGCGATTGCTGCGGGCGCTCGGCCTGCAACCTGAGGTCTGCCATCTCAACGAAGGGCATGCAGCCTTTGCCACCTTAGAACGGGCACGATTCTACATGGAGGACCACAAGAAACCATTTGATCTTGCCATGACGGTTACTCGGGCTGGAAACATATTTACTACGCACACGGCGGTTGCAGCCGGATTTGACCGCTTCGATCCGAAACTGATTCGTAAATATCTCCGGCATTATGCGCAGGACGAACTCGCGATTTCGATTGAAGACTTTCTCGCAATGGGGAGGCAGAACCGTGACGATGATTCGGAAACCTTCAACATGGCCTGGCTCGCGGTCCGCAGCAGCGGCCAGATCAACGGCGTCAGCAAGCTCCATGGACAGGTGAGCCGGCATATCTTTCAGCCACTCTTCCCGCGATGGCCGCAAACCGAGGTTCCGATAGGCTCTGTCACCAACGGCATTCATGTTCCAACCTGGGACTCGATGGCGGCGGATGCGCTCTGGACTACAGCTTGCGGCAAGAAGCGCTGGCGGGGAGACCGCACCGTCGAAGATGACATCCGCAGATTGTCTGACGCGCAGTTATGGGAAATGCGTTCCACAGGACGGAAGACCTTAGTCGATCGCATTCGCAGGCGGTACGCGCATCAGCTCGCCTCGGAAGGTCGCCCACCATCGGATGCCGATGCCGTATTCGATGAAAAGACACTGACACTGGGATTTGCGCGGCGCTTTGCCACCTATAAGCGCCCGAATCTGCTCCTGCACGATCCCGAGCGGTTGATCCGCCTGCTCTCCAATCCGCGGCGGCCGGCACAGCTGGTCCTGGCCGGAAAGGCTCATCCCCAGGACATGCCCGGACAGGCGCTGATCCAGCAATGGAATCACTTCCTCAGGCGGCCGGACGTCCGCAACCGCGTGGTCTTCCTCAGCGATTACGACATGCTGCTGACGCAGGAGCTGGTGCAGGGTGTCGACCTGTGGATCAATACACCGCGGCGTCCGTGGGAGGCCTGCGGAACAAGCGGGATGAAGGTTCTGGTGAACGGGGGCCTGAATCTGTCTGAGTTGGACGGCTGGTGGGCGGAAGCGTATTCACCCGAGGTAGGCTGGGCCATCGGCGACGGCAAGGAGCACGGCGAAGACCCGGCGTGGGATGCGACGGAAGCGGAATCCCTTTATTCTCTGCTGGAGAGTGAAGTTATCCCGGAGTTCTATCGGCGCGTGGAAGGCGGCACGCCGACGAGCTGGCTGGGGCGGATCCGCGAAAGCATGGCGCAACTCACTCCGGAATTCTCAGCCAGCCGTGCTATCCGCGAATACACAGACGATCACTATCTGCCTGCCGCTTCCGGTTACCGCGATCGTGCAGCCCAGGAGGGCGCGCTTGGCAACAGCCTGATCGAATGGCAAAAGAACATCGCCCAGCACTGGAGCTCTGTACGCTTCGGCAGTGTCAACCTGACAACGCACGATGGACAGCACTTTTTCCGGGTTGAGGTCTTTCCGGGCGATCTCACCCCGGATGATCTCAGAGCCGAAATGTACGCGGAGTCGGACCAGAAAGACGGATCAGTCGCTGTCAAAGCGATGACGGTATGCAGGGCGTGCGCGAACCCGAGGAGTGCGCACCTGTATTCAGCGCAGCTGCCGGCAGGCCGTCCCGCAAGCGATTACACGCCACGCATCATTCCGTGCCATCCGGGCGCATCTGTGCCGCTCGAAGCTGCCTGGATTCTGTGGCAACGGTGATTCATACGGGGGCGCTGTGCTGCCCCCTGTTTTATCGGGGCATGCAAGACATGTCAGGGAGAGAGTTATGCGAAACAGGCTTGTTCTGTGGTTGAGTTTGCTCATTGTGGGGTTCCTGACTGGATTCATTCCCCGATATGCCAGATCACATCGGTTGCAGCAGAATGTATCTGCCATGGCTGGCCAGCTTGATACATGCCGGTCTGCTGACCAACTATCGCGGCTGCGCTCTACAGCCACTCTCATGTATCTGGAAGCGACGCAGAAGAATTACGGTACCTCCGGAGACTACGCCAACCGATTCTTCGATCAGGCTCAGCGTCTTGCCAACAATACTCACGATGAAGCCCTGAGCACTGTGCTCCGGCAACTCCTGACGTCGCGCGATCAGATCATCGCTGGTTTAGCGAAAGGGGATGACGCGGTCCTGCCCGCCATGCAGAACATTCTTGCAGGATTGGAGCAGAATACAACCCAGTAACAGCGGCGTCTCACTCGATCCGGCTCCATGTGTATCTCGATTCACCGCAGGTTAAGCTAACTGATGGATCCCCACTTGTAAGTCGGCCCGCGCGACGTCGCTTAAGCAAGCCAGTATAGCTTCGATCACGCGCTTCGTGTCCTCGGGGCCGCGCACCGGAATGGAGATCACGCCCGCCAGTTCCGCCGGATAGTCATTCCCGCCCACAAACAAGGCATCGCCGATGTAGATCATCTCTTTCATGGAAATGCCGAGGATGTCGCGCAGCTTGCGGATCCCGTAAGCCTTATCGATACCGGGCTTCGTGACATCGATCGAGGTCGCGCCTCCGAGCCGAACTGAAAAGCCCGGAATTAAAGGGTCGAGAATCGATTTAACCTTCTTCCGCTTCGCAAAATCCGGGTCCCACTTTTCCTTTTCTGCGAGCGGCGCCTGCTGACCCAGGGCGGACAGCGTTATCTGGCTTCCTCGGTCTTCGATGACCTCTCCCCACACCTTATCGGCCTTGAATCCTGATGCCTCGAAAGCCTTCTTCAGCGAACTGACGATCTTTTCTTTTTCCTCCGCGGTGAAGTCTTCCGAATAAATCTTCTTCCATCCGCCTGTATACCGATAGAACTTCGTTCCACAGGTCGGAAGGATGGATAGATTCATCAGGTGCTGGTCGTGGGGCAGATGGGTGAGCAGCTGTTCCTCAAACTGCGGCCAGGCGCCTCCGGAGATCACTGCCACTTTGACGATGGAGAGAAGGTCGGTGAGCAGTGCCGACATTTCGTGGTCGAGAGACGACTTACTCCTGGCGAGCGTTCCGTCCAGATCGAAAACGATGAGCTTCTTCATGCACACTCCACAACCGGAGAATTCGCTACTGGCCGGCCGGGACTGTCGCGTGATGGCGCCTGCCCGGCACCATCGATAAGTCGACAGTCGTGATGTAGACGAACAGTGCCGCGGCGATGCAGAATACTGCGACCCAGAAGCGCCAGTCCCGATGGGCGCGCATCCAGTACGGGCGGTCTTTCTTTCCGCCCGCCAGATGCGGGCCCTTTTCGTGATGGGTGTGCGTAGTTCCAGGATCGGTCATGCGGGCTGCAATTCGTCTTCGTGAACGGGCGACGCGACGCTGTGGCCGTTGCGCTCCGCCGGCGCTTTGTTTGCGTTTTCCTGACCAATGCCCATGGTGAGCGCGGTTATCCCGGCAAGGCCGCCCAGCTGCATCGTTTCAATGGCAGAGCTGGGAACGATGACGATGGTGGAGTTTTGTTTCAACCCTTCGTACAGCATATTCATGCCGCGCAAATGGAAGGCGATGGGATCGTTGGCATAGGTTCTGGCGGCTTCAACGAACTTCTCCGCCACCTGACGCTCCGAATCGCCAAGGATGACGCGGGCCTGACGTTCCCTTTCCGCCTGAGCCTGCATGGACATGGCATTCACGAGCGCCGAAGGAATCAATACATCCTTCACCTCGACCGAGATTACGTTAATGCCCCAAGGCTCTGTGCGCTCGTCGATAATCGTCCGCAGCACGCTGCTGATCTTGTCCCGGCCTTCCAGCATTTCGGAGAGCATGGTCTTGCCGATCACGTCGCGCAGCGCCGTTTGTGATGCCCAGCTGATTGCGCTCTGATAGTCGGCCACGTCGAGAGCCGCTTTTTTCGGATCGATAAGTTTCCAGAACAGCACGGCATCCACATCGACCGGAACCGTGTCCTTGGTCAGCGTCTTCTCCGCTTTGAATGAGCTGGTAAGAACGCGCGTGTCGAGCCAGTACGGAATGTTTTCGATCAGCGGGATAATCAGGAAAAGGCCCGGCCCCTCCAAAGAGCGAAACTTCCCCAGCCGCAGGACGACGGCCCTGCTCCATTGGTCCGCGACCTGAATGGCGGAGGAAACGATGAAGGCAACGACAATGGCAGTGCAGAATATCGCTATGCTGACCGCGTTGTCTGCCGCCAGATGTGCGAAATAGGCAAGTGCCGCGCCAATGCCCGCGATCACAACGAATACAAGTGCGGAGAGCGAGTTACTCTTTCTCATAGCAATAACCTCTTTATCTGTTGAGCTGGAGCTGGGCGCAACGCCGGTCCGGACGAGACAAACAGCCAGGGCAGACCTATGCGAGTGTGGCAGAGTAGCTGCCCGGAGGATGGTCACTTCTGCTCAAAAGGCTGAAGAATCGCGTTGCCGCCGAAGAGACTTTGCGCTCTGGAGATGAGTATCGACCTGCAGATCAGCCCGCGACCGATGGCCTCGATGTTGGGTATTAGTCTGACGGACATTTTGAAGGAGATTCAGACGCGAAAGCGTGAGCGCGCATCTTCATTACTGCCGCGCTTTGCCACCCTGACAGCTCATCTCACCCTGTATGAACAGGTGCTCACGATTCCGGTCAGCTCCGAAGGATTGAATTGCTTCCCGGTATCGCTCGAAATCGTTGCCGGAGCCGACCAGCGGCGCAACCTACGGATCAGCGTTGGCAGCATGCCGCGCTCGAATTCAATGTGAGCTCCTGTGGATCAGTCCCCGGAAACGGACGTGTCGATACCGAACCGTCCTGGTCGTCGTCGAAGAGTGCGAAATCGCCATCCATGTAAGGCATCTGTCAAGAAAAAACACGAGGGTACTGGTCGCGCTCAGGAGAGCGCGCATTCCTTCTGATCCGGCCATCCGCCTGCGCGTGTGCCTCTCGGCTGGTGGTCCCTGCTCCCGCAGGACCGGACATCCATTTGCTGCCTCGAGCTCCGAAGAGCCGTCGCAGAAGATTGAGTTTGTGTTCGCTGCCAGTCCCGAAACAATGCGAAGAGAGCCTCGGGAGTTTCCTCCGTCGCCCGGGCGATTTGCTGCAGGACCTGGCAGCCTGCGCATCGAATGATCTTGTTTTTGTTCTTCCTTATCAGGAAGGTTTTTAAGCCACTGCTTTGGCCACCAGCTCTTCGGCCGGTACGAAGTCCTGCTTCCTGCGGTCCACCGCGAGCATGTATGCCACCAGCTTTCTGGCTACCGCCATAGTGGCCCGATTCTTGTTCCCTCGCGGGATTTCCTTCTCCCGGAGCAGGGCCAGCTCGTGGGAGTACCGGGGCG
>JBARMS010000213.1:0-8779 GCA_049802575.1 Acidobacteriaceae bacterium | reverse complement strand
TGCCTGGACCGAGCCGGGCGACTATTCGGTTCGCGTAAGCGGAACAGGACTGAGCGGAGCACAGCAGGAGCACACCTGCTCGGTGCGCGTCACCGGGTTGCTGTCGACGGTGTTTGCGCCCGAAAAGAACGCGCGCTACCAGCCCCAATAAGCTTCAGGCACCAACCCTGGGCTTTCGCGGATTGCCGCCGTGCTCCAGACCGCGACGGTGAGCGCCTGGTCATCAAGAGGAAGCCTATGGAAGTTGCTACACTGCACCGGGAGACCGCCATGTCAGCGCTGGATATCACGATTGCCGGCGAGGTCAATCTTGACCTCATCCTCTACGGTCTCGACGAGACCATCCCGGTTGATCGCGAAATTCTTGGGTCCAATTTCGAGCTGACTCTCGGCAGTTCTTCGGCCATTCTCGCGCACAATCTTTCTGTTCTGGGCGGCCGCGTCGGCTTCGTCACGCTGTGCGGCTCCGACGCGATGGGCACGATCGCCATGGAGCGCCTGGCGGAAGGCGGCGTCGAGCTGTCGCGGTCCAGGAAGGCTGGACCCGGAACGAAGACCGGCGTCACCATCCTGCTGCCGCATGGCCGCTCACGGCGCATCCTCACCTATCCCGGTGTCATGTTCGACATGACCGTCGCTGACCTCGACCTCGACTATCTTGCGTCGGCACGGCACTTTCATCTGTCTTCGCTGTTTTTGCTGCGCGGCCTGCACGCGGGCCTGCCAGACCTGCTGCGCGAGTTGAAAGGTCGCGGCCTCACCCTGTCGCTCGATACGAATGATGATCCTGAAAATCGATGGGATGGCGTGCTCGAGGAGGTGCTGCCGCTGATTGATATTCTGCTGCCCAACGACGACGAGGTCTGCCGCATTGCGCGTCGCGGGACGGTGAGCGATTCGCTCGATGCTCTTGCGGGCATGGTACCGCTCATCGCCGTGAAGTGCGGCAGCAAGGGCGCCGTCGTGCAGCAGGGCGGCCGGCGTTTCGATGTTCCTCCCGTGCCGGTGCAGCCGGTCGACACGATTGGCGCGGGGGACAGCTTCAATGCTGGCTTTCTCCGGGCGTGGCTCGCCGGTGCGCCAGCCGAAGCGTGCGCCGCGGCGGGGAACATCACAGGAGCGCTTTCGACGCAGCGGCCCGGCGGCACGGAAGCGTTTCGCGATCGCGCTCTGCTGGAGGACTTCCTGCGGCGGCATCCGCTGCCGGCAGGTGGTCCGGCGGTACCTTGACTTGCTGCTGGTTTCGCTTTCCAATGATAGCTTACGGATCATTACGAGAAGCGGTCCGCAGCCTCGAATGGACCACTAACTCCTGAGGAGAACATCACAGTGGATCCGCTCGCCAATCTGCTCGGCCTGAGCGCGCCGGAAAAGGCGGCACGGGGGCTCGCACACACGCCCGGCGAGATCGCTCAGCAGCCCGCAACCTGGATTGCGACCTTTGAGCTGCTGCAAAAGCGACGCAGGGACCTGCTCGATTTCCTGGCTGATGTGGGTGTCGCCGGAATGCCGGAACAGCGACCTACGGTCTTTCTCGTCGGCGCCGGGACGTCGGACTATATCGGCCGCTCGGTGCATCACCTGCTGCAGACGCAGTGGCAGTGTGAAGTGATCCCGATGGCCAGCACCAGCCTGCTCACCGACTTCTCCGAGTCTGTGTTGAAGGACAAGCGCTACCTCTGGATTTCTTTCTCCCGTTCTGGCGATAGCCCGGAAGGCGTTGCGGTTATGGAGCGCGCCCTTGAAGAGCGGCCTGAGATTGCGCACATTCTGGTCACCTGCAACCACGCCGGCCGCATGAGCCGGGCGGTTCAGGGGCGCGACAACTGCCTTTCCATTGTGCTCGACGATGCGACCAACGATCGCGGCCTGGCGATGACCAGTTCGTTCACGAACATGGTGCTGACCGGACAGATGCTCGCCCACACCCAAAATCCCGAGGCGTACGAACCAATTCTGCGCGCGCTGGCCGGCGCCGCTGAGGGATTGCTGCCCCGCGCGGCGAACCTGGCTGCCAGCTTAACCGAGGCGGGATTACGCAGAGCTTGCTTCGTTGGATCGTGCGCGCTGGCCGGCGCGGCGCTCGAATGCGCGCTCAAAATACTGGAGCTCACATCCGGCCAGGTGCAGACGATGACGCAATCGACGCTCGCTCTGCGGCACGGGCCCATGGCCGCGCTCAATGCAGAAACACTGTTTGTGAGCCTGGTATCGAGCCAACCGCAGAGGCGCCGGTACGAGGTAGACCTGCTGCGGGAGGTGGGCAGCAAGGGCCTTGCGCGAGCGCGGGTCGCCGTTGCGACGGACCCCGACGGCCTCCATTCCGATGCAGAGCATGTTCTGTCTCCGGACACTGCGGAGCGGATTCCCGATTTGTATCGTCCGATGCTCGACGTGATCTTCGGTCAGTTGCTCGGGCTCTTTGCTTCGCTCCGCTGCGGACTCAGGCCCGACGCGCCCAGCCCCACCGGGGCCATTAGCCGCGTGGTGCGGAACGTCGCTATCTATTAGCGGTCGCGCGCGATGCGGAAGACGCGTTCCTCCCCATGAGCCCGGTTGACGAGCGGCATACAAACCGGTGTCGGTGAAGCGGGTGCGACCCGGCATGGCTCCAACGCAATCATTTACACAAAGATAACGGTTCCGCGCCGCGCTGGATCATGGCTGCGCCCGGGCAATCCGTGTCCGCGTTTGAACAAAACGAAAGTTTCTGGTTTCGCTTGACATGGTTTAGAAACTAGCAGTACTGTTTAACGCGAGTAACAGAACACATGCTGCCGGTGTGCTCTGTCAGAGTCAAGGTTGTGCAAGGCTTTGTTTCTGGAGGCGAGGATGTCTGGATTTTGGGGAAAGATCGATCGGATTATTAGAGGTGGATGGATGGGTTCCCGGTCCGTCACGGGCCGCATTGTGGCGGCAACTCTTGCGGTGGCACTGCTGACAGCCTGCACGGCCGGTGCGCAAACGGCAAGCACCTTCGACACCGGTACCATCACCGGCACCGTCACGGATCAGTCCGGCGCCGTCATTCCGCATGCATCGGTGACCATCTCCAACACCGGAACCGGCAACACGATCAAGGCTCAATCGAACGATGAAGGGATCTTTTCTGCGCCGGGGCTGCCCTTCGGCAATTATGTTGTGACTGCTTCAGCCAGCCAGTTTGCACAAACCACGACGAAGCCGTTTGCGTTGAACGTGGGCGCCACGGTGCGCGTCGACCTGAAACTATCCGTCGCCGCTGCAACCGAAAATGTCACGGTCACAGGAACTTCGGTTACGGTCGATACGAACAGCGCAACCGCTGGCACGACCATGAATGAGGAGCAGATTCGCAATCTGCCCACGAACGGCCGCGACGTGATGGACTTCCTGGAGATTGCCCCTGGGTCCATCAACTCTACCGGGTATTTCCAGGGCAGCGTGAACGGCCAGGAAAACTTTCTGACCGGACTGAATGTGACGCTCGATGGCCAGAATTCGACGCGTCCCGATGTCAACGGCTTCGACGAGACCGAGGGCAATGAGGCCAATCGCCTGACGCGGGCGAGCATCGACAGCATTCAGGAAATTGATTTTGCCAACAGCGGTTACAGCGCCGAGGTGGGCGATTCGCTGGGTCCACAGATGAACATCGTGACCAAAGGCGGGACGAACGAGTTCCACGGTGAGTTATTCGATTTCTTCCGCAACGACGCGCTGGACGCGAACGATTATTTTGCCAACACGCTGACGAATCCGAAAGTGCCGCTCCGGATGAACCAGTTCGGGGCCAATCTTGGCGGGCCGTTGCTGAGAAACAAACTCTTCTTCTTTGGCAGTTATGAGGGTATTCGCCAGCGCACCACGCAGATCAACGCGATTTACGAGGTGCCGAGCGCTTACGTACGTTCGCAGTTCGTGGCCGCCATGCAGCCGGTGCTTGCGCAGATGGCGCCTCTGCCCGCCGGGTGCACCGCGATCCCCGCACCGGCTTCCTGCGCCGACACAAGCACGATTGACACGAATAAAGCGGAGGGCGCAGACCTCGTCTTTGACCCGGCCGCCTTTTCCACAACTCTGCGGGAAGACAGCGGCGCAATCCGCGTGGACTACAACGTGGGCGATAAGGATCGAATGTTTGTCCGTTTCAACATCGATAATGGGCTGACCAACCAGCAGGTGGGGCTCAATCAGGGCCAGACCACGCCGCTCGGCGAGGTCAATAAGTCGACGATGATTGACGAAACGCACACGTTCACCCCGAACCTGGTGGACGAGCTCAGCATAGCGTTCCACAGCTTCTACTCGAATACGAATTCCGAAACCCCGCAGCCCTTAACGCAGTTTAGCGGCTTCTTTGTGAACCTCGGCGCGCTTCCCGGCGCCCCGATCAGTTTCAATCAGATCAACCCGCAGTCGAAATTCGAGATCTTCGATAACGCGACGAAAACCGCACGTAGCCATACGATTCGCTTCGGAACGCATATCCAGTTCAACCGCATCAATGAGTGGCTTCGCCCCCTGCAGAACTTTGCTTTCGGTGATTTTTCCGACCTCGAGAACGACCGGCCCTTCGTGCTGCAGAAGATCGGATTCAACAACTTTGTCGGCGTGCGCAACTCCAACTGGGATCTGTACGCCGAGGATGACTGGCGCGTGAGCCCAAAGCTCACGCTGAACGCCGGGCTGCGCGTCGGCATCAACACGGCCTGGAGTTTCAGGGATAACGTGGCGCCCAACTTTGACTTCGCCACCCAGTCGTTCCTGCCTGCCAACCAAACCGCCTATCAGGGCCCGACCTACGATGTTGCGCCGCGGCTTGGGCTCAACTTCGATCCTTTCGGCCACGGCAAGACGGTGATTCATGCTTACTACGGGCTGTTCTTCAATCCGATGCACTTTGGAACCAACCTGGTGAGCAACAATCCAGCCTACGAGAGCTACTCACTGAATGCCTTCGAGGTGGCGCTGGTCTATCCGATGGCGAACCCCCCGCTGCCTGCGGGCACACAGAACGTCTATATCGTTCCGCGGAGCATGCATGACCCGTACTCGCCGAACTGGCTGTTCGGCATCCAGCAGCAGATCCTGCCGAATACGGTTCTCACCGTCAACTACACGGGGAATGAGGATCATCGACAGGATTCGGGCATCGATTTCGCGGCGGAAAACCTGAACCCGCCGAACTACTTCAGCCAGGCTTATCCGTTGCCGGGCTTCGCCAATGAGTATTACGAGCCGGACGTGCTGCAATCCAGCTATAACGCCCTCCAGGTGCAGCTCCGTCACAACATCGGCAAACTCAATGTGGAAGGCAACTACACCTGGTCGCACGAGATCGACGACATGGTGAATGTCTTCAACAGCTTTTCCGATCCTTACAATCCGCGCGATGACTTTGGCAATGGCGACTGGGACGTCCGCCACAACCTGACCGGCAGCATCGTCTACAACTTCACCGATCTGAATGGGCACAGCGCGCTGATGCGCACCGTTCTCGGCGGATGGCAGACGTCCACCATCGTCCAGACGCGCTCCGGCGATGCGATCAACGTGACGGATTCCGGTGGCGGCATCTTCGGCCTTTCCACCCGTCCGAACTACACCGGTCAGCCCGTGAAGCTCTCCAACTTCTCCTGGCCCTATCACACCTATAACATCAACGCCTATATAGTCCCACCGACTTTCAGCGGCACGCCTGGCGATCCTTCGACGCTCGGCAACGTCGGGCGGAACAGCCTGCGGGGACCCGGCTTCTTCCAGTGGGATTTCTCGGGGATGAAAAACTTCCCTCTGACGGAGAAAGCGAAGCTGCAGTTCCGCGGCGACCTGTTCAACATCCTCAATCACCCGAACTTCGGCAACCCCGGTGTGGGAGTTTGCACCTCGTTTTCGGTCTTTGGCTGCGCTCCCAACACAACCAACTTCGGTCATGTTGGCTCGACCATCGCAGATCAGGACGCTAGCCTGGTCGGCACAGGAACGGCACGGCAGATTCAGCTCGCTCTGAAGGTCATCTTCTAGGCGAGGCGCAACTGGAGATCGACAGCAATCGCGAGCGGACCGCTCATCCGCTCGCCGACTGCTGGTCTCGCGTTCTGCGCGGCGGCACACGCACCTGCAGGAGGGTCTATGCACACGGGTGGATCCCTCGCACTGCTTGCTTCGCTCGTCGCTGCTCTCTTCCCGGCTGCGTGCGGCGGCGGGGGATCGGGCTCCCTGTCAGTGGCGCCGCACACCCCACCGCAGTCCTCCGGCTATTTTCCCTACCAGCAGGGTTGGCTCGGAGCGGACGGCGCTTATTCCATCCGGCTTGCCGCGAACCAGAGCCTCTGGATCTTTGCCGACACCTTTGTTGGCCCCTCGACTGCAACCAGCCGCACGCAGGCGAACGGCTTCATCCATAACTCCATCGCCCTCTCCACCTGCTCGAGCGGCAACTGCAGCTTTCAGTACTACTGGCCGGGAATGGGTACATCGAATCAGAGTGCGGTCTTTGCCGCTCCAGGCACCGACTGGTTCTGGCCCCTGGATGGCTTCACCTGTAACGGCACGCTCTATCTGGCCCTGATGCAGATGCACGCTCAGGGCAGCGGCGCGTTTGGCTTTGCTTACAGCGGGTCGCAACTAGCCAGCATCAGCAACTACACGGCCCCGCCTTCGCAATGGAAGATCACCTACCAGCATCTCAATAGCGGCGGCGGCGCTGTGCCCGGTATCTCCATCGTGGCCAATCAGGGACCGAGCGGCAATCCCGATCCCTCGAACCCGCAGGGCGCGAACTACGCCTACTTCTTTACCGGTGCAGGGGCCACGCCGTACCTCTCTTTGCTGCGCCTGCCACTCGCGGATCTTAACAACCTCGCACGCCCCGGCAACTCCGACTGGCAATATCTGAATACCAGCGGAAGCTGGGAAACCTGGCCGGACACGGCCACGACGCTGCCCGCGGACAATGCGCCCGTCATCAATCCCGGAGCGACGGAAATGACCGTTCGCTGGCACAGCTCAACAAACCAGTGGATCGCCGTTTACCCCTCGGGTCTCAAGGACTATGCCTACCACAGCCTGTCCTCTTCCCTGACCAGCGGATGGGGCTCGCAGGCGACGCTCTATACCTATCCGGAGATGCAGCCCGGCAATCCCAACTACACGCCCAATGTCTTTTGCTATGCGGCGAAGGAACACGTGGAGTTCGAAGCGGCGGAACAGCTCTTTTTCACTTATGCCTGCAATTCCACCGTCGAGAGCGACGTAACGAATAATATGAACCTCTATCACCCGGTGGTCGTCACGCAGGCGCTGCCGAGCCAGTAGGAGTTGACGGGTGATTGGGCCTGCCGCGACGCGCAATTCGGGACCGGGGACGAGGAATGGAACAACCATGAAGATTTGCCTTCGCGCATTCGCATGGGCGGCCGCTTGCCTGCTGCTCCTTTCGGGGCGCAGCGCATTTGCGGCCGCGCCCGACTCCACATGCACGCCGGAGTTCCCGCTCGAGCGCGGACAGGCCAATGGATGGCTGGGTGCGGATGCCGCCTACTCCATTCCGCTGCCCGACGGCCGGGACGTGTGGATCTTCGGCGATACGCTGTACGGCCGACAGCGCGTGGTGAACGGCTCGGCTCCACAGATGGTGCGCAACAGCATCGGCATCTCCACGTGCCGGCGAGGCCGGTGGCATCTGCAGTACATGATCCGCAAAGACGCGCAGGGGCGGCCGGCCTCGTACTTCACCCCGCAGCACCCCGACACATGGTACTGGGCGCTCGACGGATTCGTCGCCGGACGCGATTTGTGGGTGACGCTGCTCTGCGTGCGCAATGCGCCGGCGAAAACAGCGGCGATGGCCTTTGAGACCTGCGGCACGGATCTCGCGCACATTCCTTCTCCCGGCCCTGATCCGCAAACCTGGAAGATCGATTACTTCCCGCTGGTGCCCGATGGCGCCCATGCGTATCCTTCAGCAACCGCCGTGGTCGACGGCCCCGATGCGTACATCTTCGCGCTGAACGAGAAGGGCAGCCGGCCGCTCGAGGTCACACGCATTCCGCTCGACGGACTCAGCGATCCGCAGAAGAACCTGCAGTACCTCGCCAGCGATGATCAGTGGAAGCCGGGCTTCGATCCAGCCGCCGCCCAGGAGGTGATGCACAAGGGATCGCCGGAGCTGTCCATTCGGTACCATCGTGAACTGAAGCGCTGGGTCGCCGTCATGTTTGCCCCTGAGGCGTTCTCGTCGAAAATCCTGCTGCGCACTGCGCCCTCGATCACAGGGCCGTGGGACGACGGTCAGGTCATCTATACCGTCCCGGAGATGCAGCCCGCCACGCCCGGATACGACAAGAACACGTTTTGCTACGCGGCGAAGGAGCATCCCGAATTCGAGCGCGGCGATCTGGTCTTCACCTATGTGTGCAATACGTTCGATGTTCCAAAACTGGCTACGAACCTGAGCATCTACTTCCCGCGCGTCGTGCGCCGGTCGATGCCTCCGCTTTAGGAAACCAATGGCGCCGAGCGAGGGGAATTGATGGCAGAAGGTATTCGCAACCCAGTTCTTTCAGACGAACTGCCCGGCCATCCTGGAGTGCGGATGCTGACGCTGTACTCACCCGCTCTGCGCGGTCGCGCCGACGTAACGCTGTATTTGCCGCCTGCGCCCGCGGGTGGTCCTGTGCCGCTGCTCATCCTGATGCATGGTGTGTATGGCAGTCACTGGAATTGGTGGGCGATGGGAAATCTGCCGGCCATCGCAGGCGAGATGCTCGACGCGGGCGAGATCGCTCCTATAGCT
>JBARMS010000212.1:0-81236 GCA_049802575.1 Acidobacteriaceae bacterium | reverse complement strand
GAGAAGAGCTGCTGCATCGCCTGCAGGTCGTTGTTGACGTTCATGCTTGAATCTCCTTAACTTCACTCATCGGCATCCCCATCGCACACTTTAGTTACGTTTTGCGGCCCATTTTAAGAACTCTCTGAGATATTCGCCGGCCTCGTTCCTCCAGCCCTGTTGCTCGTCTCAAAATGGCCGATAATTTTGGCTGCGATTCCGAAACCGCCTCGCTCAGAAATCGCCTTGGCCAGCGCTTCGGATCCGAAGCTCATCAGCGCGCTCTCGCTGCCTTCGCCCTCTACGCTGTCCCCATCCTTCCCGTCTGCGAACAGGGCATCATGCTGGAGCGGCGCGAGGAACTCCTTCATCAGGCAGGCCTCAAATTCGTGGGCCGCGGGTTTCAACCGCGGGTCCGGCGCGCTCTGCCCAGTGGCCGCTGCCGCTCCTGCTGCTCCGCTGACCAGCATCACAGCACCTCCAGCTCGGCTTCCAGAGCTCCAGCCTCTTTCATTGCCTGCAGAATCGAGATAATGTCGCGCGCGGTCGCCCCGATTTGCTGTAAATCCTCCACCAGGTCGTCCACCGTCGCGCCCGGACGCAGCTCAATCCGATTGACGGCCTTCTCCTGGGCCTGAACCGCCGTCTGTTGCACCACCTGGGTCGTCCCCTGCGACAGTGGGTTCGGCTGCGATACCTCCACCTTGCTTACGATATTCACGACCAGGCCGCCGTGCAGAATCGTCACTGGCTGCAGGCGCACATCGCCGCCGATGACCACCGTGCCGGTTCGCTCGTTCACCACCACCTTCGCGCGTGGATACACCTGGACCTCAACCTCCTCCACCCGCGCCAGAAGGGCCGGAATGTCCTCATTCAGCGACGGTGCCAGCTCAATCCTGCGGCTGTCGACGGCACGCGCCAGCGGCCGTCCCAACTCGCGGTTGATGGCCCCCGTTACCTCCTCGGCCGTGCGAAAATCGGCATCGTCGAGAAGCAGCGCCAGCGGACGCATCGCGTTCAGGTCAAGCCGCACCGCCCGTTCCACAATCGCGCCCGACGGGATACGCGCGGTGGTCGGATAATTCACTGATTTGCTGCTGCCGTTGGAGGTCACGGCATACCCCCCCAGCACCAGCGGTCCCTGCGCCTGGGCATAGATCTGGCCGTCCGGCCCGTAAAGCGGAGTCAGCAACAGCAGCCCGCCCTCAAGGCTGCGCGCATCCCCTGCCGATGACACCGTGACATCCAGCTTGTTGCCCGGCTGCGCAAACGGGGGCAAAGTCCCGGCGAGGAATACAGCGGCCATGTTTCGGGTCTGCATCATCGACGCCATCGCGTTCCCCTGCAGGTTCACTCCCATCCGCTCCAGCGCGGACTCCAGCGTCTGCAGCGGAAAGACGGTTTGCGAGTTGTCTCCGGTGCCGTGCAGTCCCACCACGATGCCGTAGCCTACCAGCTGATTGTCGCGCACGCCCTCGACCGTTGCGACATCTTTGACGCGGGCCAGCCTGGCCTGCGGCGCCTCCTCGGCGCTCAGTTCCGCGACCATGCAGGCGGCAGCGACGAAGCACATCCATCGAACGATCCCCAGGTTTCGCCGCCCTCTCATCGCTGACCGTCCCTCCCACCGCGCCGCCACCCTGGTTGTGCTCCCTCTCAAAAAACCAGCAGCTTCTCGATGAATCTCACCACCGGATTCTGCCGATAGGTCGCATCGTTCACGATGCCCTTGCCCACCACTTCCAGTTCCATATCTGTGATTGCCGTTGAGAGCACCTGGTTCTGCGCGTTCACATCCTCCGGGCGAACCAGTCCGCGCAGACGGATGAGCTGCGTCTGCTGGTTGAACGTCAGCTGGCGTACCACCTGAATCACCAGCATTCCGTTGGGCAGCACATCAGCCACCTCGCCTCCAAGAGTCGTCGAGATGCTCGAGTCGGTTACGCTTTGTCCCTGCGCGTTGAGCGCGGACGAGGAGGCCTGGTTGAGGAGATTGTTGAGCGCATTGTTTCCCGCGATCTTTCCGATGAGCGCCGAAACCTGCGAAGTGGCGGTCGAAGCGCGTGAGTTCTTCACCGTCCCGTCCGTAGAAGCCGTCAGGCTCTCGGAAACAACCACATCAATGGGATCGTGCGCCCGCACCGCTTTTACATCGCTCACCAGATTCGTCAGGCGGCCGGTCGGCGACCAGATCGACCCCGGCGTCAGGACCTCTGCCGCCTTTTCGGCGCGTACCCGCGCGATGTACTGGTTCAGGGCCACATCGGGAGGAGTGCCGGCCGGCTGTTGCTTGTCTTCGCTCCTGCTCGCACTTGCCGCGCAGGTCATGAGCAGAACCAAAGCCAGCCCGACCAGTCCCCGCGTTTCCAGATCCTTTCCCATCTCAGTGCCTACCTCGCTCGGGGAGCAACTCCACCACTCCAGTTCCGCGAACGATGCCGCGCAACACCGCCCCGTTCCATCCTGCCCTGACTCGGATTGCCGCGCCCATCACCCCCGCCTCCAGCGCCGTCCCGCTCAGGTGGATCACGGAATCCTGAGCTCGGCCCAGCACCTGTACGCGCGCCGCGGCCTGAACCAGGATCGGCGGGCGCGGCGCGGCCCCTGGGAACGTCGTCGCCTGCGGCTGGGCTGGATGCTCCGGGTCGCTCCACGCAATCTCAACCATCCGGTCCGGCCGCTCCGGGTGCGCAGCGTCACACTCCACGCGCCACTGGCGATGCAGCCCCCAGTCGGCTAAAACAGAATGGCTCGCGCCGCAATTCGCAAACGCCGGAGCCGCTGCCACCAGCCATGCGCCCAGGAACCATCGCGTCATGTGCCCCACGAGTTGCATAGCTCACCGCGCCATGTTGTTCACTTCGCTGTACATGTCGTCCGCGGCGCGAATCACCTTGGAATTGCTCTCGTACGCCCGCTGCGCCAGCACCATCTGCACGAATGCGCCGACCACATCCACATTCGAGTTTTCGAGGTACCCCTGCTGCAGCGTTCCCAGGCCCTCAGTTCCTCCCGGATTTCCCAGCACTGGATCGCCCGACGACAGCGTCGCGGTGAACAGGTTCGACCCGACACTTTCAAGACCGCCCGGGTTCACAAACGTCGCGAGCTGGATCTGCCCAAGCTGCGCTGGATTCTGCTGGCCGGGCAAAGTCGCGTTCACCACGCCGTACTGTGTGATTGTTACTGCAGTCGCATTGGCGGGGATCGTGATGTTCGGCACGACCGGGTCGCCCTGCGCATCCACGAGTGTGCCCTGATTGTTCAGAAAGAAATTTCCCGCTCGTGAATACGCCAGCGTCCCGTCCGGACGCGATACCTGAAAGAAGCCTGTTCCCTGAATAGCAAGATCGAGCGGATTGTTCGTCTGATTCATGTCACCCTGGCTCATGATGATCTCCGTCGCCGCCGATTTCGTGCCCAGCCCGATCTGCAGCCCGGCGGAAACCGTCTCCTGGCTCTGCGCCGCGCCGGGAGTCACAAGATTCTGGTAGATCATGTCCTGGAACTGCAGCTGCCTCTGGCGGAAGCCGACCGTGGACGAGTTGGCCAGATTGTTGGCGATCGTGTCCAGATTGAGTTGCTGCGCGCTCATGCCGCTGGCCGCCGTATACAAAGCTCGAATCACAATGGTCCCTCCTTCACGCCCCGGGGCCGGTTACGGCACCCGCGGAAGATCCTCACTGGCCGTCTTGTCGAAATCGTTGCTGAAGATCGAAACGGCCTTTTGCATCATCTCTGCCTGTCGCTGCATGAGCACCAGTTGCAGACTGCCTCCGATTACGTCCTGGTTCGACGCTTCGAGGGCCCCCTGATGAATGGCGCCGGAAGCAGGCTCAGCCTGCGTTCCCGGGGCTGCCGCATAACGGTTCGCGCCTTCCGCTGTCAGCGCATCGCTGGAGGCAAAACCGAAGATCGCGATCTCCCCGGCGATCGCTCCATTCACCGACACCGCTCCATCGGAGCCGATCGCCGTTTCTCCTGCCGGAATGCGGATCGGTTGATTCTTCGCGTCGAGGACGGACTCGCCCGCCTGCGTCGCCAGCGTCCCATCCTGCGCGCGCTCGAATTGCCCATCGCGCGTGTAGCGAACACCCTGCTTCGTCTGGATGGCGAAGAATCCGCTGCCCTCAATGGCCAGATCGAGAGGATTGCCGGTGGGCGTCAAAGCTCCCTGTCCCAGATCGAGACGGCTGCCCCCCAGCACCCCAAAATTGTTGACCGTCGTGTTGAGCTGGGACTGGAGGGCGTCAGGCCCAAGAATGGCAGAGCGGAAATAGTCGCGCTCGGCGCGGTAACCGGCCGTTCCCGCATTGGCCAGGTTGGAAGCGGCTACATCCAGCGCCTGGCTTCGCGCCAGCAGTCCGGTAAACGCAGCGTAGTATCCACTGTCCACCGATTGCCCTCTCTGGCCGGAATCGATGCACGGAGGGTGCCGCACGGCGGATGCGAAGGTTAGGAGAAACTCATCCCCGATGTTCGCAGAAGAGGGTAACGGTGAACGTCGTTTCCTCAAATCGATAGGAACGCTCGATCCGGACCGGCGCTCGTTCGCTGAAGAGCTCGTAGCAGCTCCCGGCCACCACCGTTGGCGTCGACAGAAGACACCCGGCGCAGAGGCGGGGGTCGCGACCCTTCCACGCGCCAGCCAGCATATTGCAAACTTCGCCTACCGCGTCCCTGACAATCGCATCGATTCCCGCCGGCGCCACCCCGGTCATCAGCTCCGTCATGCGCAGAGCAGCGCGGAACCCGCTGCGCAGGACCAGCGACCCGCTCATGGCACCGGCCAGTCCAATGACGGCTGAGATGGTTTCGCCCCTTCGCTCGCGGAACTCCTCGACAGGGGAACACAGAACGCCCATCATCGTGCCCAGGACCTCTTCCGCCGCCCGATCCAGATTCTCTTCGAACCGGCTCGTATCAACCCCTTCGCCGCAGAGCTCCGGCATCGTCTTTCCTTCCCCCCTCGCCAGTGGGTTCTCGTGTGTCCCTTCGAGGAACGGCAACCCTTCGCCTCCAGGCCCTGGCGGATCAGGCCGGGACCAGCAGCGGCAGCACACGATCACGCACCTGATCAGGCGTGAACGGCTTGCGAATATATCCCTGCGCGCCGGCGGCCAGTGCTTCCCGCACATGCTCCTCGCCGCTCTCGGTAGTGATCATCACCACCGGAGCTCCCCGGGCCAGCGACCGGCTCTGAATCTGGCGCAGAAACTCCAGGCCGTCCATGTTGGGCATATTAATGTCAGAAACGATCAGGTCAACCCGCTCGCGATCGAGTGCGGTCAATCCCTCCCGGCCGCTTCCGGCTTCCACCACTTTTTCCAGTGGCAGCCCTGCCTGGCGCAAAGCTCGCTCCACGATTTTCCGCATCACGGAAGAATCATCGACAATCAGCACCGTCAGCCCGGACATTGCGCGGAATGCTCCCTGGTTCCCTTATCGGCGGATCCGGCCGTTTCTCTACTCGATTCTCCCAAAACCGTGGCCGACGGTGGCCACCAGGTCCTCCGCATCTCCGGAGGAGGCAAGGTCCGCCCTTTTCCGGTTGTGCCGCCAGAGACGAAGCCAAAAATATTCATGAATCCGGACGAGCCTGGCATCCGCCGGTTTCTCGCGCTCCAGCTGTTTCGTCACCGCTCGCACCAGAGCGTCCGCATCGACCGCCTCGAAGAGGGTTGACTTCGGGCCGCGAAGACGGCGGAATTGCGACCGGGCTGTCCGGAATTCCGAATCCGGCGCAATGCCCGACAGCACCCTCAAACCGAGCATACGTTCGAGCCCATACCCGAGGCTCCGGTGAATCTTCCCGTCGAACGCCAGGTAAAGGATCCCCCCTTCTGCGACGTCCAGCGGCAAAGCGCCGAAGGCTTCGGAGAGGAATTCCGGCAGGGCCGACACCACGCGTTCAGGCTGATACCCCCGCAGAGAAAACATTGGAGCTCGCCATTGCGCGCTCAGGGCACCCCTCAGCGCCGTCTCGTCCAGAACACCGCTGGCTATGAGCCATTCCCCGATACGCCTCGATGCTGCGGCATTCGCAGCCTCGCGCTCGGCCAGAGCCCGATGGAGCTGAGTGATGGAAAGATGGCCCTGTTCAACGAGCACCAGGCCGATCGGTACGCGGTGGCTGAGGGGCGGGACATTTTCCGTCTCACCCAAACCCTCGCGGCGTACAGCTGCCCGGACAATGGCGCTCATGCACAGCGGCGAACATGCCCACCGGCCCTCGAAGAGCGGGTTGCGCCGGCTCCGCCATAACTGCACCCAACCGGTCGCGCACTGTGGATTCGCGCAATGGGAAAGGAGCGATGAAGGATGCAGCCCCCGGTCCCGGCTCACTGCCATCGGACACTCTCGAGACGCCGCATCGGCTCCGCGACCTCGGTGACCCGCAGACCGAAGTTCCCGTTCACGAGCACGACCTCACCGCGCGCGACAATCTTGTCGCCGACGATCAAGTCCACAGGATCGGCCAGATGCCGGTCCAGTTCCACCACGTCGCCAGGACCCAGCTCCAGCAGGTCTCGCAGTTCGAGTTCGCTCGAGCCGAAACGTACGGAGGCGTCCAGTTCCACTTCGAGCAGCAGGTCGAAATTGCCACCCGCAGCAGCAGTTGCCGCCGCGCGGGGCAGGTCCGCGCTCACGGCCAGTGCCATCGGAAGGATCGCTTCTCCCAGCCGCAAAACACAGGGGTCGGAGGGAAAGACGGAGTCCGCCTCTGCAGGTGTTGCGCTGCCTGCCAGACGCGCTGCGACGCTCGAGAGAATTCCCCGCCAAAGTTCCTCGACGGTGACTTCATCGGCCTGGCCGGATTCCACCAGCCGAGCTTCGGTCAGAAACTTCGCCAGACCGGGGCGGCCGACTGCCAGCACCAGCCGCGCCCCTGGAACCTCGAGCCGGTCGAGCAGACTGTCGGCCCGTTCCGGAGCGCTGCCGCCCTCCTCGCCCGTCACGGCTTGTCCGAGTTCCCTCCCCACTTCGGTGGCCAGCTGGGCGGCCCATCGGCTGATCTCGATCATGGACGTGCCTCGACCGGCGCCGTAAGCTGCGCAGCACGCCGATCCGATTGTCCTACCACGGCGGCTGCAAACAGCCGCACGCCACCGGCGCGTAACTCCGCCGCAGTATGCGATGCCAGATTCAGGCGCAGAATGACACCCGGCCGCAAATCCGCAAGCGCCCGCGATGCGACCCGGACGCGCGGCAACTCAAGGGTGACGCCGGTTCGGCATCGTCCGGCCACTTCCTCGATCCGGCGGCTGGTCTCCGCCGCGTGGCGCCGGTGACGCGCCTTGTCTCCCGCCATGCGGCGCAATATGGTGTTCGAAACGACGGCCGGAAAAGCCAGGTTCAATAGCCCGCTTGCGCTGGCCAGGCGCAATTCGAAACTCAGACACAGCGTCTTCTCGGAAATCGGAATGAGACGGGGTATCTGCGTCTGCATCTGGCGCTTTTCGAAGGTGAATGTGAGCCCCACAGGCTGCCAGGCTGTGGTCAGCTCCCGGCATACCGCTTCGACCACGCCGGAGAGGATCGACTCCTCAATATCGGTGAGTTCCCGCGGCTCCGATGCTCCGCCATCCCCGCCCAGCAGCAGATCGATCATCGAAGGCGCCGTGGTCAGGTCCATCTGCAGCACCGAGACCGCGCGCAGCGGCTCGAGCTGCACCGAAGCGACATAGGCCAGTTCGGGAATCCGCTGCAGGAATTCGCTGAAAGGGATTTGTTCGGCGGAGACCAGGCTGACCTGCACGTGGCTGCGAAACCACGCGCCAAGATGATGGGTCAGATTGCGCGCAAAGATGTCGTTCAGCATACTGATGGCGCGCAGCTGATCGTTGCTGATTTGGCCGGATCGAGAGAAACTCCAGGGCAGCACCCGGCTGACCGATTCGGCTGGCGCCGCCTGGCTGCGCGCTCGCGCCGCCTGAAAGAGGGCATCGATTTCTTCCTGGCGCAGCTCCTTCTCCATCGTCACCCTCTCCTACCGCAGACCGCTCCCGAATTCGCCAAGACGCGCCCGCAGATGCACGACAGCGGAGGAATGAATCTGCGAAACCCTGGATTCGACCACGCCCAGCACCAGGCCGATTTCCTTCATGGTCATCTCCTCGTAGTAGTAGAGCGTCACAACCAGCCGCTCTCGTTCGGGAAGCCCGTCAATCGCACCGGCGAGCCGATCCTTCATCTCGCTGCGCAGGCACCGAAACAGAGGATCCTCATCGGGATGGTTCGGCACATACGCGAGTTCTTCCTCGCCCGAGTCCTCCGATCGCTCGACGTGCAGCGTGCCGATCTCGAGGCCCTTCAGCTCGCCCAGCAACTGCTGGTACTCCTCCAGTTCGAGACTCATCGCCGCGGCAATTTCCGGCTCGGATGGCGCCCGCCCGTACTGGACGGTCAGTTTGCGGATCGACTCCTCGACGGCGCGGCCCTTGCGGCGCAATTCCCTTGGACTCCAGTCCAGCGTGCGCAGGCTGTCGAGAATCGCTCCCCGGATGCGAAACTGCGCATAACTGCGAAACTGCACCTTGCGCGCCGGATCAAACTTGCGGAACGCGTCCAGGAGTCCCAGCGTTCCGGCGCTCACCAGGTCCTCCAGGTCGACATGCTGCGGAAGCCGTTCGTGAATGCGGCGAGCGATCCACCGGACGGTCGGCATTTGCTCCAGCATCATCCGGTCCCGCTCCTCGGTGCCCAGCGGCACGACGGCGGGAGGCGGTGCAAATCCGTCGGCTTCACTTTCCTGCTCATCGGGAAGCCTCTTGTTCCATGACCTTGTCTCCGGCATCTGACTTGCGTATTCCATCGCTTCTCCGCACTGCGCCTCGTCTCAGCGAACCACTCCCGCGACCCTCAGCGCCACCTCAGGAGGAACCTCCGCAGGAGCGATCACGGTCAGCTTGGGCAACACCGGCTCCAGCCACCGCTTCAGGTGGTACCGCGCCGGACTCCCGCAGAGGAGCACGGGCTGGGCCATGGCGGAAGCCGGTCCCATGAGATTCTTCAAAGAATCGGCGATCCTCCGCAGCACCGGCGTATTGCCCGCGCTGGCCAGCATCCGCGCGCCCGGATCGGGCGCAACCAGCGCCGCCAGCGCCTCTTCGAGGGGAGGTTCCAGAGAGATCACCCGCAGCGCGCCATCGGACTCGAGCAGCGGCTGCGTCAGCCGCCGCCCCAGCGCCTGCCGCGCCGCCTCCACCAGATGCGGCAGCGACCGATTCTGTGGCGCCACTTCCACCAGAGCCTCCAGAATCGTTCCCAGTTCGCGGATCGAAACCTGCTCGCGCAGAAGTTGCTGCAGCACCCGCTCGACCTCGCCCAGCGACAGAATCCGCGGCACCAGTTCCTCGACCAGCTTGGGATGGCTCTCCCCCAGCGAATCGAGCAGCCGCTTGGTTTCCGCCCGGCCAAGCAGCTCATGGGCGTGCCGCCGGATCATCTCCGCCACATGGGTTCCAATCACCGTCACCTGATCGACGACCGAATAGCCGGCGGCCAGCGCTTCGTTCTCGATGAGCGGCTGGATCCAGCGCGCCGCCGCACCGAACGCCGGCTCGCGCGTCTCCCTGCCCGGAAGGGGCCGCGCCTGCGCCTCGGTCGATACCGCCAGCAGGCAGTTCCCCTCGGTCTGCCAGCGGCCGATCTCGAGTCCGCGGAGGGAGAAGACATACTCCCGCGCTTTCAGCCGCAGATTGTCGGAAATATGCACGGGGGGAATCAGGAAGCCAAGCTCGCCCGCGAGATGCCGCCGCAGCGAGCGCACACGCTCGAGCATTCGCCCACCCTGCTTCTCATCCACCAGCGGGATCAGCTGAAAGCCAATCTCCAGACTGAGCTCGTCGAGCCGCAGTACCGCGGCCAGATTCTCCTGGGACCCGGCCGTTTTCCTGGCCGACTCCTGCTCCGGCACCGGGGCCTCGCGCCCCGCGACGCGTGCACCGGCCATGCCCAGCACCACGGCTGGCAACAGGAATGCCAGTTTGGGCAGTCCTGGAATCAGGCACAGGGCTCCCAGCACCCCGCTGGCGACATACAGCGTCGTTCCCCGGCCCAGCAGCTGCGCGCCCAGCTCCGTCGTCAGCTGTCCGGCTGACGAGGCCCGCGTCAGCACCATGCCGCCCGCCACCGAGACCAGCAGCGAGGGAATCATCGTCACCAGGCCGTCGCCGACGGTCAGGATCGTATAGGTTCGCACCGCCTCACCCAGAGCGATTCCCTCCTGAAGGGTACCGATCAGCAGCCCGGCCACGATATTGATCGCGGTGATTAAAATCGTCGCCAGAGCATCGCGCTGATTGAAGCGCGCTGCCCCGTCCATGGCCCCATAGAACTCTGCTTCCCGCGCAATCGACTGGCGGCGCTTTCGCGCCGTGGCCTCATCGATGAGGCCGGCGTTCATGTCCGCGTCAATGGCCATCTGTTTGCCCGGCAGCGCATCGAGCGTGAACCGCGCTGTCACCTCGGCCGTACGCACGGCGCCGTGGCTCACCACGAGAAACTGGATGGCGATCAGGGCCAGAAACAAAACAAAGCCGACCACGTAATTGCCGCCCACGACGAATTGCCCGAACGCTTCGATCACGCGTCCGGCCGCCGCCGTTCCTTCATTCCCGTGCAGCAGGATTCGGCGGCTGGAGGCAATATTGAGCGACAGGCGGAACAGCGTGAGCAGCAGAAGAAGCGTGGGGAACACCGAGAAATCGACGGCGCGCCGCAGCTGCACCGCGGAGAGAAACACCAGAATGGACGCCGCCATCGAGCAGGCCAGCAGCATGTCCATCACGAATGCCGGCACCGGCACGATCATCACAAACAGCACGCTGATCGCGGCCGCCGGCAACGCCATGGTGCGCAGCATCTTCCAGCCGCCCCCGCCGGTTGCGGCACCCGTGTGTCCAGGTGTCATTGCCGCCGCGCTCATTGCTCCGCCTTTCCTGGACTTGCCCTCATCGACGTCCTCCCCTGTTTTCCTCTTGACCGCCTGAGCGTTCCCGGTCGTCGTGCAGCGCTCCCATGGCTCAGGCTCGCGCGTCTTTCATCCGCTGTCCTCGGGCACGCTCACGCCGCACCCGTTCTTCCACTTCCCTCCGGTACAGCCAGGCCAGAATCCCGGCCACCGCCGCATACAGCTCGTAGGGAATCTCCTGACCCGGCTCGACCTGCCGGTAGAGCGAGCGCGCCAGCGGGGGGTTTTCGACGATCGGCACGCCCGCCCACTGCGCCTCCTCGCGAATCTGCGCAGCCAGCAGATCGCGCCCTTTGGCCAGCAGCTTCGGCGCTTCCATGGTTTCGAAATCGAAGAGCAGCGCCACCGCATAATGGGTCGGGTTCGTGACCACCACCGATGCGCGGGAAATGTCTGCCTTCAGCTGCCGCCGCCGCATCTGGCGCCGCAGCCCGCGAATTCTCGCCTTCACCTGCGGGCTGCCCTCGGTTTCCTTGAACTCGTCGCGCAGATCCTGCTTTGACATGCGCAGACGGCTTTCCCGGCTTCGCCACTCCATCACGTAGTCGATCCCCGACCAGGAGAGGAAGATCCATGCCGTGTCGAGCAGCAGGTTGTAGCTCAGCCCAAACAGATCCGGATAGCGCTCCGTGCTCAGGGGCGGCATCCTGGTCTCGGCCGCAATAGCCCGCGCGGCAAAACATGCCAGCGCCGCGACCGGGATGAGCGATTTGCCCATGCGCACTGCGCCTCGCAGGGAAAGCACATTCTTCGCGTTCTCCGCCGGATTCAGTCGCCCCAGCTTCGGCGTCAGCGCCTCGAAGTTCATCGACCATCCGCCGCCCTGGGCGACGCCCGCCGCCACGGCGGCCCCGCATGCCGCCAGCAACACGATCAGCAGCGGATCGAGCGCTGTCAGCACCGCTTGCCGCAGCGCCACGGCGATTTCGGCCGCCGTCGTATGCTCCCAGGTCCCGGGCTGCCCGAGGCGCAGACACACACGATAGGCATTGCTCCATGCGGCAACCCATGGGCCGGCCGCTCCCCTCAGGGCAAAGACGCCCGCCACCATCGCTGCGGCCGACATCAGATCGCGGCTTCTTGCGCGATCGCCGCGTTCCGCAGCCTTCTGCCGCTGTCGGGGAGTTGCTTTCTCGGTGCGGTCGCCGGGCATCGCTCAATGTCCTCCCGCCGCGCCCGCCAGCAGGCACCCGGCCGCGTCGAGCAACGCCGCGAACCGCGCCTCGATCCAGCGCGGCCAGACCGCCAGAGAGCCGATCAGCACTCCGTAGCCCAGCATTGTTTTCACTGGAACCGTCACTGCCATGACCGGCAATTGCGGCGCCAGCTTCCCCGCCAGGGCGACGCCCATTTCGGCCAGCACCGTCGCCGCGATCACCGGAGCCGACAGCTGTACGGCGGCCGCGAAAATGCCTGCGGCCATCGGCACGAGCGCCAGCCCGGCCCGTGCATCGAGTGTCACCGTCCCCACTGGCGCCGCTGAAAACGTCCGCAGCAGGGCAGCCAGCGCCGTCCGATCGAGCCCGGAGCCGATGACCGTCAGCGTTCCCAGCAGCCCGAACATCTGCCCCATCAACGGCGTCTGCACCGGCGCATTGGGGTCCAGCAGATTGACCAGCGAGAAGCTGAACTGGAATCCCATCACCTGGCCCGCAAACGAAAGCGCCTCGAAGACCAGCGACAAGGAAAGGCCGAAGACGAGTCCCACACTGAGTTCGCCGAGCACCGGCAGAATCCCCAGTTCCACGTGAGCTCGCGGGAACGCTGCCACCACTGGCGCGACCAGAAACGAAACCGCCAGGGCAAAGGCTGCCTTCACTCGCATCGGGATGGCCTCGGAAGAAAACACCGGAGCAAAGACCATCAGTCCGCTGATGCGCACCAGAACCAGCGTCATCGCGGCCAGCGCGTTCGACCAGTCCGTGCTCGCGAGGTCGGTCGTCATCCGATACCCAGAAAGCGATGAAAATCGGAGAAGAGCGAGAGTGTGTACTGCATGAGCCGCTCCATGTACCACGGCACCATGGCCAGCAGCAGCCCCGCCACCACCAGCAGCCGCGGCACGGTCGAGATGGTCTGGTCCTGCAGCGAGGTCAGCGTCTGCAGCAGGCTGATCAGAAAGCTCGTCACGCAGGCCGCCAGCAGCGCCGGAGCCCCCAGGATCAGCGCCTCGCGCAGCAGATGCCGCATCAGTTCCGCTGCCTCGTCCGGTCCCATCGCATGCTCCCCTAAAAGCTCTTCAGCAGCGAACCTGCCAGCAGGTTCCACCCGTCCACCATCACGAAGAGCAGAATCTTCAGCGGCGTCGAGATCACCACCGGCGGCAGCTGGAACATCCCGATCGAGGTGGTAATCGAGGCCACCACAAGATCCACGAGCAGGAAGGGCAGAAACAGCACCGCGCCAATTTCGAAACCGGCTTTCAGCTCGCTCAGGATGTAGGCCGGCACCACAACCCGCAGCGGCAGATCATCCGGCCGGCCCGGCTTTGTTCCCATCGACGCGGAGACGAACAGCGCCAGATCCTTCTCCCGCGCATAGCGCAGCATGTAAGTCTTCGGCGGGCCGGACCCGCGATCGATCGCCTCCCAGCCGGAAATCTGTCCCGCGCGAAAAGGCTCAACCGCCTGGAGATCGACCTGCACCAGCACCGGCTGCATGAGAAACCAGGTCATCATCAGCCCCAGCCCCATGAGCACCTGGTTCGAAGGCCCTGTCTGCGTTCCCAGCGCCTGGCGCAGGAAATGAAAGACCACCAGCAGGCGCACCATTGGCGTCATCGAAAGCAAAATCGCCGGAATCAGCGTCAGCAGGGTGAGCGTAAAGACAATGGTCCAGGGAACGGTGTTGTTGTTGCCAAGACTGAGCCCCTGCGGCCCCACAGCCTGGGTCCTGGCCGCAAACAGCAGCAGGGCCGTCACTGGCCCGCTCCCCTGCGGCGCGCCGCCTTCGGGATTTCCATCACCGGAGCAATTGTGTCTCCGCTCACCGCAAGCAGCACGCGGCGGTCACAGCACCGCACCAGAACGAGCGACTTCTTCGCGCCCAGGCTCACGCGCGCTTCCATCCGCAGCGGCGAATCCGGCGCTGCCGGCCTGGCCAGCCGACGCAGCCAGGCGCGCAGCCGTTCGCTCATGGTCTCTCCGATCCCAGCCCGCAAAACCTGCTCCATCGCACTCTCCCGGGCTTTAGGCCAGGTGTGTGATTCGCACGCCCAGCTTCTGCTCCACGACTTCGAACTCTCCCCACACCAGCAGCGCGCCGCCGCAGGCGAGCGGCACGTCCTGGGAATGTCCGTGTACCGTCTCTACCACCGTGCCCTTTTGCATCGCCAGCAGGTCCTGCACGCGGAACGACCGCACTTTCATGAGCACGTCCAGACGCATCGGCATTCCTTCGAATCGCGCGTACCGGTGTTGGTGGCGGGGCTCCGCCGCAGCATCATCTCCTGACGGCAACAACGGCGTACCCCGCGCCGCCGTCGCAGCAGACTCGGCCATTACGGGCGTCGCGGACGCCGCACTCGTATTGCTTTGGGGTGGTTGCACGCAGGCCGTTCCTGCGAATGCGTGACCGGAATTGAGACAGGAAGATTAGAGATCTCTAAGAGTCGCCGCGGCTTTCACGCCGAAGCAGAATCGCCGCCCATCAGCTGGATGCAAAACAGCGCGCCCTTTTCATCGGCACGTTCCGCCCTGATCCGTCAGCGATGGCGCCCGGGAATGCACTGCGCGGTCGCCCAGGTCATACCCATCAGCGATAGTTCTGCGCATAGGTGTCGCGCGGCAGTCCCATCCGCACGGCTCGCTCGCGGAAAGCCAACGCATCCGTCCGGCTCATCACACCCCCCAGCGTCACCAGATACGGCCCGTGCCCGTGTGGCTGAAATACGCCGGGCGACAACTGCGGATAGCGCGCTGCGAGGCTCTGCGTCTTGCGGTCTGCCTGGCTCTCGTGATTGTAGGTGTAGGCCACCACGCGCCAGCCCGGCGACGAAGCGTCCGAAATCCCTGCAACCGCGGTCCTCGTGGCGGTTGGCGCGACAGCCCCCGTTGACCTGGCCTTTGTCACACTGGCCGTAGCCGCGGTCGCCGATGGTGTCGCCCTGGCATGATTCCCATGATGGAAGATCCCGAACAATGCGCCCACGGTCGCCAGCACAATCACTGCGGCCGCCCCGAGCACCCAGGGCGCGCTCCGCCTGTCTTTCCACTGCAGAGGCTCCTCATCCACGTCAGTCCGCACCGCTTCGCGCCTCAAGATCAGCTCGGACGCGGCCAGCAGGAAAGGTCCAGCCTCGAGGGGCTTCTCAACGGAAAGGTTAGCCGCGGACCCTGCGTTCGGCCGTGGTTCCGCTTTCTCTGCCGCAGATGTGGCCGCAGCCGGGCCGGTCGATTGCCCCGCAACCACAACCCGATCACAGGTCTGCAAAGGATCTTCGGGCACTGCAGCCAATTCCGGCACAACGGCCGCGGGCGTTCCCGCCGAACCATCCTGCACCACGCCCTGCGGCACCCCCTCCAATGTCGCCGTCTCGACCGGATCGGCAGACCTTGGCGCTACGATCACGGGCCTCATCACCGCCGCCCTGGCTTCCGGCCTGCCGACAGTTGCCGGCACAAGCCTCACGCTTGCCAGCGCTGCAATTTCCTCGATCTTCGCGTTGCCGCTCAGCGCCCGCCGCAGTGCCCGCGCCATCGGTTCCGGGAACAACTGCAGCACCGCATCGTTTTCGCTCGACGGAACCCGCCGCGTCACCGCCTGCGTCACAATCCGTGCGAGGCCGCGGACATTCTCTCCCGCCGCTGCCGCAAATCCCTCGCCGCCGATCAACAGGCAATCGCTGCGCAGCTTAATCGTTTCCCCCAACGCCAGCACGCTGGCCGGCTCCATGCGCCCGTGCACCAGTCGGCGCGCGTGGATCGCCGCCAACCCCTGCACCAGCGCCTCCAGCACCACCTGTGCCTCGACGACGTTCAGCACCCGCTCGCGCAGCACGTCCGCCAAATTCTCTTCGGTCGGCTCCATCGCCGCGATCACAACCGGGCCATCATCGAGCTCTGTCGCCAGTGCTTCCCGCACTTCGACCACATTGGGGTGATGGATTGACGCAGCAGCGCGCAGCCGTTCCAGCAAATCGTCATCGTCATTCAGCGTCTCGGTGATGCTCAGCATCAGCGCGTCGCCGTTGGCCGCCGTAGCCTCAAACCAGGCCGTCCGGCCCTCAGGAGACACCAGCCGTCCCAGGCGCCAGCGCCCCATCACTTCGCGTCCTTCCAAATCGGTCCAAAGCATCATGCGATTCACGCCTGCCGTCGCCATAGCGGATCTCCTCTCGCGTGCATCCTCAAAAAATACGGCGGATGCGATCCCTTGCACACCTCCGCGCGCCCCTCACTGCTTAGTTAACATCCGCCGCAGCAGGAAAAGCGCGGTCTTCTTTGCGCGCGAACAAAATTCGATACGGGGTGCTAGGTTAAAAGGGAAATGTCCTCCACGCCGCCCGCGCCTTCGCCAGCGCCTCCGCCCGCGCAATCTCTTTGGTGCCCCGCCTGCGCTCGTCCCGTCAGTGACCCACTCGTCTGCGGAGACTGCTCCGCCGTCATTTGCCGCGCTTGCGGAACTCCGCTCGAATCCCCCGACGAACTGGCCTTCGGCTGACGGTGCATGGTAAAGCCGCAAAGACCCCCTTCCCGGCAGCAGCCAGCTCCCCCCGCCGCGACGCACCCCACCATCAGCGCGCGCTGGCTGCTCTCCGCCTTCGCGCTCACTCTGTGCGCTGCCGCCCTTTGTGGATATGCCGCGCTTTGCCTGCTCTTCTATCAGGGGCAATGGCAGTTCCTCTTTCATCCGTCACGCACGATTGCCGCTACACCGGCAACCGCCGGTCTCGCCTTCGATGACATCCGTTTCGACGTGAATGACACCGGCTTGCCCCGGCTCGATGGCTGGTGGATCCCCGCAGTCTCCGGCGCACCGTACTCCTCCAGCACCATCCTTTACCTCCATGATGCCCGCGGATCGCTCTCGGACACTGTTCCCGCGCTGGCTGCCCTTCACAATCTGGGCATCAACATCTTCGCCATCGACTATCAGGGCTTCGGCCGCAGCGCAGGCGCGCATCCCACCGAGCGCCTCGCCACCCAGGATTCCGCCGCTGCCTTTGCCTGGCTCACCGACACGCGTCACATCTCACCCGGAACGATCATCGTCTACGGTGACGGAGTCGGAGCCGTCTTTGCTGCACATCTCGCTGCGCTGTTCGCTCCCGCGGGCGTGATTCTCCAGGATCCCAACCCGCCCGCGGGTCAAATCTTCCTTCAGGACCCCCGCGCCCGGATGTTGCCGCTGGTTCTCCTGCAGAAAGAAAAGCTGGATCCAAAAGCTGACCTCGCCCGCGCCCACATCCCGCGTCTCTTCATCGACCGCCAGGGCGACTCTGCCCGCACCCGCCAGCTCTTTCTCGCCTCGTCCGACCGGAAAGAATACTTCGACCTGCGCGCGGCTTCGGAGTCCACCGTTGATGCAACTCTGCGCCGATTCCTCGACGAAGTGCTGCGCTGACCGGCGCTGCTCTCTCCGGCTCCTGGCTCAGTGCTGCTGTATTGCCGTCGCCACCGGAAGTTCCTCTGCTTCCCAGGCCGCCAGCCCGCCTGCCATCTCCGTCACCTGTGTCACGCCGTGCCGCGCCAGCAAACTCGCTGCAATCGACGATCGATATCCGCCCGCGCAGTGCAGTATGACGGGCCGTTCGCGCGGAATCGAATGGAGCTGTTGGAGCAACCGGCTGAGCGGAATATTCGTGGCGCCTGCAATGTGCTTCCCCTCATATTCGCGAGCAGTTCGCACGTCGATCACCCTGCTCCTGGCCTGGGAGGTCCCGTGTGTCGGCTCTGTCCCGTCTTCCCCGGCGCAGCCGGCCAGCTCAGCATAAATCTCGCTCGCACTGCGCCGCTCGGTCCGGGCCAGAAGATCGTCTCGTCCGGCCAGAGACTGCATACCGCCGTCAAGATATCCACGAACCTCGTCGAAGCCGATGCGGCCGAGGCGTATCGCGGCTTCCATCGCGCGGCCTGCTCCCGGCCCGTAACCCGGCTCGGCAATCAGCACGATGGGCTTCTCCTGATCGAGAATGGTCCCCGCCCAGCTGGCAAATTGCCCATCCAGTCCGATATTGATGGTGCCTCGCAGATGCCCGCGCGCGTACAGATCCGGGGGCCGCACATCGAGAACCTGTGCACCCTCGTTCTCCAGCCGCAGCAGTTCGTCGAGAGAGATTGGATGGAGCGCATGGTCCAGGCTGGAGTCGAGCGTCGCGCGTTCCCGCGTGTTCAGAATGGCGTCGTACGTGAAATACGGCGGCGCGTCGGGCTGATCGGCCGTCACCATCTCGATAAACTGCTCCTTCGACATCGGCCGCAGCGCATAGTTATAGCGCCTCTGCTCGCCGATCGTTGAGACGGTTTCCGTCGAGAGGTTCTTGCCGCAGAGTGATCCCGCGCCGTGCGCCGGATACACAAGCGTCGCATCGGGCAGCGGCAGCAGTTTCGTGTGCAGAGACGTGTGGAGGTGCGCCCCCAAATCGGCTGCGGTCCAGCCCAGCGAAGCGCGCAGATCCGGCCTTCCCACGTCCCCGATAAAAAGAGTGTCGCCGGTCAGCACCGCATGCGGAGATTCGGCGTCGCGAGTTCGATCGAACAACAGCAGGCAGATCGATTCGATGGTGTGACCCGGCGTTTCGAGAATCTCGAAGCGAACACCAGGAAATGTCAGCGAATCGCCGTCCTTCATGGCGACGAACGGATATTCGGCCTCTGCGCGCGCTCCCAGATGGATCGCCGCGCCGCACCGGTCCCGCAATTCCAGATGGCCCGCGACAAAATCGGCATGGAAGTGCGTCAGAAAAACATGGCGGATCGCAAAGTCCATGCGGGCGGCGTCATCCAGATACTGCTGGATATCCCGCTGTGGATCCACCACGATCGCGGTGCGCGTGGCTTGATCGGCAACCAGGTACGAAGCGTGCGCCAGACAGCCAAGATAATATTGCTTGAGGAACATCCGAGATCAGCTTCGCTCGCGGGCAAGAGGGTGGTCAAGTGAAACCGAATGCCAGGCCTCGACGGATTCCGCGCAGCTGCTTCGGGCGCGCACCGGCCAGCCCTGTTCCAGTTAAGACAAACAACACCTTTTCATTCGGACGGAGCAATTCACGGCCGGGCTCCCGAGGAGCAGTTGCTGAGCGTGATGAAAGGTGAGCATCGGCGGCTTCGAATCAAGGCTGGAGTGTGACGGCGAGATTCATCTGTGTGCCGCTCCCGAGGCTCACGTCTGCTCACCGGCCGAAGGCCACAACCATCATCAGGATCGCCAGGATCACGCCCGTAACGATGCACAGCACGACGAACGGCGTCTGCGTCTGCCGCTCAGGGTAGTACGACTGCGATGGTTTGCGCGGATTGTAGCGGATTGCGACGCTCTGTCCAGGCCGTAAGTATTCTTCTTCGCCGGACGCAAAATCGACGAACCGCCCAACATACCGTTCCCCGTCAACCTGGTATGTATAGGCCACTTGCCAGCGCCCAGCGTCATCCGATCCTGCTTTGGCCGTCCATTCCCGCGAATCCACCGTCGCCAGCGCGGGAACCCAGCGGTCCCGCCGCGTGATGCGGAGCCAGGTCCGATTGAGCGGCGATGCGGTGGCCGGTGCCATGGGTGTCGAGATCCATTTCACCAGCCTCGCACCGCGCGGGACAAGTGCTCGCTGTGAACTCGGTGTCGGTCCCGCCCGCCGTGTCTCACAGCCGCCCCAAAACCCCGTATCATGACATTCGGCCCTGGCGCGCTGCCGCGGCCTGCCTCCCAGAGATTTGTGAGCGACGAACAACAGCCCAATCCGCCCACTCCGCCGCAGCCGGCCGCCGCGGAGAGCCGCCCGTCCGCCGAGCAAGTGTGGGAGGGCGACTACCGCCCCGCTTCCGCCGATGCGCCGAGACATGTCCAGAGCCATATCGAGCCGCCCCAGGTGGAGTTCCTTTTCCGCCTCGCCGACACCCTGAACACCACCCTCGACCTGAAAAACCTGCTTGAGCGCACGGCCTCGCTGGTGCGCGCCGTCATTGACTACCGCATCTTCGCGATCCTCCTCATCAACGACCGCACCCACGATCTGCGCATGCGTTTCCAGATCGGCCACCGCCCCGAAATCGAGCGTATGCGCATCCCCATCGGTCATGGCGTGGTCGGTCAGGCGGCGCAGACGCGCCAGCCCATCCTGCTCAACGACGTCCGCCAGGCCGCGAACTACATCGACGCCAACCCCGGCGTCCGTTCCGAGATGGCCGTGCCCCTCATCACCAAAAACCGCGTCATCGGCGTCATCGACATCCAGTCGGAGCAGCTCAATTACTTCACTCCCGAGCACGAGCATCTGCTCATGCTCACTGCCTCGCGCATCGCCGGAGCCATCGAGAACGCGCGCCTCTACACACGCGTTGCGCGGCAGGCGCAGACCCTCCAGCTCCTCAACGACATCAGCCGTGAGATCACCTCCATCCTCGACCCCGACGAGCTGCTGGAACGTGTCGGCCAGCTCATCCGCCGCATCATCGACTACCAGATGCTCTCGATTTGGCTGGTCAATGACCAGGAGCACGTACTCGAGAACCGCCTCGCCATCCGCTTCCGGCATCACCACGATGCGAAGCCCTCGAAGGAGTCAGAGAAGCGCAGCATCTGGGAATCGTCGCCCACCGTCGGTCCGCGCCTCGTCCCGCCCGCCTCGGCCCTCGGCGAGCCGGAACGGGTCACCGTGAAGGTGCCGTCGATCCCGCTGGAACGCGGCCTCGTGGGCGCAGCCATCCGCGAGAAGCGTGTGGTCAACGTGCCCGACGTTCGGAAAGATGACCGCTACGTCATGGTCAATCCCGAGACCCGCTCGGAAATGGCCGTCGCGCTTATCTACAAGGGCCGCGCCATTGGCGTCCTCGACATCGAGCACTCCCGCGCGCACTACTTCACTGAAGATCACGAGCGCTCCGTCACCACCCTTGCCGGCCAAATCGCAATTTCTCTGGAGAACGCGCAGCTCTACCAGCGCGTCGCTCAGCAGGAGCAGCGGCTGGAACGCGACCTGGCGATGGCGCGCGAGGTCCAGCTCCGCCTCCTGCCGCCGCAAAAGCCGCAGCACAAACGTGCCGAATTCGCCGCTCGCTTCCTGCCCGCCCGCACCATTGGCGGCGATCTTTACGACTTCCTCCAGTACGACGCCAGCCGCAGCGCTGTCGCTCTTGGCGATGTCAGCGGCAAGGCCGCTCCTGCCGCTCTCTACGCCGCGCTGGTCAGCGGCATCATGCGCTCGGTAGCCAGCCGCGCTCTCTCTCCCGGCGCCATGCTGAAGACGCTGAACGATGCCCTGCAGGAACGCAAGCTCGATTCGCAATATGTCACCATGCTCTTCGCGCTCTGGAACGACGAGAACCTCACGTTGCAGATCGCCAACGCCGGCGCCGTGCAGCCGCTGTTTTGTCGCGGCGAGGAGATTCAGACCATTGAGGCTGAGGGATTTCCCCTTGGCATGTTTCCCAGCGGCACCTGGGAGGAATTCAACATCTCCACCCAGCCCGGTGATTCAGTCGTCTTCTTCAGTGACGGCATCGTCGACGCGCAAAACGCCGCCGGCGACATGTACGGCAACGACCGCCTGGTCGCCTGCGTGAAAAAGTATCAACATAAGTCCGCCTCGAAACTAGCCGAAAGCATCCTGAACGAAGTCGGTAAGTTCCAGGGTAAGCGCGACCGCTTCGATGACGAGACGGTCGTCGTCTTACGCGTGATCTAACATCTGCCCGATAGTTGTATTTGCGAGTCTTGCAAATCCTCCGCGCAGGCGTACAATTCCCGCAAACTCAGGTAAGGAGAAACGATGAGAAGCATTTTGCAGGTTTGTTGTGCCTTGGCCCTGTGCCTGGTCATCCCAATGACGGCCATTGCCGCAGACAGCGGATACTCGGTCATGTACGATGGTGGATCGATATCCGACCTAAAGCCCGGAACCAAAATGAGGATGTATCTGGAAGGGGACAAGATCCGCTTTGCCGAGGAAGGCAAACAAGGTAAGGATCTTAGCGTCGTGCCAGCAGGGTCGGTAACTGAAATCAGTTACGGTCAGGATGTTCACAGACGGGTCGGTGCGGCCATTGGTCTGGCTGTGGTCTCGTTCGGATTGGGTGCTCTCCTCGCCCTCAGCAAATCGAAAAAGCACTATGTCGGCCTTACCTGGGCAGATGGGGACAAGAAGGGCGGATTCGCGATGCAATGCGACAAGAACGACTATCGCGGAATCCTGGCCGGCCTGGAAGGGATCACCGGGAAGAAGGCCGTGGATTCGGACGCCCTGACCGTCAAGAACTGAACCCATCCGCAGCTCACTTCGATTTTGCAAACGGGGCACCCGCGCGGTGCCCTTTTTTGCGTCACTGCGGTAATACCCCTCATGTGTTAAAGCCCATGCCCGATAGTGGAGTTGGAATCGCATTCTCCACGCGATACAAACAGGATCGGAGCGTGGTTATGGGTAAAAACACCGTCCTGATGTACATCGTCGTCTTTTTGGCTGGGGTCCTGGGCGGAGTCCTCGTGCCACGCTCGTTTTATTCCGGACCGGCGCCCGCGCCGGCCGTGCATGCCACTGCCGTGACGAATCCGTACATCGCGGCGGACACTCAGTAAACCTCGAGCCGCCGGTGAACCGCGTTCGCAGACGCTGAAACACGGGCCGGCCATCGAGCAGCAGCCAATCTGCCGTTGTATGCGTCGGGAGAGGTGGGGACACTCCCGACCGAAGAGGGCATCTCCCGATGCCCTCTTCCTTTTGCGCTCTTCCGCGTATCGATCCCCGCTACCGAAACCTTCCTCCCGCCCGCCAACTTCGCGAATTGCCCCGCCAGTCTGATATTCTCAAGCGTTTATTCCGTTTCTGTGGCCCGGCGCAGCAGAGCGGTTGGAGGAATCAGCACAATGCCTGAGCAGCGCGGTCGGAAGTACCACCAGCAGCGCGTCGCCGAGACGCTGCGCGACGAAATCGGCGCCATGATCGAGGGCGAGCTCTCCGACCCGCGCATCAGCTTTGCGTATATCAGCCAGGTCGTACTCAATCCCGGCGGTAAATCGGCGCTCATTTACGTAGCCGTCGATGGCGGCCCTGAGGAAGAGGCCGACACGCTGGATGGTCTCATGGCCGCGCGCGGCTACATTCGTCATGAGTTGCTGGAGCGCATGGGCGTGCGCTACGTGCCCGAGCTGACTTTCCATATCGACCGCTCGGAAAAGATGAAAGCGCGCATCGACGAGCTGCTGGGCAGGAAGAGGAAAAGACAGGCTGCCGCCGATTCGGCCTAGCAGCTGGCACTGCAGGGTGAGCGGTACGAAAACAAGGAGAGGAACGGAATAAAGGGTCCGATGGCGACGGGGCACAACACACCGGGTGAGCGGGATGCGGGCAGGGATCGTGGCAGGTCAGCAGCTGGGTTGCCGAGTCAGGCGGACGACCCGGCGGTGGTGGAACCTGCCGGCGACCTCCAGGCCGTGCTCGCCGTGCTCCAGCGCGGCCGGCGCTTTGCCGTCTGCTCCCATGCCCGCCCCGATGGCGACGCGGTCGGTTCCATGCTGGCCTGCGGCATGATGCTGGCGCAGATGGGGAAGCAGGTTGATCTCATCTCCGCCGACCCTGTCCCACTCATCTATCGCGGCCTGCCCTGCGCGTCCACCATACGCCAGGTCACTCGTCTCGAGGACGATTACGACGCGGTCATCCTGCTGGAGTGCGATGGCGTGGCGCGCACGCGGCTCGGCGGCCTCGAAGCGCGCTTCCTCGTCAATATCGACCACCATGTGAGCGGCCGCCGCTTTGCCCAGGTGAACTGGGTCGACACCGGCGCCTGCGCGGTCGGAGAACTGGTCTACCGTCTGGCACGCGCGGCAGGCGTCGCGGTCACGGCGGAAATGGCCGCCTGTCTCTACACCGCTGTGCTCACTGATACTGGCTCGTTCTGTTATGAAGGCACCGACGCCCATGCCTTCGAACTGGCCGGCGAGCTGGTAGCCCGCGGCGCCGATCCACCAACCATCGCCCGCGAAGTGTACTTCGCCAACCCGCTGTCGAAAATGCTGCTTCTGGGCGCCGCACTCACCAATTTGCGCCGCGACGGCCGCCTCGCCTGGCTCTGGGTCACCCACGCCGACATGCTGCGTACCGGAGCCGCCGAAGAGGACTGCGAGGGTATTGTCAACTATGCTATCGCCGTGGCCGGCGTGGAAGGCGCCGTCCTGCTGCGGGAACTGCCCGACCGCCGCGTGCGTCTCTCCCTGCGCAGCAAGGGCAGCCTCGACGTCGCGCGGATCGCCGCCCGATTCGGTGGCGGAGGCCATCGGCACGCCGGCGGTTGCACCCTCGAGGGGCCGCTCTCGGCTGCTGTCGAGCGGATTCTCGAAACGATGCGTCAGGAACTGAGGAGCAGCGCCCAGGCACCCGAGGCAGAGCCAAAATAAGCACTGGAATCTGTTACGCTTGCACGGAATCGTGACCACGCCTCCCAATCCATCGCAGGAATTAGATTCCGGCGACTCCGGCAGTCCCGGCTCCGGCGATCCGGCACCGCCGCCCGGGAATCTGGGCCGCTCCCGTATCGGCACGCGCCTGGCCGAGGCGTGGAACCGCTTCCCGGTTCTGTCAGCGGCCGCAGAAGGTTTTACTCTCTTCTGGCTCACCGCGTTTTTTCTCTTCTACGGACTGGTCCCGATCTTCGGCGGAGACGGCCTCGGCCTGGTGGGCGCCGATGAGCCTCGCTATGCCCAGGTCGCGCGCGAGATGCTGGAGCGCCGTGACTACATCACTCCCATGCTCTGGGGCCATCCCTGGCTTGAGAAGCCTGCCCTTTACTACTGGCGGGCCATGTTCGCCTTCCGCGAGTTCGGCGTCCACGACTGGTCGGCTCGCCTGCCCTCTGCCAGCTTCGCTTTCATGCTGGTGGTCCTCATCTACCTGCACATCCGCCGATTCCGCAACGGAGGTCAGCTCGATGCCGCGCTCATCACGGCATCCTGCGCCGGCATTCTCAGCTTTGCCCGTGGCGCATCGACTGATATGCAGCTGGCTGCGCCCTTCTGCATCGGGATGCTGGGCTGGTATGCGTGGTATGAAACGGACAGCAAGTTCTGGCTGTTCGACCTCTACTTCTTCGTTGGCGCGGCGACGCTCGCCAAAGGACCCGTGGCGCCCCTGCTGGCCCTGGTCATCATCGGCATCTTTGCCGGCCTGCGGCGGGAGTGGTCCTTATTTCGACGGAGCCTTTGGTGGCCCGGCTTCGTGCTCTACTTCGCGATGGTATTGCCGTGGTACATCGCGGTGCAGCGGCGCAATCCCACGTTCCTCAAGGTCTTCTTCCTCCAGCACAATCTGGAGCGCTTCGCCACCAACCGCTTCGAGCACTACCACCCATTCTGGTACTACGTGCCGGTCATGCTTCTCGGCCTGACTCCCTGGGCGATCATCGCTGCTACAGCCTTTGTCGACGCCATCGGCGGATCATTCAATGAGTGGAAGGCGCGCCGTTCCAAGTTCCACTATGTGGGTCACGGCCGCGCCGGCGATGCCTTTCCCGAGTTCCTCGTACTGTGGGCTCTGGTGGTGATCGTCTTCTTCTCGTTTTCCGATTCGAAGCTGCCCGGCTACATCCTGCCCGCTATCCCTCCGCTCACCATTCTCGCCGGCGACTATCTCAACCGCATCCGCATCAGGGGACTGCAAACATGGATTCTCTGGCTTCACGCTGCACTGACTGGCGTTCTCACCATGTTTGTCCTGCTGATGCCCCTGCATCTCAACAACCCTGAGGCGATTCCGCCGCGCATCGCCATCATCGCGGCCAGCCTGGTCGGCCTGGCAGCAACGGTCTTCATCCTCATTACCGTCGCCCGCTTCGGCCTCAAGCGGCTGCGTATTGCCACCATGACGCCCATGGTTATGCTGCTGCTCTACATGTTCGGCATCGGCCCGGTCTTTGGCCTGGGACTGCTGCCCAACACCAAACGCAACATCAACCTCATGGACATGACTTACGCTTCGCGGCCGCTCTCCCAGATCCTCAACCAGGTCGACCCACCGCCTGGACTGGTCGCCGTTTGGCACGTGCGCAGGGAGGTACAGTACGGCGTTTCTTTCTATCGAAACAGCCGCGTGGTGAATTACGATGTGGGAATTGCGGTGATCGATCCGCCCGCGAATGCAGGCGGCATGCCGCAGGGTGTCACCATCGATGAAGTACTGGAAGGCTCGTGGGCGGAGGAAATCGGCCTCCGGCAAATGACGGGCGAGAATATTGTGGCGGTCAACGGCCAGCCCGTGCTCAACGCTGCAGACTTTGACGCGATGCGCCGGCACTGGCGCCGTGGGCAGCGGCTGGAATTCGAAGTCATCGATCCCCGGATCCAGGACAAGCCGCCGCAGTTCGTCGGAGGCAACCTGCAGGACGGCATTCCGGAGCAGGAGCATCTCTTAATCGTGCAGGAGGCTTCCGTTCCCCTCCTGCGTCAAAAACTCGCAGGGAGGAAGTACGAGCCGTTCTTCTACTATCCCTGGCAGGGCTTGATGATCTACAGAGTCGCGGCACGGCAGTCGGGTACGACAGCCGGCGGCATATAGTTCGTCTGTCAAACGGAGTCAGCAGCGAAAAATCCCCCGGCGCGAACGGTCTGCCCGGGCGGTCTTGGGGCGGCAATGAGTTCGGCTCTACAGTTCGAGGTTCTCGATCTGCGTCATTTCTCGGCCGGGAGTCTGCGCCCCCTGCTCGAGGCGGAGAGCCGCGAGTGGAGCGCCCGCCTGCACTGGGACTACCGCGGCTCGGCCGACCTCCTCCTGCAATACCTGGATTCCCGTGTCCTGCCCGGCTATGTCGCTGTCGAGAACGGCCGCGTCACCGGATACGTCTTCTGCGTCTACGAGGGCCACAAGGCAGTCATTGGCGACGTCTATGCGCTGGAGGCCGGCCCCTCCGCCGCGCAGATCCGCGATGAGCTGCTGCGGCGGCTCATCGAGATGCTGCAAAACTCCCCTGGTATCACCCGCATTGAGTCCCAGCTCCTGCTGCATCCCCATGGATCGCACCGCGATGTGTTTGAAGAAGCCGGTTTCGAGATCCATCCGCGCATCTTCATGGAATGGCCTCTCGACGGCCGGACCCACCCTCCCGGCGATGGATTTCGCTCGCCGGGACTCGAGATGCGCCGGTGGGCCGATGCCGACTTCACGGCGGCCGCGCGCCTCATCGCCGCCGCCTATGCGGGCCACCAGGACAGCCATATCAACGAGCAGTACCGCACCGTACCCGGCTCGCATCGCTTTCTTCACAACATCGTCCGCTTTCCCGGATGCGGCTATTTCGACAGCGAGGCCTCGCGATCGCTCATTGTGGCGAGAAGCCAGGAACTCACCGGCCTTCTGCTCTGTTCGCGCGTACGCGATGATGTCGGCCATGTCACGCAAATCTGCGTCGCTCCGGAATATCGTGGTCAGGGCTTCGGCACGCTGCTGATGCGTCAATGCGCAGAGAATTTGGCGAAGCGGGGGTTCAACCTGCTAACCCTCACCGTAACCGCTTCCAATGCGAGCGCCGTCTCGCTGTATCAGCGTCTGGGATTCTCAGGCACCCACCGTTTCGACGCCATGGTTTGGGATTCCAGCGGGATTCACTATGACGAGACGCCGGTTGCGAGTCAGGAACCGTCGCTCCGCTAGGGCGAACCTTTCCGCGCCGCCGCCCCGTCTCTTCTTCCGATTTGCCCGACAGTCCACGGCCAGCACAGTGCCGTCTCGGCAGATTTTGTCGCGACTTGGCGGTTGCATGGCTGTAATACACGAAGCGAAAATGATCCGGCACATGATGAGACGAGATCGATGAAAGAGGGCCAACCGCAGGGATATATCGCGCTCACGCTGCACGCGCATCTGCCCTGGGTGGTACATCACGGCACCTGGCCGCATGGCCTGGAGTGGCTGCTCGAGGCCGCCGCGGAGACCTATCTTCCCCTGCTGCGGGTCCTGCGCAATCTCGAACGCGACGGGCTGACCCTCAGAGCCAGCATCAACCTCTCGCCGGTGCTCCTCGAACAGTTGGCTCATCCCACTTTCCGGGCCGAGTTCCCGGAATACCTGAGGCGAAAAATTCAGGCCGCGCAGGAAGATGAGTTCTATTTTTGGCAAAGCGGCGACGAGCACTACGCGAAGACCGCTCGCATGTGGCGAGCGTTATTTGAGCAGACGCTGGAGGATTTCGAGGCGCTCGGAGGCGATATCATCGCCGGCTTCCGGCGGTTCAGCGATGCCGGACTGATCGAAGTGATCACATGCTGCGCAACCCATGGCTATCTGCCTCTGCTGGGCACTGACGCGAGCGTCACAGCGCAAATCAAAACCGGAGTCGCCGCGCATGCGCGCCACCTGGGACGCCATCCGCGCGGCATCTGGATTCCCGAATGCGGCTATCGCCCAGCTGGCGCCTGGCTGTGTCCGGTCCCGCCTCACGGATCGAGCGAGCCATGGCCGACACGGCAACGGATCGGCATCGACGAAGCCGTGGCTGCCGCGGGGCTCGACTACTGCTTCGTCGATTCGCACCTGGTCGAGCAGTCGATGCTCTTCACCCCCTATCAGACTCCCGATGAAAAAAGACCCGGCGGGGGCGCCGCAGGCACCCCCGCTGCCCTGCCCCGCTCCGCGGATACGGCGCGTTCCCTCTACCGCACCTATTTTGTCGATGGACCTTCCGCTCCCGGGCGGCCGGTGACGATTTTTCCCCGCGATTCCAGGACCGGCATCCAGGTGTGGAGCAGCGCGACCGGCTATCCCGGCGATCCGCATTACCTCGACTTCCACAAAAAGCGGTGGCCTGGCGGCCACCGGTACTGGCAGGTGACGGACGACCAAGCCGACGCGTCGATGAAAACGGCGTATTGCCCCGACCGCGCGATGGGCCGGGTGCGCGCCCACGCCGAACATTTCGTCAGCGTCGTCTACGACGCGCTTCGAGACAGCCTGAATTGCGGACGGCCACCGGTGTTGAGCGCGCTTTTTGACGCCGAGCTCTTTGGCCACTGGTGGTTCGAGGGACCAGCCTGGCTCGAGCAGATCGCGCGCATCATCGCAAAAGACGAATTTCCGATCGCCCTTACTACGGCGTCGGAGTATCTGGATGCCCAGCCAGCCGAGGGCAGCCTCGCCATTCCCGAGGGCTCATGGGGCAAAAACGGCAACAACGAGGTCTGGCTCAATCCGCACACCGCGTGGACCTGGTCTCACATCTACGCCGCCGAGGCGCGGGTGCAGCAGGTCGCCACAGAGGCGAAGCGGCGCTGCGGCCAGGCCGCCTGGGCGGAAGAACGATGCGCGGCGCCGCTCGGCTGCCGCATCGCGAAGCAGATGTGCCGCGAGTTGCTGCTGCTCGAGTCTTCTGACTGGCAATTCCTCATCACGACCGAAGCCGCGCGCAATTACGCCGAAGACCGCTTTCTCACGCATCTCGATCAGTTTCGCGAGGTGGATTGCGCCTGGCAGGAATTCCTGGCGACGGGAAGCCTCACTCCTGACCGCGAACAGCGGCTCTCCGTCATCGAACAACGCGATCCGCTCTTTGCGGACATCGACCCCAACTCTGGGCCGGCACAGATTAGTGGGTTCGGTCGCCACCGTTTCCGCTGCTAGCTCGCGTGTCCTGCGGCGACGGGCGCCGCCTCCAGCGCCGCGGCAGTCAAGGTTGCTTCAACCATGGCGTCCATGCCCATGCACGAGTTCATCATCAGATGGTAGAGGCGCCGGTCGTCCCATTCGCGCTGGTGGAAGCGCCGAACGTAGTCGGCGCGGCGGCGATCGGTAGCCACAATCTCCCGTTCCGCCTCTTTGGCGTGCTCGGGAAAGTGCTCTTCGACCCAGCGGATCTTGCGCCCCAGCGAGGCATACACGAAAACGTGAAACGCGCCCGGCGCCTTTGCCAGAAGGCAGGCCGCGCCGCGTCCCACCACCACGCAGTTGCCCTTGGCGGCCTGCTCGGTGAGATAGCTGCGAATGAATTCAACCATGCGCTCGCTGTCAAAGACGTCCGGATCGCCGGGCAGGCGTTCGAGTGAGCCAAACCAGATCGCCTTGTTGAACCGGTAAAACCAGGGGTCGATCCGCTCATCGCAGCGTTTGACCAGGGCAGGGGCCACTCCGGCTTTGCGCGCGACGTCTTCAATCAGGCAGCTGTCAATGTGTTTCCATCCCAGCCGCTCGGCCAGACGGTGCGCGTATTCCGCGCCCTGGCTGCCATATTCCCTTTCCACCGTAATAACCTGAATCATGACGCCCTTCCTGTCATTTCGATGCAAGCCTGGCACTTTTGGGAAGGGGGCGTCAAGAGAACGGTCGTGCCATCCCGCACGGCGTGCAGAAACCCGAGCATTTCCGGCGCTTTCGCTGCTTATTGAATGGCCAATTCCGCGACGAGGGCGACCGCGGCGCTGGAGCCGAGGCGGTTGGCGCCGGCTTCGAGCATGCGGCGTGCGTCCCCAGGAGTGAGAATGCCATCGGATGCAGCGATCCCGCAGCGCGATCCGGCGACGCCCCGCAGGAGGGCCACGTCCTCGACAGTCGCACCGCTAAGAAAGAACCCGGTGCTCGTTTTGAGAAAGTCTGCGCCGGCCGCGATCGCTAGTTCGCTGGAGCGCAGCTTCTCTTCCAGAGTAAGCAGGCAGGTTTCCAAAATTACCTTCACCGCGGCCCCAGCGCCATGCGCGACTTCCACGACCGAGCGAATCTCCTGCTGAACCGCAGCATGGTCTCCGCTCTTGAGAAGGCCGAGGTTGAGCATCACCTCCAACTCGTGGACGCCATTTCGAACCAGGGCTAAGGCCTCCTCGCGCTTGGTCGTGCCAAGGGAAGCGCCGAGCGGAAAGCCCACCACCGAGCCAACCGGGATGCCCGTTCCAGCGAGTTCGGCCCATGCCAACGAGGCCCAGACAGGATTCACCAGGACGCAGGCGAAGCCGTGCTCGACGGCCTCCGCGCAGAGGCGCAGGACCCGGGCGCGCGTGGCGCCGGGCTGAAGAAGTGTGTGGTCGATCGTCGCAGCCAGCGCGGCTCTCGATGCCAGAGCCTGGCGTGCAAATCCCGGCGCGTCCCACCCGCCAATGTCAAGTTCTTCATCCTCCATCAGGTGCATGCGTGCAGCCATCTGTCTCCCTCTTCCCTGCCCCGGCCCAGCGAGACGCAACTCCCCCCGCGGTGCCCGTCCTGGGCCCGCACCCGATCCGGCGGGCCGACACGGATCCTCGGCCGCTGGAGGCGGCGGCGGTCGCGTCCTTTTGGCCTCGAAGTGTTCCGGGGACGAACCCCGAGCGAGCGCCTGTTCGCCGTCGTGCTCAATGGGTAGATTCGGCCGAATCAGGCTTGTCTTTAGAGCGGAGCCAATTCCGGCGGCATCAGGCAAATATCGGGCAGGTTCCGGTACCGCTCCGCAAAATCCATGCCGTATCCAATAACAAACTCATTGGGGATGGTAAATCCCACATAATCGGCATCGATTTTCTCGAGGCGTCGTGATGGCTTGTCGAGCAAAGCGGCGATTCTGACGGTCTTCGGGTGGTGTTGCTCAAGAAGGCTGCGCAGGAAATTCAGCGTCAGGCCGGTATCGAGTATGTCTTCTACGATGATGACGTTCTTGCCCTCGATCGGCTGATCGAGGTCCTTGATGAGCTTGACCGCGCCGCTGGTGCGGCTGCCTTTGCCGTAACTGGAAACGGCGACGAAGTCGAAGGTGTTGTCGACGGAGATGCTGCGCGCGAGGTCGGCGAGAAAGATCGCCGCCCCTTTGAGCACGCCTACCAGGACGATGCTCTGGCCGGCGTAATCGCGGTCGATCTGCCGGCCCATTTCCATCACGCGATGGCGGATACGATCGCGACTGAAGAGAACCTCTAAATCCTGAATGGTTGTCGTGCTCACAGCGTCAGATTATCGCGAAATCCGCTGTGGAGCGAAGGGCTCTCTTGCGCAGGGGCGGAGCGATTCAACAGATATTGTTATTCCGCGCGCAGGCTCTCGACCGGGTTAACGGCTGCCGCGCGCTGCGCCGGAAGAAAACTCGCCAGCGCCGCGGCGGCGGCAAGGATGACCGGAACCGTCAGATAGGTCACGGGATCGAGCGGACTGATGGCGAAGAGCAACGAGCGCATCAGCTGGGTCAGGACGGCCGCGATGGCGAGGCCTATGGCGGCGCCCACGACCGTCAGGGTAAGAGCCGAGCGCACAAACATCCACCGCAGCGCGTTCTTTTGCGCGCCCAGCGCGAGGCGAATGCCGATCTCCCGCGTCCGCTGCGAGACAGAGTAAGAAATGACGCCGTAGATGCCGATGATGCTCAGGGCCAGCGCCATGCCTCCCGCGAGGGCCAGCATGGTCAGCGCGAATGAGGTACGCGCCATCGACTGCCCATAAATGTCCTGCATCGTGCGCAGCGAGGCGACGGGCAGGTCGGTGTTCACCTTCCACACCGCCTGCTGCACCTGAGCCACGAAGCTCTCCGTCCCCGCGCGGCTGCTGTGCACCACGAACACGGCCGCGCGGACCCAGTCCGCATCCGGCTTGTGGTCGGGCATGTACGGGTTTTTGATCATCGCCGGCCAATAGATCATGGCTGGAGCCGGCTCGTCGACGCCGTTGTACCGCACGTTCTCCACCACGCCGATAACCTGCTGCCAGGGCAAGCCGGGCATATGTTTTACGCGCTGGCCGATAGCCGCTGCGGCCGAACCCCACGACTCGCGGGCAAAGCCCTCCGAAACGATGATGTTGTTGCGCAGCCCGTAGACGTCATCCCAGTCAAAATCGCGCCCGGCGATGAGTCGCGTGGCCATCGCCTGGAAGAAACCCGGCGCAACGTAATTGAACATGCGCAGCGGAGGTTCCGTCCCGGCGTAGTTTTTTCCTTCCACGAACACCTGATCCCAGTTCGGGTCGATCCCCTCCATCGGAACAGCCCCGGAAAAGGCGGCCTTCGTCACACCCGGGATGGCCTGCAGTTGATCGGCAATCTCGTTCTCGATCCGCAGCACCATGTTCGGATCGGCAATCAGCTGATCCGGGATGGAAATCCGGAGCGTCTGAATGTGCGCGGCATCGGCAAAGCCTGGATCAACGTGGCGCATCGCGATAAACGTGCGGATCATGAGCAGCGCGCTGACCAGCAGCACCAGCGCCATAGCCACCTGCGCGACTACAAGAACTTTCCGAGAGTGCTGCCGTTCGCGGTCGACGCTGGATGTGCGGGTGCCACTGCCCAACATGAGCCCGCTGCGCGAGCGCGCGTATTTCCACGCAGGAATCGCGCCAAAAAACAGGCCTGAAAAGACGGCCAGCAGCAGGGTAAAGGTGAGCGAGCGCCCATCCAGCGCAATCTCCGAGAGCCGAGGCAATTCTGCCGGACCCGCGGCGATGAGCATTCGCAGCCCTGCCCACGCGACGCCTACGGACAACAGCCCGCCCATGATGCCGAGCAGCAGACTCTCCAGCAGCAGTTCGCGGGCGATCCGCGCGCGACCCGCCCCTAGCGCCGAGCGGATGGCCAACTCATGCTGCCGGGATTCGGCCCTGACGAGGAGCAAATTGGCGACGTTGGTGCAGGCGATGAGCATCACCAGAACCACGGTAGCCATCACCACCCACAGAATGCCTCTCACATTGCCTACCACCTGCGCCTTCATCGTGCGGAAGGCCGGGGTGATACTCCAGTGCTCATACCAGTGCGGATTGGAACCCGGACCGTTCGACCACGAATCCATCCACACGCCCACCAGACGTTGAACGTCGGAGTCAGCCTGCGCCAGCGTCACGCCCGGCTTCAGCCGCGCTACGCCGCTGAGAAAAAAGGGCGCGAGCTTTTCCTTCACCGGATCGAGAGCCAGCGGCAGAAGCAGATCGAAATCCTGGTCCACCACGCGGAAACCGCGGGGCATCACACCCACGATCTCGCGGGGCTGCGCATCCACCTGAATCGTTCGGCCGATCACATCTGGGTCGCCGCCGAAGCGACGCATCCAGCAGCCGTAGCTCAGCATGGCGCTCTTTGCGCCGCGCGGGTCCTGGTCGGCCGCATTCAACCACCGCCCAAGCGTTGGCGGAACGTCCAGCGTCTCGAGCACCCCGCCGCTGATCGCCTCTGCCTTCACCTGTTCGGGTTTGGCGACACCGGTCAGATTCGCCAGCATCGAAAACCAAACGCCCATCGACGAGAAGCTGCGGTTGTGCTCGGAAAAAGTGAAGTACATCGACGGTGACAGCGCCAGACCGGACTCAAAGCTCGACAGTCCACCCGCCCCGGGCGCATCCAGATGCAGCGAAACGAGACGGTCGGATGCGGGATACCGGAGCGGCTTGAGCAGCACGCAGTCGAGCACGGTGAAGACCGCCGTGTTGGCGCCGATGCCGATGGCCAGCGTCAACAGCACCGTGACCATGAAGCTCGGCGAACGAGCCAGGCGGCGGAGAGCGAAGCGGGCGTCGGCGAGAAGTGACTCGAGCCGCTCCCACTGCCAGGCTTCCCGGCTGCGCTGCTCGACCAGAGTTGGGTTGCCGAACTCGCGGCGCGCCTGTTGCTCGGCTTGCTGGCGCGGCAGTCCTTCGCCCATCAGCTCCTCGATGCGCTCGTCGAGGTGCTCCTGAATGGAGACGGAGATGTCGTCGTAGCGGCGACGGCGTCCGATGAGTCTCGGCATGGATCAGGCCTCCTGCGGCGAAGCGATGGCCAGCACGCGCTTGATCCCGGCAAACATGCGCTCGAAGCTGGCAACTTCCTGTTCAAGGTGCCGCACGCCGGCGTCGGTCAAGTGGTAAATGCGGGTGGGGCGGCCCTTGGCGGAAGTGCCGGCCTCGGCATCGAGCCAGCCCTCGCGCAACATCCGCTGCAACGCCGGATAGAGCGAGCCTTCCTCGACTTGCAGCAAATCGTCAGATACCTGGCGGATGTGCTTCACCAGCGCATAGCCGTGCATCGGCTTCACCCGCAGAGACTGGAGGATCATGATTTCGAGGGCGCCCGGAAACAGATCGCGTTGCTCGGGATCTTTGGCCATAACGAGCATTATGTACCCTGAATACCTATTCTGACAATAGTATTGCGATGCAAGGGATCAGCTTGGCACCGGGTCGGTCAACAAACCCCGTGAACTCAATCAAATTACTCGCATTTTTCGGTAGGGACCCTTGAGCGGCGGAGCCGATCCGAGGCTTTTCGCTGTCTATACTGAAGAGCAGCCACTATGTATCCGTTCATCCACCTTGGGCACTTTTCCATTGGCACGTTCGGCATTCTTCTCTGGCTCGCGGCGGTGTGCGGGTGCTCGGTCCTGCACCGCAATTTTCAACGCTGGCACATCAATGCCGACGCGATCAGTATCGTGGCCGTATCGACGGTGGCCGGCATTCTGGGAGCGAAGCTCTGGCATGTGCTGGAAACACCGCGCGCGCTCATGGCGCACCCTGCCGATCTGCTTTTCGATCGCGCAGGGTTTGCCTGGTATGGCGGCCTGATCGTCGGGATCCTGGCATTGCTGTGGCAATCGCGCGTGTACAAGATTGGTGGGCTGCGCATGCTCGACCTGGCTGCGCCCGCTGCGTCGGTCGGTTATGGCGTGGGACGAATGGGCTGCCTCATCTCCGGTGATGGCGATTATGGCAAGCCGACCAGCCTGCCGTGGGGAATGAGCTTTCCCAGCGGCCTGGTGCCGACGACGCAGCGCGTGCATCCGACGCCGATCTACGAGTTGTTGGGAGCGCTGTTCATCGCGTGGATTTTGTGGAGGCGCGGCAGCCCCGACAATCCGCGACCTCTCGGACAGATTACCGGCGAATACCTGATCCTGAGCGGTATCGCGCGGTTCCTGGTGGAATTCATCCGCATCAATCCGAGAATCCTGTGGGGCCTCAGCAATGCGCAGTTCGCTTCTCTGGGGGCCGTCGCGTTTGGGGTCGCGCTGGTGGCCTACGCGCGCAGCCATGCGGCCAACAGGAAAGCGGCCGCTGCGGCGGCACTGCACACCGCTTGAGGTTCGGCTCAGTTTGAGTATCGATCGACAGCGCCACTGGGAGAACGTCTATAGCGCGAAATCTCCCGAGGAGATGAGCTGGTACGAGCCTCATCTGGCGACATCTCTCGCCTGGATCGAAGAGGCAGCGTCCGATTTATCTGCTGCAATCCTGGACGTCGGCGGCGGCGCATCGACCCTGGTGGATGATCTTCACGCCAGTGGATATCGTTCGCTGACGGTGCTGGACGTATCAGAGAAATCGATGGCACACGCGCGGAGACGATTGGGCGCGGCGGCAGACGCGATTGAGTGGATCACTCAGGATGTCACCAACAATTCCCTTCCCGAAGCCGCGTTTGAAATCTGGCATGATCGTGCAGTCTTCCACTTCCTTACAGCGCAGGCAGAGCGCGACGCTTACGTGCAGCGCGTAGCGAGCGCGTTGAAGCCGAGCGGACACCTGATCCTGGCGACGTTCTCGATCCAGGGTCCGCGGAGTTGCAGCGGACTGCCGGTGCGCCGTTACGATGAATCGTCGATCCAAGAACAGTTCGGGGCAGAGTTCCAGCTGAAGAAGAGCGCGACCATCACGCACCGGACTCCCGCCGGGGACAGTCAGGAATTTCTTTATTGCAGCCTGGCGCGGCGGTAATATGTGCTCTCCCAATCCGCCGAAATGCGGATAGACGAGGGCGCGACGCGCGCCAGCCCCAACCAAACTGTGTCGGGTTGAGGCACGCCGAGCCGTACTACGCGGCTTTTTTTCGGGGCAGCGCCTTTTTCGCCACTTTTTTGGGAGCCGACCCTCCGCCTTTCACGGCCCTTTCGCGCATGGGTTTCTCATGCAGCAGCAGTTCGACAGCGCGCATCTCGGTGTTGTCGTAGAACCAGCGCTGCATTGCACTATCCTCGAGCAGGTTGAGAAGACCGAGAATGCACATGCCCTGATGGTGCGCCATCCACTCGCGTACGACCTGGGGATGGTTGCGGCCACCGGTAAAGTCGATGGATTCGTAGAAACCCCAGGCGCCGGTCCAGCCGTTGTTGGCCATGCGGCGTAAATTCTCGATGGCCGCAGGCGGATCAACGCTGAGAGCAAGGAAGGTCGAATAGGGCGAGACCACCGGGCCGGCGGTCGCGTCCCATTTGAGCGATATTTGCGGGATGCCGAAGGCCTGGTAGTGGTAGTGACCCTGGTCGGTTGTTGCCGCGTAGCCGGACTCCGAGATGCCCCAGGGGATGCCCTGCTCACGTCCGTAGGCGCGCTGGATCTCCACCGCACCGTGGATCGAGTTGGACAGCAGGGTATCGGGATAGCTCCGCATCCAGAGCGCGGGCATCAGGTACTCGAACATGGTGCCCGTCCACGACAGCAGCACGGAGTGGCCGTAGGCCGATGTGTGGACGCGCGACATCTTGAACCAGCCCTGCTGAGGAAGCTCGCCGCGCGCTACCGCGATATAGGTAGCGATGCGCGCCTCGGAAGCCAGCATGTCGTAGCAGGCCCAGTGCACTTTGTTGGTCGCCAGCTCATAACCGATGGAGAGAAGGAGGCGGTCTTTGTTGACGAGGAAACCGAATTCGGTGTTCTCGGCCCAGCGGCCCGCCTCACTGGACACATGGCACAGGCTCTCGACCAGGCGGGTGAGCCGCTGCCGCGCAGCTGTGACTTCGCCGCGCAGCCGCTCGAGGAGCACGGCAATCTCTGCCGACTCGGGCATCAGGTGCGGCTTGTTGAGCCGCTGCTCCATCGCGGCGACGTACGCTGCTGTGTCTTCGAGCGTCGGCAGCGTGCGCGGGGGCTGCTGTTCCTTTGCCGCCACCGGGTGCAGCGTCGTCTCGCCAATGCCGCCGTCGTAGGGTATGCCGTCGAGCGCAGCGTAATCGGGATGCAGCCAGGGCAGATAGTCGCGAACCAGCCCGGCAATCGCCTCGATGCGGCGCTTCGTTTCGTTCGACCAAAACAGCGCCTCATCGAGAGACGGTCCCGTGTAGGGCGCAACGTCGGAGAACGCGGCCAGCGTCTCGGGAGCAAAGATCCAGGCGAGCCATGCATCGATGCCGCCGTCAGCGTCGGGCATACGCAGCGCAGAGCGGTTTTGCGGCAGCGCTTTCAGCTCCTGAAGAAGACGCAGGTGAGCGTCGAGGCCCGCAAAGAGGCGCTGTTCGAGCAGCGGGCGCTTGAGCAGGGACAGCGTCCCCGTGCGCACTGTGTAAAGCGACGCGACGAAGTTGCCACTATCGACGGAGGATACCGTGATGGGCGCGAGCGGCTCGAGCGTGTCCGTCGTGTACCAGTTGTAGAGGTGTCCGCGATGGAGCGGCAGTTTGGCCATGGTGGCGTAGCTGCGCTGCATCAGGTCTGCATATTCGGGCGCGCTCAGGAAGCCGAACTCGCACGCGGCCTGGCGGGCATTGAAGAGCAGTCCGAGATTGGTGGGTGACACGCGCGCGGCTTCGAAAATCTCTGCTTCTTCCACGTTGTCGGGGATCAGGTAATTGTGACGCTCGCCGCCGAATTCCTGGAAGAAGCGCCACGTTTTGAGCGCGTATTCGCGGAGGAAGAGCTCATCTTCCCGGCGCAATTCGCGCTGCGGCTCGCGCGGAGGCTTGTTGAGCCACGCAGTCACGTCTCGCTCAAATCCCCAGAGGATGAGAATCGGCGCGGCGACAAAGAGCGAACTGGGATGAAGGATGGCCACTGCGAGCGCGAGCAGCGCGGCTACCAGCGGCGTGAGTCCCAGATATCGATCCACAGCGGAGGTGCGCCTCGTGGTGGATTCAGCTTCGGCGGCCGTTTCCCACTCGAGCAGCCGCTGGCCGGTCACCATGCGCCGCACCTGAGCGCGCACCACCGCGTCGATCGCGGTCATGGTCTGGTGCGGCAGGAAGGTGAGGGTCAGCAGCGTGGTGACGAGTGCCTGCTGGAAGCCGATCACCGCTTCGCGTGCCGCGCCTTCCTGCTCGCTGGTGGCTGCGTGGCCCAGGCCGAAGATGAGCTGCACGAAGGGCGGAAAGAAGAGAAGGATAAGGGTGACCAGTGTCCAGTACAGCGCGCCGCCCGGCAGCCCGAGCCATCCGGCGACCAGCAGGATCATCGTCGCCGGTTCCACAAGAGATCGACGCAGATTGTCGAGAATCTTCCAGCGCGAGATGGTGGTGATCGGGTTGCGGACGAATTTCCCTGACTCATCGGGGACGCGGGTGAACATCCACTGGGCGATTTGCCAGTCGCCGCGCACCCAGCGGTGCTTGCGTCGGGTCCACGCGCTGTAGTGGGACGGATAGTCGTCGATGATTTCGATGTCCGTCGCCAGGCCGGCACGCGCATAGGCGCCTTCAATGAGGTCGTGGCTCAGCAGTGCATTGCGCGGGAACCGCTTCTCGAGGACGGCGTGAAGCGTCGCAACTTCGTAGATGCCCTTGCCGGTGAAGCTGCCTTCGCCGTAGAGGTCCTGATACGTGTCGCTGATGGCACGCGTGTAGATGTCGAAGCCGGTCTGGCCAGAATAGATGTTGGCCATGCGCGATTGCGCGGCGGAGCTGACGCTCACGCCGACGCGTGGCTGCAGGATGCCATAACCTTCGCGCACAATGCGCCATTTGGGATCGATGATGGCGCGATTGAGCGGATGCGCCATGGCGCCAATCATGGAGTGCGCCGTGCCGCGGGGAAGCTGCGTATCCGAGTCCAGCGTGATGATGTACTGCACGCGGTGCAGCGCGCTCATGTCGCCGGCTTTGACCGGGAATGCGTCGAACTCGCCCTTGAGCAGCTTGTTCAGATCGAGCAGCTTACCGCGTTTGCGTTCCCAGCCCATCCAGACGCCCTGGCGCGCATTGAAGATGCGGTGCCGGTGGAGGAGCATGAAACGCCCGAATTTCCGCTGGCCGTTGTAGCGGCTGTTGAGCTCGTTAATGAGACTCACCGCGAGGTCGACAAGCGGATCGCTGTCGTTCTCGCGTGGGCGACTCACGGAATCAGGCAAGTCGGTGAGGAGCGCGAAGTGGAGGTTGGGATCGGGGTTGGCAAGGCAGCGAACTTCCAGATCCTGCACCATCTCGCGGACCTGCTTTTCGTTGAGCAGGAGCGTGGGCACCACGGCCATGGTGGTGTATTCGACAGGAATGCCCTTGCTGAAATCGAGCTTGGGCAGCGGCAGCGGCCGGTAGATTGACGAGACGGCGTTGTTCACCAGGTCGATGGCGCCCTGGGTCGCCGGGAGCAGCAACATGAGGAAGGCGACGGTGAGACCGCCGAAGATGGAGTAGTTGGGGATGAGCGGCAGCAGAACGGCAGCAATGATGAGGACGGTGAGGACCTCGATCGTGCCGATGAAATATTCGTCCGCATTGCGGCGCACCGTTTCGCGAATGCGATCGATGAACCGCGGATGATAGCCGATGCGGCTCTTCAGCTCTTCAAATCCCTTGTCAATGAGGTAATAACCGACATGGGCGCGGCGCAGCCAGACGCGACCGTCTTCGACCGGACGTTGCTTCGCCGCCTCGGCAAGATCGATGGCGGCGCGGGCCACTTCGGTCTCGGTGCAGTCGGCGTAGCGCGCAATGCGGGCTACCCGCTTGCGATAGACCTCGCGGCTGTCGAAATCCATCTGTGAATACGCGCCGGCGGGATCCTGTCGCAGAGTCGCATCGAAAACGACCAGCGGTTCCATGACGAAATACCAGTCGACGTAGGCGATCTCGCGGAGCGCGAGGATGCGCGCCGTCATCAGCTTCGCAAAGGCGGGATCGGATCCTGGACCGGAGAATTTCGGCGTGCCGCTGCTGAGGTCAAGCGCGGCATAGCGCGTCTGCGCCTGCTCGAGAATCTGCTCGAGCAGGACGAAACGGAGCATGACCGGCAGTACCCACAGCTCGTCGAGAAGCAGAGGTTCGGGGCGCTGCAGCTCGGCGAGATAAATGCGCAGCGCGTCGGCATTCCAGATGGAGTTACTGGCAGCCAGATAGGCCGCGGCAACAGCGGCGGTGCGCGGCTCTTCCTCGTGCCCGCTGATGGCACGCGGTAAGCGACGCAGCTTTTTCCTGACGGAGCGCAGCTCGGCAAGCGCCGAGTCCATCATGCGCGGATTTTCGCGAATTTCAAGCAGGGGCTCTGGTCCCGCCCAGCCTTCCGTGGGCAAGAGGTCCAGTTCCGCTTTGAGGGTGGCCAGGGTTTGCCGGGCCGCATCCATGCGAGCCGCGAATCCGTCCAGATCTCTCGAGGGCGGCGCGCTGCTCCAGCGATGGGCATCTTCGCGCGCGACATTGCGCAACGTCTCGGGGGACAATCCCGCTTCCCGCATTCGCTGCTCGTCGATCATGGCCACCTGTTCGGTCATCGTGTTCCCCTGGCCCTCTATCTGTAGCTGGCTGCCTGCATTTCGAACATCTCGGCATAATTGCCGCCGAGCGCCATCAACTGCTGGTGGGTTCCCTGCTCTACCAGGCGTCCGCCCGCCAGTACTACGATGCGGTCCGCCATGCGGACTGTGGAGAAGCGGTGCGATATGAGTAACGCCATCTTGCCGGTGGTCAGCTCGGCAAAGCGCTCGAAGACCTCCAGTTCGCTCTTCGCGTCGAGGGCTGCGGTCGGCTCGTCGAGGATAAGCAGCTGAGCGTCGCGCAGGTAGGCGCGGGCCAGAGCAATGCGCTGCCACTCGCCACCGGAGAGATCGACGCCGCTGACGAAGCGGCGGCCGAGCATCTGGTCATAGCCACCAGCGAGCTTCTTCACCACCTCGGCGGCCAGGCTCTTCTGCGCGGCAGCCTCGATATCTGCGGCGTCATGAGGAATCTCGACATGACCGACGCCGATGTTTTCGCGGACCGTCATCTCGTAGCGCATGAAGTCCTGGAAGATGACGCCCATTTCGCGATGGAGGTCTTCGACCGAGTAGTCGCGAAGATCCACGCCGTCGAGGAGGATCTCGCCTTCTGTGGGGTCGTAAAGGCGGGTGATGAGCTTCACCACAGTCGTCTTGCCCTGGCCGTTCTCGCCGATGAGGGCGACCCGCTCGCCGGGTTCGATGCTGAAGTTGAAATTCTTCAGGACCATCCGCTCAGTCCCAGGATACGCAAACGAGACGTTGCGAAACTCGAACCCACGGTGAATGGGCCGCGGTGCAGGAAGCGCATTCGGTTTGTTTTGCACCGTCGGCTTGATTTCAAAGAAGGCGATGAGATCGGTGAGAAAGAGCGCCTGATCGGCGATGCCGGATGCTGTCGAGAAGGCCTGCTGGAAGTTGGACTGTGCCTGCTGAATGGCCTGCGTGACAAGCACGAACGCGGCGAGATCCGGGTATCTGCCGCTGATGGCCTCGTAGATGGCGTAGACATAGGCGCCGTAGTAGCCGAGGGTGCTGATGAGCGAGAGCAGACCACCCCAGATCATCTTTTTGTTGGCCAGCGCGACGTTTTCCTCGTAGATTCCCTGGGATAAATTGCGAAAGCGGCTGGTGAAGTAGTCGCTCAGGTTGAAGAGCTTCAGCTCTTTGGCGGATTCCTTGCTGCCACCCACCTGCCGCAGGTAGTCCATGATGCGCTTGCGCGGAGTCTGGCGGAAGTTCTTCTCATAGCCGAGGAGAGCAAAGTGGGTTTCCCCGACGAAGGAAGGCAGAACGCCCGCAATGAGCGGCACGATCATCAGCGGCGACCGGTAGATGAGGACGCCGCTCCAGATCAGCGTCAGGATGACCTGCTGGAAGAGGCGGCCCATCTGCTGGATCATCGCCAAACGGTCAGTTGCCTGGACGCGCGCGCGTTCGAGACGATCGTAAAAGGCAGGATCTTCGTAGGTGGTGAGGTCGAGCTGCGCGGCCTGCTCCATCACCTGGACGCTGACATGATTTGTGTAACGGTCGGCCAGGATTTGATCGGTGTAGTCCATCAGCCGGCCGAGAATGCCGATGAAGAGGGCGAGAACGATTTCCGCTGCAACCCACCACCAGAAGTGACGCAGGGGCGGGCGGTGGACGATGGCAGCGGCGACGCCGCCGACGATCTCGGCCGCGACATACGCGATCGCGAGAGTCACGACCGGCTGAATGACGCGAAGGATCAGCCCCCAGGTCACCGCCGAGCGGCCGGCCTGCCACATGATCTTCAGGACAAGCGGAACATTCTTCAGGGCGCGAACGCGGTCCCGCCAGGCGCCGTGCGTGGCCGTATTACCGTTCTCACTCATCGAAAATCAGTCATTTGTGGGTTGGTGCCCGATCACCGGGCCGGAAGGTCGCGGCTGAACCACGCCAAGGTAACCGGTTAGATGCAGGGCGAATGGCGGCAAGTTGTTCCGATCTGAAGAGTTAGGTGTGTTTCCTGGGATCTCCTGCCGACCCGCCCGTACGGCGGCGCCATCTGAATGCAGGCTGCCTGAAGTCCGGCCATGCGTGCAAGCGCGGCTGAACGACGAATGCCCCGGCGGAGAGTGAGCCAATTAAGCGGAGGCGCCTCTTTCACCGCCAGGAATCACGGCATTCCGGCGTTTGATGAATCGACTGGGGAAATTGCGACCATTTGCCGACCTTCTCCGTCCTACCATGCATCTATTGCGGCCAGGAGTTCGTCGCCTGATCGCCGCGCAACGCAGGATTGGACGAGGCCTCTCGTGAGCCCGCGCGACCGAAGGAAACATAGCTTTCCGGTGATAAACTCCGACTTTGGCGTCTAGTCTCGACCGCAAACCGTCCCATATCAATAAGCTGTGATTTCCTCCCGACTTTATCCCATTGGAAAGATTGCTGACCCACTGACGAAATGATGACCCCTGAATCTTCTGCTTCGATTGCTCCGCCGGATCGTCAACTGCCGCCGACCACGTCGGAGCCTCCGCGGAAACGGCGCCACCGCTGGATCTGGGCAGTGGTTCTCCTCCTTTTTGGCCTGCTCTTTTACTGGGTGCTGACCATGCAGCGCAAGAGCCAGCAGGCGGCATCGGGCGGCGGCCGCCACGCCCTCACTGGACCGGTTCCGGTGGTTCCCGCGACGGCAACCACTGGCAGCCTGGGTGTCTACCTGAATGCGATTGGGACGGTCACCTCCGTCTACACAGCGAATATCACCGCGCAGGTCACGGGAGTGATCACCGCGGTGCATTACCGGGAAGGCCAGATGGTGCGGAAGGGCGATTCCCTCGTCGACATCGATCCGCGGCCTTACCAGGCGCAGCTGGTCGAGGCGCAGGGAGCGCTGGAACGCGACCAGAATCTGCTTGCGGAAGCGCAAATGGATTTGAAGCGTTACCAGGAGGCCTGGTCGAAGAACGCCATTCCTCGGCAAACCCTCGAGGATCAGGAAAAGCTGGTGTTGCAGGATGAGGGCACGGTGAAGAACGATGAGGGCACCGTGCAGTACGACCAGGTGGAACTGGCATACTGCCACATCACTTCGCCGATCAACGGCCGCGTCGGTCTGCGTTTTGTGGATCCCGGCAACCTGGTGACGGCCAACTCGACCACGACGCTGGTGGTCGTGAATCAGGTAAATCCCATCACTGTGGTTTTTACGCTGCCCGAGGACAATTTGGCCCAGGTTGCGGGCCAGATGCGCCACGGCAATCAGCTGCCGGTGCAGGCGTGGGACAGCTTTAACGCGAAGCAGCTGGCGGCCGGCAAGCTCACAACGATCGATAACCAGATCGACACAACCACGGGCACGGTGAAACTGCGCGCGACGTTTCCCAATAAAGACGGCGCGCTGTTTCCCAATCAGTTTGTGAATACCCGTCTGCTGGTGACGACCATGCAGAACCAAATTCTCGTTCCCTCGTCAGCCGTGCAGCACAACGGCGACGTGGCGTTTGTCTATTTGATCGAACCGGGCGCGGGACATCCAGCGGGCGCTCCGCCCCAGGGAAATGGAACGAACCAGAGCGGAACGACTGCACCGACGGGCGGCGCCGGTCCAAAAGGAACTCCGGAGCACGGCAGCAATGCCAGTGAGGCGGGCGGCGGCGGCGCAGGTGGTCAGAAGGCGCAGTACCACGTGGTACAGACCAACGTGAAGACCGGCGTGACGGACAACGGGGTGACCGCGGTCCAGGGAATTCAACCCGGCAACGTGGTGGCCAACAGCAGCTTTGACAAGCTGGTCAACGGAGCGCCGGTTTATCTGTCGAAGCAGCAGATCCCGGCGACCCAGACCACCATCAGCGGCGAGAGCAGCGCTCCGTGAGCCCGTCGCGTCCATTTATTCTCCGGCCGGTCGCGACGTCGCTGCTGATGGCTGCGATCCTGCTGGTGGGAATCGTCGCCTTCACGCAGCTACCCGTCTCGGCGCTGCCCGAGGTCGACTACCCTACGATTCAGGTATTGACGTTTTATCCTGGCGCCAGCCCGGACGTGACGGCGACCACGATTACCGCGCCGCTGGAGCGGCAGTTCGGCGAAATGCAGGGCCTGAGCCAGATGACCTCGACGAGCGCCGGCGGGGTGTCGGTGATCGTGCTGCAGTTCAATCTGTCGCTGGGAATGGACATTGCGGAAGAGGAAGTGCAGTCGGCCATCAACGCCGGCCAGTCATTTCTGCCGTCCGATCTGCCCACGCCGCCGGTCTACAGCAAGACCAACCCGGCGGATGCTCCCGTGTTGACGATGGCGATCAACTCCCCCACCCTGCCCCTTTCGAAGGTGGAGGACCTGGTCGACACGGAGCTGGCGCCGAAAATATCACAGCTGGCCGGCGTGGGGTTGGTAAGCATCAGCGGCGGTCAGAAGCCTGCCGTCCGCATCCAGGCGAATCCGGTCGCGCTCGCCTCCTACGGCCTGAACATGGAGGACCTGCGCTCCGCTCTGGTGCAGTCCAGCGTCAATTCCGCGAAAGGCAACTTTGACGGCCCCCGCCAGGATTATCAGATCGACTCCAACGATCAGATCCAGGACGCCGACGATTACAAGGGAGTCGTCGTGGCCTACCGCAACGGCGCGCCGGTGTTCGTGCAGGACGTCGCCGATGTGATAAACGGCGTCGAGAACACAAAGGAAGCGGCCTGGGTGAACGACACGCCGGCGATCATCCTGAACATCCAGCGGCAGCCCGGCGCCAACACCATCACGGTCGTTAAGAGCATCAAGAAGATCCTCCCGCAGCTGGAAGCAGCGCTGCCCCGGTCGATCAAGGTGCAGACGCTCACGGACATGACCACCAGCATTCAGGCATCGGTGGACGACGCCTTCTTCGAACTGGGGCTGACCATTGTCCTGGTCATGCTGATCATCTTCCTGTTCCTGCGCAGCCTGTACGCGACGCTGATTCCCTTCGCGGTGGTCCCGCTGTCGCTCGTCGGCACGTTTGCGGCGATGTACGCGTTGGGATACAGCATCGACAACCTCTCGCTGATGGCGCTGATCATCTCGACCGGCTTCGTGGTGGACGACGCCATCGTGATGATCGAGAATATTTCCCGATTTCTTGAAGAGGGCATGACGCCGATGCAGGCGGCGCTCACCGGCGCCGGGCAAATCGGCTTCACGATCGTCTCGCTGACCGTTTCGCTGATCGCGGTACTCATTCCGCTTCTTTTCATGGGCGACGTAGTGGGCCGCCTGTTCCGCGAATTCGCCGTTACCCTCGCGGTCACCATCGTCATCTCGGCGGTGGTGTCGCTGACGCTTACGCCCATGATGTGCTCGCGGATCCTGCGCCACAATCCGGAAGCGCAGCAGACGAAGTTCTATCGCGCATCGGAGCACGTGTTCGAACGCATGATCGCGTTTTACGGGCGCACGTTACGGGTCGTGCTCCGCTATCAGGGATTCACGCTGCTCGTCGCGCTGGCTACTCTGGTGCTCACGGTCTTCCTTTATATCGTGATCCCCAAAGGCTTTTTCCCGGTGCAGGACACTGGGGTCATTCAGGCTATCTCGCAGGCTCCTCAGGCGATTTCGTTCTCCGCCATGGCGAAGAAACAGCAGGAACTGGCCGACGTGATCCTGAAGGACCCCGCCGTCGAAAGTCTGTCTTCATTCATCGGTGCGGACGGCGTCAACACCACCCTGAACAGTGGGCGCATATCGATCAATCTCAAACCACTGAAGCAGCGAGGCTCCTCGGGGATCAGCGCCTCCGACGTCATCCGGCGACTGCAGAACAACCTGCAGCAGCGGGTCCAGGGCGTTCAACTCTACATGCAGCCGGTACAGGACATCACGGTGGACGACCGGGTGAGCCGGACGCAATACCAGTACACACTCGAAGATCCGGATACCAATGAGCTGAACCAGTGGACCAATAAGTTCATCGCCCAACTGAAGAAGCTGCCGGAACTCGAAGATGTGGCCACAGACCAGCAGACCGGAGGCCGCGCAGTCTCGCTGATGATCGACCGTGTAACGGCTTCGCGGCTGGGGATCGCGCCGACGACAATCGACAACACGCTCTACGACGCGTACGGACAGCGCGAGATCAACACGCTCTACACCCAGCTGAACCAGTACCACGTGATTCTTGAAACTGCCCCGGAGTGGCAACAGAATCCAGCGAACCTGGGCGATCTCTACATTCAGTCCAACGCATCGAGTGGGGCCACCGGAGCAGGCGCTTCGACTTCCTACTCGGCCTCGGCTTCGGCGTCGGCCGGCTCGAATGCGCTTACCAGTTCCACGAAGTACACGCCGGGAGCGGCGGTGCTCACGTCGCCGGCAACGGTGCTGGCGGGAACGACGAGCACGCAGGGCACGTCATCGATCACCGGCGGCACGACCGCGGGAACCACGCCGAACACCACGACTTCAGCGGTCGGGGCGAACGCGATCCCGCTCAGCGCTTTTACGCACGAAGCGGTGACGACGGAACCGCTTTCCATCAACCACCAGGGTCAATTCCCTTCCGTCACGGTGTCGTTCAACCTGGCCTCGAACGCATCGCTGGGGACCGCCATCGACGACATCGACAAGGTCGCCGACAAGCTGCATTTCCCTGACAGCCTGCAGGCGTCCTTCCAGGGAACCGCGGCCTCCTTCAAGAACTCGCTCTCGAACGAGGCGTTGCTTATCCTGGCCGCGCTGGTCACGGTGTACATCGTACTCGGGGTTCTGTATGAGAGCTTCATTCACCCCGTGACGATTCTTTCCACTTTGCCGTCAGCGGGCGTGGGCGCGCTGCTGTCGCTGATGCTCTTCCACCAGGACCTGAGCGTCGTGGCAATCATCGGGATCATCCTTCTGATCGGCATCGTGAAGAAGAACGGCATCATGATCGTGGACTTTGCGCTCGAGGCCGAGCGCGAGCACGGCAAAGACTCGACAGAAGCGATCTTCGAAGCCAGCATGTTGCGCTTTCGCCCCAACATGATGACGACGATGGCGGCGCTGCTGGGCGGATTGCCGTTGGCGCTGGGCACCGGGCTCGGATCCGAGCTGCGCAGGCCGCTCGGCATCTGCATGGTCGGCGGCCTGCTGGTGAGCCAGATCCTTACGCTCTACACCACCCCGGTTATTTACATCTTTTTCGACAGGATTGGGCAGCGCATCACCGGTAAACGCCCCTCCCGCCAGGCGGCAGAACACGCGGGAACGTCGATGCCGCGTCCCGAGGAGACCGCGCTGTGAGCTTCTCCTGGACCTTCATCCGGCGGCCCGTAGGCACAACGCTGCTCACCATCGCAGTAGCGATTGCAGGCGCGATTGCATTTACGGTTTTACCAGTTGCTCCGCTGCCGCAAGTGGATTTCCCTACGATCAATGTGCGCGCCGGCCTTCCTGGCGCGAGCGCGCAAATTATGGCGGCCTCGGTGGCCACGCCGCTGGAGCGGCAACTGGGTCACATCGCTGGCATTACGGAGATGACGTCGTCGAGTTCGCTGGGGAGCACGCAGATCACGCTGCAATTCGACCTCAGCCGGAATATCGATGGCGCGGCGCACGACGTCCAGGCGGCCATCAATGCGGCGCGCACTTATCTGCCGGCGAATCTGCCTTCCAATCCGTCCTATTTCAAGTCGAACCCTGCCGACGCCCCGATCATGATCCTCGGGTTGACCTCGAACAAATACGACGTGACCAAGGTTTACGACCTCGCCTCGACGATCCTCGAGCAGAAGCTCTCGCAGATCGATGGCGTGGGGCAGGTGTTCGTCGGCGGCGGCGCTACGCCTTCAGTGCGCGTGGAGGTGGACCCCACCAAGCTGGAGAGTTTCGGGCTCACGCTGGGAAGCGTGCAATCGGTCCTGAGCCTGCAGAATTCCCATGAACCGCGCGGCCAGCTATCCGACGGCGCAATGACGGCGGATATCATCACAAACGATCAGATTTCAACCGCAGACAAGTATGCGCCGCTCATCGTGGGCTATCACAACGGCGCGGCGGTGCGGCTCTCGGACGTGGCGGGAGTCTATGACTCCACCCAGAACATCCGCACCGCGGGATACATGGACGGAACGCGCGCTGTCTTCGTGATCATCTTCCGGCAGCCGGGCGCGAACATCATGGACACCGTCGACAATATTTATAAGCAGCTGCCCTTCCTTGAGGCGGTGCTGCCGCAGGGCATCCATCCCACGGTCGTTCTGGACCGCACGAACACGATTCGCGCTTCCGTGCACGACACGGAGATGACGCTGGCGGGCTCTGTGGTGCTGGTCGTGCTCGTGGTCTTCTTCTTCCTGCGCAGCCCGCGGGCCACCATGATTCCCATCGTTGCGGTTCCGGTTTCTCTCATCGGCACCTTCAGCGTGATGTACCTCCTGGATTACAGCATCGACAATCTGTCCCTCATGGCTTTGACCATCGCCACAGGATTCGTGGTCGATGACGCCATCGTGGTGATGGAGAACATCACGCGGCATCTTGAGAGCGGGATGCCTGCGTTCAACGCGGCGCTGGTGGGCGCGCGGGAGATCGGCTTTACCGTTTTTTCGATCAGCATGTCGCTGATCGCGGTGTTTATCCCGATCCTGATGATGGGCGGTATCGTGGGGCGTCTCTTCCGCGAATTCGCGGTCACGCTCTCGGTCGCGATCATCGTCTCCATGGTCATTTCGCTGACCACGACGCCCACCATGTGCGCGCACCTGCTCAAACATCAGGAGCCGGGCGAGCGCCACAACTTCTTTTACCGCGCCAGCGAGAGCTTCTTTGACGGGATGCTCTCGATTTACCGGCGCTCGCTCGCATGGGCTCTGGATAATCCGGTGCTGATCCTGATCGTCCTGGGGCTGACGATCGCGCTGAACATCGTGGTCATTTACCGCATCCCCAAGGGTTTTTTCCCGCAGCAGGATACAGGCGCCATCGTGGGCGGCGTGCAGGGACCGCAGGACGCCTCGTTTCCCTTCATGAATTACTCCGTGCAGCAGCTGATGAAGGTGATCAAAGCGAATCCCGCTGTGGCCCACGCCAACGCGTATACGGGCGGCAACGGGGCGAGCAATGGCGGATTCATCTACGTGGCGCTCAAGCCCCTGGGCAGCGGCAAGGGGGAAAGAAAAGACAGCGCGATGCAGGTAATCAACGAAATTCGACCGAAGATCAACAGCATGCCGATTGCTTCGGCGTTCCTGCAGCCCGTACAGGATCTGCGCATCGGCGGACGAAGCTCCTCCGCGCTCTATCAATACACGATCCAGTCCGACAATATTCCTGATCTCGCGCACTGGGGAGCCATTCTGCTGGAGAACATGAAGAAGCTCCCTGGACTGCAGGACGTGAACACGGATCAGCAGAATGGCGGCCTGGAAGAGATGCTGAGTTACGACCGCGTGATGGCGGCACGGCTGGGCCAAACACCGCAATCGCTCGACAGTGCCCTCTACAGCGCATTCGGGCAATCGGAAGTCTCGGTCATTTACACGCAGCTCAACCAGTATTACGTGGTCATGGAGGTCGCTCCGCAGTACTGGCAATCGCCGGAGGGACTGAAGAACATCTGGTTTGCACCGGGGGGCTCCTCTTCCGGGAATTCGGGTGCAGGGCTGAATTCCATCTCCCCACTGACGAGCGTGATGCGAACGAGCACAAATACCACACCCCTTCAGGTGAACCACACCGGCCTCTTCCCGTCGGTGACGGTGTCATTCAACATGGCGAACGGCATGTCGCTCAGCGACGCCGTGCGCGAAGTGGCCGAGATGGAGGCGCGGCTGGGCATGCCGTCGACGGTGCATGGCTTCTTTGCCGGCACAGCCCAGGCATACCAGGATTCCCTGGCGTCGGAAAAATATCTGGTGATCACGGCGATTTTGGCCGTTTACATTGTCCTAGGCATCCTCTATGAGAGTCTCGTCCATCCGTTCACCATCCTTTCCACGCTGCCTTCGGCCTCCATCGGGGCCATGCTGGCGCTGATGATCTTCCACATCGACCTGAATGTAATCTCGATTATCGGCATCATCCTTCTCATTGGAATTGTGAAGAAGAACGCGATCATGATGATCGATTTCGCGCTGATGGTTGAGCGCGAAAATCAGAAGTCGAGCTACGACGCCATTTTCGAGGCCTGCATGCTGCGTTTCCGTCCAATTATCATGACCACCATGGCTGCGACCTGCGGAGCATTGCCGCTGGCCTTTGGCACCGGAACCGGCTCGGAATTACGCCGCCCCCTGGGCATCACCATTGTCGGCGGTCTGTTGCTCAGCCAGCTCATCACTCTTTACACCACACCGGTCGTTTATCTGGCTTTGGACCGGCTGCGTCTCTGGTTCCAGGGCAAATCGCGCGATACGTTCCGTCCGGAAATCGAAGGAGCGGCATCGTGAGGACATTCATGCATGGAATTCAGCTTGGCTCCCGCAAGAAGGAGCGGCCGCGGAGCGTTTTGGTTCTGTGGGCTGTGGCCTCCGCCCTCGCAGCCATCTTTGTGACGGGTTGCAGGGTTGGGCCTCGCTATCATGCGCCGGCGCCGCCGCAGATCGCTGCGTCGAACTACAAAGAGTCGACGGTCAATTTTCAGAATGAACCGGGCTGGAAAGTGGCGAGCCCCAGCGACGCGATGTTGCGCGGCAACTGGTGGGAAGTGTTCCACGAGCCCGAGCTAAACTCCCTGGAAGATCAGCTGAACATCAATAACCAGAGCATCAAGGCATCGTTCGAGCAATACATGGCGGCGCGGGCTATGGTCGCGGAAGCCCGCTCGCAGTACTGGCCCACGATCACCGCAAGTCCCTCATGGAACCGCACCCGCAGCTCATCGAATCTGACGAATTCGTCCTTCGCCAACACCGGCAGGACGTCAACGATCTGGTCCGCTCCCATCGACGTCTCCTGGACGCCGAACTTATGGGGCAAGATCCGCAACGAGGTACGCGCCGAGGAGTATGCGGCCCAGGTCAGCGCCGCCGATCTGGAACTGGAAAAGCTGACCGAGCAGGCTTCGCTGGCGCAGTATTTCTTTGAGATTCGAGGCCAGGATGAGTTGCAGGTGATCCTGAACCAGACGGTGGATGCCGACAAGAAAGCACTCGATGCCAACCAGGGCGCCTACGACGCCGGCACAGGAGACTACATCTCGGTGGTGGAAGCGAGGGCGACGCTGCAGGCAGCGCAGGCATCGGCAACCGCAGTTGGCCTGCTGCGCGCTCAGTACGAGCACGCAATTGCGGTGCTGCTGGGCAAGGTCCCGACGGACTTCTCGATTTCCGTGCGGCCCTTGACCTACACGCCGCCGGCGATTCCCACCGGTGTGCCGTCGCAGCTGGTGGAAAGGCGTCCGGATATTGCCGCCGCGGAGCGCACGCTGGCCGAAGCGAATGCCACCATCGGGATCGGCTACGGCGCGTTTTTCCCGCAGGTGACGATCTCTGCGAGTGGCGGGTTCGAGAGCTCGACGCTTAAGCATCTGTTTGACTGGCCCAGCCGCATCTGGTCCATCGGACCCTCCGCGTCGCAGGTCATCTTCGATGGCGGCCTGTATCGCGCCGAGCTGCATCAGTATGAGGCAACGTATAACGCCGATCTGGCCAATTACCGGCAGACCACGCTGACGGCTTTCCAGCAGGTTGAGGACGCGCTGGCCGCCACCCGCATCGACTCGCAGCAAATTCTCGAGCAGCTGGACGCCGTGAAGTCATCGCAGCAATATCTCGATATGGAGATGCAGCGCTACAACAGCGGCGTCGATCCCTATATCGACGTAGTGGCGGCACAGACCACGGTGCTCGGCAACCAGCAATCGCTGAACGCGATGCAGGTGAGCGAAATGATGTCTGCCGTGCAGCTGGTGCAGGCGCTCGGCGGCGGATGGGATGTCTCGCAGCTGCCGACCGCCGCACAGGCCGGAGCCAACGCTCCGAATTCGGCTTACAAGCTGCAGCAATAATCGCATGGCGCGCGCAGACCGTGCGCGCGTAGCTGACTCCTCTCGCCCATCCGCTTATGCCAAAAAGAAAAGGCCTCCGCCATGGAATGGCGAAGGCCGGAGGGAGGCGTTCTCGGTCAGAAGCGGTAGTGCATAGAGACCTGCATGACGCGCTGCGAGGAGTTGGTGCCGGTAATCTTGCCGAAGGAAGGCTGAGCTGACGCCCCGTCTGACGGGACATAGCTTTCCAGCAAAGAGTTTGGCGGCGCGTAGCTGGCGAGGTTGAAGGCATTAAACGCCTCGCCCCGGAGCTCGAGCGTTTGCGACTCGGTGATCTTGAACATCTTGAACGCGGACAGGTCGATCTGGCGGTAGCCAGGAGCGCGCTCCGAACCGTTCTGTGCGTTGCCGAAGCCGTTCTCCGATTCCACTCCGTAGGCGCACGTCCCGTCGTCGACGGTGTTGCCGTTGTTGTCGATGCTGACGCAGGGTTGTGCGGAAGCATCGGTGCCGAACCAGTTGTGGACCGAGCGGTCCCTGATCTTCATGGGCCGGAAATGAACGGCGTGGGCCGCGAAGCTGTTGACATAGTAGTCCTCGTAGGACTGCATGGTGAGCGGAAAGCCGGAATAGAGCACGGCATCGCCGGAGAGCATCCAGCCGCCGACCGCCTCATCGAGCCCGCGATTCATGTTGGAGCCAAACTCGCGTCCGCGGCCGAAGGGCAGCGGATAGACGCCGTAGGCATTCAGCGAATTCCTGGTATCATCGCCGGCCGGACCGTAATCTCCCTGCGGATCGTAGACGTTCTGGAAGAAGGACGAGGGCTCGGCGACACCGGCCACGCCGTAGAAGCCCGCGTTGTCCGTCATGGCTCGCGACCAGGTGTAGTTGATCGTGTAGGAAGCGCCATTGGTCGAGCGGCGGTGCAGCACTGCCTGCATGGCGTTGTAGTTGGAGTAGGCATCGGATTCGGTGTAGAAGAGATTGCCGTCGTTCCCGACGATGCTGCAGTAGGGCGCGGGCGGAGCGTAGGTGCCGCTGCAGTCGCCATCGGCGATATAGCCTGTCGCGGTGTTCGAGTACTGATCCAGTTGCGCGGGCACGATGAGGTGATCGCCGAGTTCGCCCACGTAGCCCACCTGGGCGGTGAGGTTGCTGGTGATCATGTACTGCAGGGTGAGGTTGAACTGCTGAATGAGTGCCGGCTTCAGGTTGGTCTGCCATACGTTGAAATTGAAGGTGCTGATGGTGTTGGCGGAGGAGGAGAGATTGAAGCCGTTCTGCACCGGCATGGGACCCTGGCCGTTGTTGGTAGCTGTGGGCGGCGTGGGCGCGTAGGAAAAGGTGTGGAAGAAGGGGGCATTTTGGGTCATGCGCAGGTTCGCGCCGGTGCCCTCGAGGTCGTCGGTGATGCCGTAGCCGCCGCGCAGCACCAGCCGGGAAGACGGCTGGAACGCGAAGCCGAACCGCGGCATGTACTCCCAGTAATACGGGTTGTAAAGAGAGCGGCTATTGCCATTTTTGCCCGCCAGCAGGATGCCGGCCAGCCCCGCGTCGGGAGTGGCGAGGTCGTAGCTCGATTCCTTGTTGTTGACTTCGTAGATGGGCTGGTCGTAGCCATAGCGGAGGCCGAGATTCAGGGTGAGATTGGGTAAGGCTCTCCAGTCATCCTGGACGTAGCCCGCGTCGCGGTACTGGCGCTGCCCGTTGGGGCCGGCCACGCCGCCGACCGTGGCGCCGTCGGATTCATTGAGCACGAAGTCGGCAAAGGCGTACCCCGGTGAGAACGCTGCGCCTGAAGACCCATTCGCCGTGTACTGGCCGTCGTAGCCGAAGCTGCCCATGGCCCCGGCGTTGCCGGCGTACCAGCTGTTTTGCTGGTAGCGAAGGATCTGAACGCCGAATCGGGTGGTATGCGTGCCGTGCTGCCACGTCAGGTTATCGCCATAGTAGAAGTTGTTTTCGTGAAACTCATTGATGCCGGCGGCGGTGCCCACATTCGATTCGAAGCTGCCGAAGTTCATCAGACTGAACCCGGGGAAGGGCTGATTCGGAAAGGGAATGCCGACCTTGGAGTTGCCGGTCATGCCAAAGTCGCCGGTGAGGTCGTTGGGAATCCCCTGCAGCCAGATGGTCCGCGCAACGCCCGCGCGAAACTCGTTGATCCACGCGGGAGAGAACGAATGCACCCAGTTGAGAACGAGGCTTTGGAAGGGATAAGTGTTCGTGGGCGGGAAGATCACTGGCAGAACCGCCAGCGCATAGAAGTCGGTGGCGTTGCCATAGGTGTAGCGGCCCATGATGGAGTCGCGGTCGGTTGCTTTGTAATCGACGCGCAAATCGCCCTGGTTGTTATGGGTCTGGCCCTTCGAGACTCCGAGATAGTTGTCCAGATCGCCGGCGCCGGGTATCGGCGCGCTGTTCGGCATCGGGTAGACTTCAGGGTGCGCAAAGAGGTATGTGGCAACAGGATTGAGGATGGGGATCTGGTTGTTCGCGTACATCGTCGCGTTCGACCAGCCCTTGCCGTTCTGATTGTTCCAGAGCTGAATGTCGCCGTAATTGGAGCTGTACAGCTCTGAGAAGTTTCCGGTCCGCATGGCTGCGGAAGCCACCGTGGCTTTGGCCTGGCCGCCGGAGTGATACCGGAAGCCCAGATAATCGCCGAAGAAGAAAAGCTTGTCATGCATGATGGGACCGCCGAAGGTCGCGCCAAACTGATCCTGCGTGAAGGGTTGCAGGTGCACGCCGTTGTAATTGTTGGCCCAGGAATTGGCCTCCATCACGTTGCTCTGGAAGTAGTCGTACACACTTCCGTGATAGTGATTCGAGCCGCCTTTGGTGATGACCAGGATTTCGCCGCCGTTCACGTTGCCATACTCGGCATCCGCATTCCCGGTGATCACGCGCATCTCCGCGATGGCGTCGGGCGCCGGGTTGTAGGCCGAGAGGTTGTTCATCGTCTCGTTCATCTCGACGCCGTCGAGAACGTAGTTGTTGACCTGCCCGCGATTGCCGTTGAATGAGGGCGTGCCGTACCAGTCTGTGTCGCGCTCGTTGCCGTCGGCGCCCCCCATGCTGGAAAGTGTTACGTCCACCGCACCGGGCACGAATAGCGTCGCAAACTGGTAGTTGAGCGCGTTCAGGGGCAGCGTGGCGAGGGTATTCGGGCTGATCGTCGTGCCCATCGTCGCGTCCTGAGTCTGCAGCAGAGGCGATGTGTCGGAGGAGACGTTCACCGTCGTGGAGGCGTTGCCGACCTGGAGCTTCGCGTCAATTTTGGCGATCTGATCGATCTCGAGGGTAAACGCGGCTACTGATGTTTTGGCAAAGCCGGCAGCGGTCACCGTGACGTTATATGTCCCGATGGGCAGGAACTGAATGTCGTAATCGCCGGAACGGTCGCTGACCGTGCTGGTTTGGACGCCGGTGAATGTGTTGACGGCGGTCACCGTGGCGCCGGGAATCACCGCACCACTGGGGTCCGTAATCGTGCCGCGAATGCTGCCGGTGATGGTTTGCGCCCATGCTGGTCCCGTTGCGCATGCAAGCGCAGCCAGCGAAACCACCGCGCCCATGATCAGGCGCCTGCACGTTCCCAACATATCTGCCTCCTGAAAAGTCGTTCGCATCGGCCCGCGGGTCCGCGGATCGGCTGGGGTTTATCGAGCACGTAGACCGGCCGCCAGGGGGGCGCAGAGAGAAGTGATGCAGGGATCTCTCCGTTTCGTGACAGCTCCGCCCGGCTCGCGCCCGTTGGAGTTGGATTGGACCATGAGAGGATTCCCCGTGTCAAATCTGGTCTCTAGTCCTATAGAGGACTAGAAATCATCTTGACGCACTTTATGCCGCTGGTATATGTGAGTTGCTCATGAACCCACGACCCCTGCCGCATGTGACTCCGCTCGACCGAGGCAACGGCATTCCGCTCTATTTGCAGATAGAGCGGAAGCTGATCGGGCAAATCCAGTCGAAGACCTTCAAGTCGAGCGATCCCATGCCATCGGTCGAGGAAATCGCCGCGCGCTTCGGGGTCAGCCCCATGACAGCGCGGCAGGCGGTCCGCTCCCTGTGCGATCTGGGGCTGGTCTACAGCCGGCAGGGGAGGGGCACATTCGTCTCGCGCACCAAGGTCGAGAAGGATTTCCGGCAGGTGCTTTCCTTCACGGACGAGATGAGGATGCGCGGCAACACGCCCGGGTCGAGAGTGCTGTCGTTCCGCAGGCAGACGCCGGGAGCGGAAGTGCGGAAAGCTCTGGAGCTGCGCGCGGGCGAGAAAGTCTTCCGGCTGCACCGCGTACGCTGCGCGGATGGGCGGGAGATGGGCATCGAATGCAGCTGCCTGCCGGCGCGTCTCTGCCCTGACCTTCTGAACACCTTCGAGCCCGGGGCCTCACTGTACCAGACCCTGATCGAGCGCTACGGCATCCAGCTGGTGACCGCCACAGAAACTGTCGAGGTGGGCAGAGCCACGGCAGCAGACGCGCGCCTGCTGCGCATTGGCCGTAACAGCCCGGTCTTCCTGCTGACGCGCACTTCGTTTCTCGAAGATGGCAAGCCTGCGGAATACGTGAAGTCCACGTATCGCGGCGACCGGTACAAGATCGTGAACCGGCTCGGCCGATTCAAGCCATCCATCGTCGCCGAATGATCGTGCGCCGGATGGGCGCGGGTGACCAGCATCTCTCTATTGGACCGGATCCGGGTAAAGCAGCGCAGACCGGCGCCGCTGCAGGAAAACATTGAGTTGCGGACGCCAGGCGGCGACGATGCGATGCGGATCCTCGCCGGCAGCGATGGCATCGAGAACGGAGCGATCCGCGAGCAGCGTGTTCATCTTCTCCAGCGCAAATTGCGAAGGATAGAGCCGGTCCAGCACTGAGACAATTTCCACTCCCACTTCCGGTGCCTCAAGCGTATTGCGGTCAGTGATGACGAGGTTCACGCCGTGGCACAACTGTTCCCCATAGGGATAAGGCTTGTGCGGCGTGAAGTTCACCGGCACGAAACGCACACCTGACAGACTGCGCTGGTTGAGCAACTGCGCCAGAAGGCGGGCGTCGATCCATGGCGCACCGACAAGCTCAAACGGCGTCTCGGTGCCGCGCCCCACAGAGACATTCGTGGTTTCGATCAGTCCGAGCGCGGGATACAGCGTCGCCTCATTGAGGTCGCGCAGATTCGGGGATGGATTGATCCAGAGCAGGCCAGTAGCATCGAACCAGTCGCTGCGCCGCCAGCCCTGCATGGCGATGACTGTGAGCGGCGCGTTCAACTTGAGTTGCTGGTTGTCATAACGAGCCAGTTCCCCGATCGTCAAGCCGTGGCGGACCGGGATGGGCATAGAGTTCACGTAGCTTTCGGATCCGGCGTCGGATACAGGCCCCTGGACGGATGTTCCACTGATGGGATCAGGCCGGTCGAGCACCACGATTTCTGTTTCAGTATGTGCGGCTGCTTCGAGAAAATACCTGACGACGGCTTCATAGGTGTAGTAACGCACGCCTGCGTCCTGCAGATCGATCGCAACCGCGTCGAGGTGGCGCAGCGCGTCAGCGGAGGGCCGTCGATCGGCGTCTTTCGATCCGTAGAGGCTGATGACGGGCAGTCCGGTCGCAGCATCGCTCGAACCGGGGACGTTGGGCTGATCGTAAGAGCCGCTGATCCCGTGTTCGGGACTGAACAGCGTAGTGAGGGCGAGTCCTGGAACGGAGTGGGCAGCGTCGTGGAAAAGAACGTCGATGGTGCGGCGGCCTTCTCCATCGACGCCGGTCTGGTTGGTGAGAAGGCCGAGACGCAGATGACCTCCGTGGCGTTTCGCCAGCTCCGCCAGTTCCCGAAAGTGATCGCCCTCCAGCACGTCAATTCCGGTTTTGACTGCATCCCGCTGCGGAGACGAGGCGCTGTGCTGCGCGCGGACCGCGCCGATGCAGAGGGTGAACAACAGCGCAGCTATTCCCGGACGGATGAGACAGTTCACGGCGAAGGCCTCCCGGTCCGATGGTACAGTGGCGAGCATGGCAAAAATCGCGCGCATCGCTCTCCTGGTTGCATTTTCGGTCTTCGTTCTACGCGCTCCTGCCGCGCGAGCGCAGAATGACGCTGCGCTGACCGCAACTCTCCAGTCGACGATCGCGGGGTTCCATGGCAAAGTCTCTCTCTATGCGCACGATCTGACGACGGGACGCACGGCGGCGATCGATGCTGACCAGCCGGTGCCTACAGCGTCGGTGATCAAATTGACGATTCTCTACACGGCACTGGAACAGATTCGAGCGGGACGGGCGCATTTTGACGATCATCTGATATTGCGCCGCGAAGATCAGGTGCCTGGTTCGGGCGTGCTCCTGTTTTTTGACACGCCGATGACCCTGACGCTGAAGGACGCGCTGACCATGATGATCGCCGAGAGCGACAACACCGCGACGAACCTCGTGATCGACCATCTGGGCATTAAGACCATCGACGACCAAATTGAAGCTTTGGACATGAAGAACACATGGCTCTACAAGAAGGTCGAACAGCCGCCGGAAGGCCCAATGCCCGAAGATCAAAAGCAGTTCGGCCTGGGCAAAACGACAGCCCGCGAGATGGGCGGCCTCATGGAGCGCTTCGTGAACTGCGATCTCGGACCGGCCCCGGTCATCCACGGCGTGCTCCTCGGCGTTCCTGAGAATCAAGCCTTGTGCGCGGCCGCCCTGCACATGCTGAAGGTGCAATTCTTCCGCAACAGCATCCCTCGCTACCTCGAAAAGCTCGACACCACCGAGGGTGATTCGGCGATCGCCAACAAAACCGGGGCGCTCGACCACGTTCGTAACGACGTGGGTGCGGTTTACACGAAACGCGGGACCATCGTCATTTCGGAGTTCACTCACGACAATGCCGACACCAGTTGGACGCCCGATAACGAAGGCGAAGTGCTGATGGCAAAACTGGCGCAGGCGATCGTCGCAGCATGGGCGCCGGGCACGCAGTAGCTTTCCCTGCCGTTCGCCCGGCGACTCTCCCCTCCCCGCCGCTTAGCTCAGAGCGTCTTCAAATAGGCTTTGGCGCGCTCGAGTTCGGGAAAGAGCTTCTCGTCCTGCTGGAAAGCCGAGGAATGCACACAACGCCGACCGTTGCGGTGCTTCACCGGATGTTTGAGGTGCAGCATCTCGTGGTACATCAGATACTCAATGGCGAAGCGCGGCGTACCGCGGCGATCGAAGGCGCGGCTCACCATAATCGTGTTGTGCGCGGCGTCGTAGTGGCCGAGTAAGCGGGTAGCGGTGTGCTCGCTCCACGTGAGCAGGGGCCGGCCCATCAGTCCGTGAAAGAAACGCTGGTTCAGAGCCTCGAACACCTCATCGAGATCGTAGTGCTCGCCGCGGGCCGAGCCAATGCGCTTGCGTCCGCGCATCTGCCGAATGCGCTCGCTTTGCCGCACCACCGCCTCGCTGGTGGTGAAGCGCCGGTAAGCGCGTGCCCGGGCCGCATCGATAGGCTTGCGGTAGAGTTTCGCCAGCAGGATATGCGCGATGGCGCGCAGCACGTTTTCCGGCGCGCCCTCGAGAAGATCGGAGAGGCTGGCTCGGATGTGGCCTTCGCGCAGGCGAATCGTGGTGTTGAGCGACGTGAATCGGCGGAAACGCACCTCGATGGGAGGAATGGGAGCGCGCGGACGCAGCGCGCGATACTCCTCGGCAAACAGAGCATGGAGAGAAAGACTGGGAAGGGCCACTTCGATGTGAGACTCGCACACGCTCGAGTGGAAATCAAGGTTTCCCTTCGCCGCGAACGACAAGGTGTAGCGAGCCGCACTCCGGAGCCGTCAACGCGTGGCCAGCGCTCGTGGACCGATCGGAGGCGACCCGCAGTTCCGTGAGGCGGCACAGCGTGGACGCTGTCTAACCAGCCGCAGCCCACGCCACGCGTCCACGAGCAACGCGGCATTCACGGAACCGAGGCCCGTCGCCAGATCAAATCCGGGAACGGCGGGAAACCCCGCCTCGCCGGGGACGGAGTTATTGCCGGCAGTGACATCGTGGAAAATGGCGGGACGCGAAGCGGCCAGCGCATACAGCTCCGGCGCAGGATTGCCGAGCCGCTCGCCCCGCCTCGCCACCGCCAACGCCAGAATGCCACCCATTACCTGGGCCGCCGCTGAAGTTCCGCTGTCGGCGACCTGCGCTCCGTCGAACCAGAGAAGACAGGAATCATGGCTGGAACTGGTGAGCGAAAGGTCCGGAACCTCCCGCATCGATTCCGCGCCGTCGCCGCTGTCGGGCTGCCATGCAGGCCGGGCATAGAGCGAGCTCACTCCTCCACCCCCTGCCCAGAGTCCGCCGCTGGAAGCGCCGCTCTGGTTCCAGGTAATTTCGGGAATATAACCATGCGCTGATTCGCCAATGCCATCGTTGTCGACGGCCCAGTACGCGTCTGAGTCATCGGCAAGCTCCGTGCCGCCCACGCAGAGGCTGAAGGGTGAGGAACACAGACCGTTGACGGCGCGCCCGTGGGTGGCCCAATCATCGGCCGGATCGTCGCAGCCCGCAGCGCCGGAATCGCCCGCGGCCACGATCACGGTCATCCCTTCCGACGCGGCCTGTTCCCACAACGCATCGATCATCGTATTGCCCGCAGCGCCGAGATCGGCCTCGCACTCCGCATAACTGAGCGCGATCACCGGAGCGAGATTGTGATCCACGGCATATTCGGCCGACAACAGGATGCCGTCGGTGGTCGGTGTCGACGCGGACACGACCACATCGACGGCAGCCTGTGGCGCAAGCGCTCCCGCCCACTCTGCGTCCAGTTCCGTTTCCTCCCAGTCGCTGCGGTTACCTATGCCCGGATCATCGCCGTTCACGATCACCGCGGGCGGGTTCTCCGGCAATCCAAAGGCGCTGCGAAAATCGGCGATGTCCTGAGGCAGCAGACTGGAGCGCGCGAGCACCGCGATCGCCGCGCCTTTACCGCTGATGCCCTGAGCGTACAGCGGTGCAACATCGTAGATAACCGCAACGTCAGCCGGGGAAAGATAGTGGGTAGAACCGGCCGTGAACGCTGCCATCGGCGTGTGCGCGGGGGTGCTGCGTCGATCATTCAGCCCGACGATGCCGGCGACTTCACCGGCGAACTCGGCGGGAATTACCGGGCCTGCAGCATTCGCTACATGCTCGACGTCGCGCGCCTGATACCGGATCATTTCGGTGTGAAACGCCGCATCGACTGCGCCGGCTGTGCCGCTGAAGACGATCATCCGGCGGTTTGGCGCGATCTGATCCACATGAAAGCCCTGAGCCACGAGCCAGGATGCGATGCGCGACGATGCCGAGGCGGACACGCCAAACCAGTCGCCGTATTCCGCTGGGCTGAGCCATTGGTGATACCGCGAGGATTCCGGATCGTGCTGCGCCGCTACGAGCGCGTCGAGCGATTGTTGCGCGGCGAGCGGAGGCCGCAACAGCAGAACCATGCGATTCATCCGGAATTGCGGGTCCACCAAGGCCGTGCGTGTCTCGGGCATCAGAAAACCCAGCCCGCTGCGCACGCGTATACGGTTCTGGTTCCGGTTCACAGGCCAGTTCCCTGCCCCGTTGCCAGGCGCACTCAACCGCGCCGCCGCACAGCCGGCCAGCACCAAAAGGCCGACGCCGATGGCCGGTCGCAGCCGGCGTCGCGTGGCCGAGGAGAGTTCCACACTGAGTTCATCGGAGGAGAATTAGAAAACTCTAATCTCGCCACGAGGCTGAACCGGACCGGAACACCCCCTGCCTCGCGCGACAGTTCCTTTACGATAGAAACATCCCATTTCCTCGGAGCGTTGATTGCAGTCCACGGTTACTGAAAGGATGGTCTCGCCCGCCCGCAATGTCGAAGGAAGCCTGCGCCTTCCCGGCGACAAAAGCATCTCGCACCGTTACGCATTGCTGGGAGGCCTGGCCCGGGGCACAACCCGCCTCACGAATTTCTCCACCGGCGCCGACTGCGCGTCGAGTTTGGCCTGCGTGGAAGCGCTGGGCGCGCGGGTGACCCGCAACGGCACGGCGGTCGAGATCGAAGGCACCAGCGGCCAATTCAGAGCCTCGGATGCGCCGCTCGACTGCGGCAACTCCGGCTCAACCATGCGCATGCTCTCCGGTCTGCTGGCGGCTCAGAAGGGAAGCTTCACACTGACCGGCGACGCGTCGCTCAGCCGCCGCCCGATGGAACGCATTCGCAAGCCGCTCGCGCAGATGGGCGCGCACATGGAACTCGTGGAGGGCCAAGCTCCGATCACGATCGAAGGGGCGCCGCTCCGCGGCATCGATTACACCACACCGATTCCCAGCGCGCAGGTCAAGACGGCGCTGCTTTTCGCCGGGCTGCAGGCGGAGGGAAAGACCACGATCCGCGAGGCGGTGCGCACGCGCGACCACGGAGAACTGGCGCTGCGGGCCTTTGGAGCCTCGGTCGCGCGCACGCTGGAATCTGTCTCGATTGAAGGCGGCCAGGCGCTGCAAGGGATCGAAGCGGAGATACCGGGGGATATTTCATCAGCGGCCTTCTTTTTGTGCGCGGCGGCCTTGTTTCCGGGATCGAATCTCATCTTCGACGCGCTTGGACTCAATCCCACGCGCGCCACACTGCTCGATGTGCTGACGGCGCTCGGAGCGCACATCGGCGTCCTGAATCTCGAAGAAAAACATGGCGAGCTGGTTGGCACCGTGCAGGTGAATGCACCGGTCAAAGGCCTGACCGGCACGACCATCTCCGGGGCGCTGTCGGCGCAGCTGATCGACGAACTGCCGGTGCTGGCGGCGATTGGGCCTTACACGCAGAATGGCATCCGCATCCGCGACGCGAAGGAGCTGCGCGTGAAGGAATCGGATCGCATCGCGCTCGTGGCGGCCAATCTGCGCGCGATGGGCGCAGAGGTCGAGGAATTCGAGGACGGGCTGGATGTGGCCGGCGGTCAGACGCTGCACGGCGCGGAGATTGACTCCGGCGGCGATCATCGCATCGCGATGGCGTTTTCCGTCGCCGCGCTGCGCGCCGAAGGAGAGACTCTGATCCGCGGGGCCGAATCCGCCGCGATTTCGTTTCCGGAATTCTTTCACCTGCTGGAGGGCGTCACCGTGCGTTAGCGTCTATCGACCTTCTCTGCCGGCAGAACTGGCGGCGGAAAGGCGCGCTCAACCTCCGTCAAAAAAAAATAATTCGTTAGCGCATTCACAAGTACCGTGTTTGCCGGTAAGTACAGTTTTGGTTTGAGGCCGCATGGTGCAAAGTACCGGAAAACAAGGTAAGTCCTGAAGCCTCCCAATTGAGGATTTTCCGCGAAACATCGGATTTACGGTAGTTACTGAGGGCCTCAAAAAGGCGTTCGGATAACCGCACCAGACTGCGGCGGCATTTTTCGCGACGTCGAGGTGCTGGATTCAGCATGGAATGCCTTGGGTGGATCAGCCCGGATGACTCCACCGCGCCATGCGCATGAACCCAGGTGGAGTGCTGCGGGCGGGCTCCTGAAGAGACAACAGAAAAGCCTCCCCGAGGAGGCTCTTTTCCTTTTTTCACCCTATAAGTTCAGGATACCAAGTTACGCGACAAATCATGCCAACTTTCTTTGCATCAGTTGGCGTATAAGTGCCCTGTTATCAGGCTTCATTACTTTCGTTCGGAGCTCCGGCTCTTGACAAAAGAGGAGCACGCGCGCGGCTGCTCCTCTTTGTTTGCGGAGATCGCTATTGCACCGGCTTGAGAATGTCGTCTAACCGATCCGGCGTGCCGTCGACGCGCTCGAGATGGGGAATGCGCAGGCCGCCGTGATAGTCGAGGCTGACCGACTTCACCTGATCGCTCTCCTTCACAAGCAGCACGGTCGGATCTGTGGTCTTCTCGGCCTTCACGATGGCGTCACGCAGCTTCGGCGGAGCAAAAACGTCGCCGTCGATGGCCACGATCTGATCGCCCGGCGTCAGGCCAGCCTTGAACGCCGGACTGTCCCACACCACGGCGGCCAGCGTACCGTCGGGCATCACGCTGATGCCGAGCGAGGTGGCAAAGCTCATGCCGAAACGGCCCATTTCGCCGCCGTCGCCGCCGCGACCATGACGCTCCCAGGCCGGCGGTGTGTCGTTGTAGACCAGTTTGTAGCCACCCTGCGTGAAACCACCTTCGGGCACTTCGGGATGGAGGTCGTAGACGCAGGTGCGCAGGAACGTCGCCCAGTCGTAAGGCTGCACCTTGTTCAGCGCGGCGACGACATCGTCGAAGTCGTAGGTGTGCGTGACGAAGCTGCCGTTATCGACGCCATAAAAGCCCTTCGCGAAATCGTCGAGCGATTTCTGGCCGTTACTGAGCTCGCGAATTTTGGTGTCGGCGTCGAGCCAGATCAGCAGGCCCTCCATGTAGTAGTCCTCGGTGCGCTGAAAGCTCGTCCAGCTCATGGGGCGCCGCTGATCGATGACAGGCTGATTGGTGGTGTCGACGAGCGGGCGCCAATTGCGGCCCGGATCGGTTTCAAAGCTCGCCGCGATGCCGGCCATCAGATCACGCGTGGCATCGGGGCTGCGCATGCCGGAGCGCGCGGTGAGCACGTAGCCCCAGTACTCCGTAAGGCCTTCGTAGACCCAGAGCAGATCGTCGCGCATGGGGACGTTGAAGTTCGGAGTCCACAGATCAGCAGGGCGGCGGAATTTGCCGTTCCAGGAGTGCGTGTACTCATGCGCGAGCAGATCGACGCCGCGCGTCTGCACCTGCCAGTCGGTGAAGTAGTTGGCGCGGGTGCCGTCTTCGCTCGACTGATGATGCTCGAGGCCCTGGCCGCCGACGACGTCGCTCAAAAAGAAGAGGAAATCGTAATGATCGTAGTGATGGGAGGCGAAGAGCTTCTGCGCCTGAATGGCGAGATTTTTGTGGACCTGCAACTCCTCGGGGTTGACTTCGAGATCTTTGGCTTCGTCGGCGAAGACGTCGAGATGGACGGGATTGTCAGGGCCGGTGGAGAGATCGATGCGCTTGAAGTACTCGCCCGCGACGAGCGGCGAATCGACCAGGGTGTTGAGAGTGGTGTCTTTGAAATGGACGATGTCGGCGTCCTGCGAGGCAGTCTCAAGAGCCGTGGCGTATTGCCAGCCGTGCGGCAGCGTGAGGCTGGTGGTGAAATGAATATCGCGCGAGAAGTGGCCGGCGGGATAGAGGACGACCGTGTTCCAGGCCAGGTTGGCGAGAACCGGCGAAATCTCGACGCGTCCATCCTGACGGCCAATCGCGGAAAGATAGTCGAAGTCGACGTCGAGCGAGGTCGCGCCCTTCGGCACGTCGATGTGGAAGGCGTACATATCGACGCGATCGCGGACCCACGGAATCGGCTGTCCGTTGGCCTTGACGATGATGCCGCCGAGCGCCTGAATCGGTCCGGTCGGCGAGTGGTTGCCGGGAATCCACTCGGGATAGAGGAGCGTGAGCGCGCCTGTCTTGACGGGGATGCTCTCGTGGACGGTGACGACGCGGTCCGAGGTGTTGGTGAGGTTGACGTCGAGAGCGATGGCGCCGGGATACGGCGTGTCGGCCGGCGCGACGATGGGCGGGGGCATCGGTGCGGGCTCCGGTCCAGCTGGAGCTTGCGCGGCAGCGGTGGCGGGCAGGGCAAGGCTGAAAACAGCAGCCAGGGCCGCAAGCGGCAGGCAGGAACGGCGCATGATCAACATTCTCCGGGTGGGGGATTCTGGGGTTCCTGAATCTGGGGAAAATTCTACAAGAGGCTGTACTCTGTTGCTGTGTCCGCTCATCGCATCCGCCAGTCGGTTTGCCGCTGGTGTTACCAGAAGACGCCGCTCGATCAGCTGTGCCAGTGGGCGGCAAGCCTCGGGCTCAAGGGCGTCGACCTGCTCGAAGTGACCGAATGGGAGGCGCCGCAGCGCTACGGCCTGATCTGCACGATGGGTTACGCGGGTGGTGGCACGATTACCGACGCAATGAATCGCGTGGAGAATCACGCGGCCATCGAGGCTGCATTCCGCACGAACATTCCGCTCGCAGCGAAGGCGGGAGTACCCAATGTGATCACTTTCTCCGGCACTCGCCGGGGCATGAGCGACGAAGAAGGCGCGCGCAATACGGTCCTTGGCCTGAACCGCGTGAAGCGGATCGCCGAGGATAACGGCGTCACCATCTGCCTCGAGCTGCTGAACAGCAAGGTGAACCACCCGGACTATATGGCGGACCACACGGCGTGGGGCGTGCGCGTGATGAACGAAGTGAACTCACCGCGCGTGAAGCTGCTCTACGACATCTACCACATGCAAATTATGGAGGGGGATCTGATCGATACGATATCGGCCAACATCGACTGGATCGGCCATTTCCACACCGGCGGCGTGCCGGGGCGGCATGAGATCGGCGCGACGCAGGAAATCGAGTATGGCGCGGTGATGCAGGCGATCGCCGGGACGGCCTTCCGGGATTATGTGGCGCACGAGTTCCTGCCGACGGGCGATCCACTGACCAGCCTGCGTCAGGCGGTACAGATTTGCGACGTTTAGAACGGTTCGACGACGCGGAAAGTCTCGCGGAAGCGCGTTCGTCCGCCGCCGGCTCAGTGTCTAGCTGATGGCGGAGCGGCGTTCCTTTTCGCGCTCGAAGAAGCGCTCCATGAACTTGGTGTCGAACTGGCCGCGGCGAAATTCTTCATCGCGGAAGATACGCTGGTGGAGCGGAATCGTCGTGTAGATGCCTTCGACGATGAACATCTCGAGAGCGCGCCGCATCCGCGCCATCGACTCCTCGCGATCTGCTCCGTACGCAATCAGCTTGGCGATGAGCGAATCGTAGTAGGGGGGGACGACGCCCTCCGCATACTGCGCCGTGTCAACGCGGATGCCATTGCCTCCGGGCACATTGAAGGCGGTAATTTTGCCTGCTGATGGCGTGAACTTCTCGGGATGCTCGGCATTGACCCGGCACTCGATGGCATGGCCGCGCAGCGGAATCACCTCGGGCACGATGCTGGACAGCCTCTCGCCCTGCGCGATGCGAAGCTGCGCCTTCACCAGGTCGATGCCGGTAATCATCTCGGTCACAGGATGCTCCACCTGGATGCGGGTATTCATCTCGATGAAATAGAGCTTGCCGTCCTCATCCATCAGGAATTCGATGGTGCCGGCGTTCTGGTAGCCGACAGCCTCGAGGCAGCGTTTCAGCGTTCGCGCTACGTCTTCGCGAATCTTTGGCGTCACCTGGAGCGATGGCGCTTCTTCGATGAGCTTTTGGTGGCGGCGCTGGATGGAGCACTCGCGCTCGCCCAGCGACATGGCGGTGCCGTGCTCATCGGCCAGAATTTGGAATTCGATGTGGCGCGGGCGCTCAATGAACTTCTCCATGTAGAGGTCGCCGTTGCCGAAGGCATTGGCTGCCTCGCTCTGCGCCGCATGGAAGAGGCCGGGCAACTCATCGGGGGTGCGCACGACGCGCATGCCGCGCCCGCCGCCGCCCGCAGAGGCCTTGAGGATGACCGGGTAGCCGACCGTCTGCGCCCACTCCAGCGCTTCGCCATCACTTTGGATCACGCCATCGGAACCGGGGAGAATCGGCACGCGCGCCTTCTTCATCGCCTGGCGCGCTTTTTCCTTTTCGCCCATCAGCCGCGTCACTTCCGGCGGAGGACCGATGAACTTGATGTTCGAGGCGCGGCAGACTTCAGCGAAGTTGGCGTTTTCGCTCAGCAGGCCGTAGCCGGGATGGATGGCATCGACGTCGGCGATCTCTGCGGCGCTGATCACCGCCGGCACGTTCAAATAGCTTTCCGCGGAACGGGGCGGCCCGATGCAGATGGCCTCGTCGGCAAAGCGCACGTGCAGCGAATGCCGGTCGGCCTCGCTGTAGATGGCCACAGTGCGAATGCCCATTTCCCTGCAGGCGCAAATAACGCGCAGCGCGATTTCGCCGCGATTGGCGATGAGGACTTTACGCATAATTGGCGGGACGGAGGGCAAAGAGGGACTGGCCGTACTCAACCGGCTGCCCATTCTGCACAAAGCGCTTCACCACTTCGCCGGCGGCGTCGCTTTCAATCTCGTTCATCAGCTTCATGGCCTCGACGATGCAGAGCACCTGGCCGTTCTCAACCGTATCGCCAATCTTGACGAAGGCCGGCGATCCCGGCGATGGCGACTCGTAAAACGTGCCAACAATCGGCGATTTGACGATGTGCAGGGAAGCTTCTTCGTCTGCCGCTGCGGAAGCCGGAGCCGGTGGTGCAGATGCCGCGGCGGCATGCGCGGTGGGAATCACACCCGGAGCCGCTGCCGCGAGGGGCACGGGTTGCACTGCAGCCTGCGAGGCCAGCAGACGCGCCAGACCGGCCATGTCGCCGCCTTCGTGGGCGAACTTGATGCGCACCTTGAGGTCGCCGCGCTCCAGATCGAATTCGCCGATCTTGTTTTCCTTCAGGAACTCGATGAGTTCCTTCAGCTCATTCATGTCATCCGCATTCATCGTTGTCTCGCGCGGCTCCTGGGTCTCTAAAGCTCGATCCAGCCTTTGGTGACGGGCGTCAGGACTTCCCGGCCCGTTTTCGTGACCACAACCATATCTTCGATTCGAATCCCGAACTTGCCAGGCATGTAAATTCCTGGTTCGACCGTGATCACCATCCCCGGCTCCAGCCGCGTTTCCTGTGCGGCCGCCACGCGGGGCAGCTCGTGAATCTCCAGCCCCACGCCGTGCCCGGTGGAGTGGGTGAAATATTTTGCCAATCCAGCCTTGCGCAGAACGCTGCGCGCCGCTTCATCCACTTCGCCGCAGGTTGCGCCGGGCCTGACGGCATCCACGGCGGCTTCCTGCGCCTCAAGCACCGCAGCATACGCAAATTGCTCTTGACGATTCGGGCCGCCGAGATGCACGGTGCGGGTCATATCCGAGCAATAACCATTGAGAATAACACCGAAGTCGAGGGTTACGAATCCTTTACGCGGCAGCCTGGCCTCCGTCGCGCGGCCGTGCGGCATGGCGGAGCGAGGTCCCGAAGCAACGATGGTTTCGAACGACATTCCCTGAGCGCCGAGACCGCGCGCCAGAAACTCCAGCTCGGCGGCAATCGCGATTTCCGTGACGCCGCTCTCGATACGCGGCAGCATCGCCTCAAAAAGCGAACAACCCATGCCGGCGGCGCGCCTCATCAGAGCGACCTCGGCAACATCTTTGACCATGCGCAACTCGGCGAGCAGCGGCGACTTCAGCGCAGCGAAAAAGCTGCGGCGCTTTTTGGGGCTGATGCCTGTGCGCATCAGGCCGAGATCGGCGAGGGTCGTCTGCTGCGGGTCGTACCAGGCGCGGCCTGCCCATTGCTCCAGCAGCGTGCATGCCTCGCGCAGCGCGGATTTTTTCGCGATGGCGACGCGGGCCCCGCGCGTCTCCTCCCTGGCCTGTCCTGTGTAGCGGCCGTCGGTGAAAAGGGCAGCTTTGTGCGGGCTGACGGCCAGGGCAGCGTTCGAGCCGGTAAATCCACACAGCCAGCGCACATCCGCAAGATGCGTGACGAGAAGCGCTTGTATGTTTTGGCCAGCCATGGCGGTGCGCAGCGCGCGCCAGCGTGCCGAGGCAGCATTGTTTTCCTTTGCCATCAGCATCGAGTCTAATGGCAGCGCGGAACATCCGGGAACCTGGAAAATCCGGTTCACCGGCGGCGCATTCGAAAAAGGCACCGCGGAGAGTCACCTCGTGCGGGGTATACTCGGCTCGCATCCTCATGAGGCTCACGATGAAGACTCTTCGCACTTCGCTCGCGCTCGGCTCGCTGCTGGCCGCTGCGCTGTTTGGGTTCCCTGCCCTCGCCGCAGCACAGGCAACCATCCTGCAGGCGCCCGACGCCTCAAAGCTCTTGCCGGATGCCGCCTACTTCGACGGCAAATCGGCCAGCACGCAGCTGCGCAATTCCGGCGGCGTCCATTTTTCCGACGGACCCCTACACGCTGGCCGTGCTGGTCGACACTTCCGGCTATTCCACCGCGGTCCAGCAGAAATACCAGGGATACCTGCTGACGGAGGAGGCGCTGGATGTTGGCGGCAATCGCCTGCCCCCCGGCGCCTACGGCTTTGGATTCGTCCGCGGACAGTTCCTGGTGATGGATATTGGCGCGCACGACCTGTTCCGCGCGCCAGCCACCCATGACACACAGTTGCAGCGTCCCATGCCGCTGAAGGTGGTTCCGGGCGACTCGGCAAGCGAATGGAAGCTGTGTTCCGGACGCGACTGCGTCCATTTCCGCCGGGTGCAATAGCCGGAATATTTCCAGCTCGAAACGAATCGCCCGCAAAACCATCTAACAGCTTGTAGGGCGTATCGCACGCGTACCACCAGCCTGCGGCAAGGCACGCAGTGAGGTGTTGTGCGGGTTGTGGAACCGCGCGCGACGGAAAGCGATGAGAAAAATCATGCAACGATGGATGGCGATCCCCGTGGTTGCGGCCGCGCTGGCAGCTGCCGGCGCTCCGGCGACCGCGCAGAATGAGAACCAGGGGCAGGGTCAGGCTGTGGTCACGGTGCTGCCGAAGAATGACAAGCAGCCGACGTCTGACGTTCAGGCACAACAGGTGACGATCGAGGTTGGCGGCAAGCAGACGCCCGTCAGCAATTGGCAGGCGCTGCGCGGCCCGCAGGCGACCATCGAGTTGGTGATGCTGATCGATGACGGCGCCCGCATGAGCCTGGGGCGGGAAATGAGCGAGATTTCGCATTTCGTGGAGAGCCTGCCGCCGAACGTGAAGTTCGCCTTTGCCTACATGGAAAATGGGCGCGCCGAGATGCCGGGGGCGCTCACCACCGACCACGCGAAGGCCCTGCAGGCGCTCCGTATGCCCATCGGTGAGCCAGGCGCTTCGGCGAGCCCCTATTTTTGCCTCTCCAGCCTCGCGAAAAGCTGGCCCTCCGGCGACCGCAGCGCGCGCCGGGAAGTCCTGATGATCAGCGACGGCGTAGACCAGTACGAGCGTGCGTACGACCCCGACGATCCCTACGTCCATTCGGCCATTGAAGATTCCGTGCGGGCAGGCCTGGTGGTCTATTCCATTTATTGGGCCAGCAACGGACGCGCCGACCGCAGCTGGTACGAAAACAATGCCGGCCAGAATCTTCTGCTCCAGCTCGATCAGGCCACCGGCGGCACGAGTTACTGGGAGGGAACGGGCAATCCGGTGACGCTGCAGCCCTACTTCGACGACCTGAGCCGCCGGTTCAACAACCAGTACGAGCTGGCATTCACGGCGCCCCTGAAGAGCAAACCGGAAATTGAAAATCTAAAAGTGATGACGGCCACCTCCGGCGTCAAGATGGACGCGCCGCAGCGGGTGCTGGTGACGCCTGCGGGCGCAACTCAGCCATAGAATGCGGCTGAAAGGCAGCCAAGGCGCGTTCCCGAGATCATGGGGCGCAACGCGCTCTTCTTCCCTGACTGGATTGCTGGCTAAAGGCGGGCGACGAGCTGATTTGCCGGCAAGCGATCGACGTCATCCGACTCGGAGCCGTCATTCAGGCCGCCATAGCGACGTTCCCGCCGCTGAAAGTCTTCGATCGCCTCGAGCATGTGGATACCGCGAAAATCCGGCCACAGGCGATTCGTCACGAAGATCTCGGTATAGGCGATTTGCCAGAGCAGAAAATTCGAAATGCGCATCTCGCCGGAGGTGCGGATGAGCAGGTCAGGGTCGGGCATCTGCGCCGTGTAGAGATGCCGATGGATGTCCGCTTCGTCGATTTCTTCCAGGCGCAGGGCCTTGCTCTGCACCTCGGCGCATAAGGCGCGAAACGCGTCGGCCAGCTCGGAACGGCCGCCGTAATTCAGCGCGAGGGTCAGCGTGGTTCCGGTATTGTGCTTCGTGGCATCGGCCGCCCACTGCATGCGCTCCCGCACTTCGCCGGGAAGTTCGGCGGTCCGGCCGATGTAGCGGATGCGCACGTTGTTGTCGTTCATCCGCTGCACATTGTTGTTCAGGTAGGTTTTGAGCAGGCGCATGAGGAAGTTCACTTCCGCGCGCGGCCGCTTCAGATTGTTTTCCAGCGAGAACGCATAGAGCGTGAGCCAGGGAAGGCCGATGCGCGATGCGGTTTCAACCACGTACTGCACCGCTTCGGCGCCCTGCTGATGCCCCAGAAAGCGCTTCAGGCTGCGCTTGCCGGCCCAGCGCCCGTTGCCGTCCATGATGATGGCAACGTGATGCGGGAGCCGCTCCGGATCGAGACGGCGATAGACTGCGGCCTCATCGACGGGCAGCTCGTGCACTCGGCTGGAATCCAGGGTCAACAGGTCCTTTCGAGGGGCTTCCACGCCCGCAAACCGATCACTCGCCGACCGGTCAGCCTCGCGGCCTCCAGCGAGCTTGCGCGGCCCGGAATCATGCCACCAGAGCCGGGAGCAGCACCCCTTGCCGAATTATACAGAGCGGCGCGCGGTCCGGAGCAGCCGCTGCGGACCGTCAAAAACACCAGCGTTCGCGGCCAACCAGCAGCCGCGCGCCGGTTACGCGGGCCGGCGCCGCCCCAGGGCCAGCTCGCGCACCTGATTGAGGAACATCGACCTCTGGAACGGATCGATCTGCGCGATGAGCGGAGCAATCTCGGCCAGAAACGGATCGGCCATGAGCACCGCCGTCTCTCTTGCGCGCCGGCTGCAGCCGTCATGGAGCAGTTCGCAGATGTCGACTTCCAAAGCGTTGGCCAGGCGCTCCAGGGACGAGAGCGTGGGCACCGCTTTGGCGTTCTCGATTTTCGAAATGTAGGTACGGGGAACCGCCATGCGGCCCGCCAGCTGCCGCTGGCTCAGGTTGCGCGCATGCCGAACGTCGCGCACCGCGCGAGCCACGTCGATGCCTTCCGGCTCCTCGGCGTTCTGCGGGGCAGGACTGACCAGTTGAGGAGCCAGGGGCTCCGGTTCATCCATTTCGAGGGGCTTGTGGCAACGCCTGCACAGGGAATTCGACGTGCGGAATTGCACCAGACTACAGTGGTCGCAACGAAGAACCTCACGGGCCTCAACAGTTGCTAAGGTAGTTGCCATAAATTGTACGGAACGCCAGAGCGAGCGATCCGGGCTGCTTCGGGCGCGGGCTCTTCTCCGCGGCGAACTCAACCTTTGCAATACATTGCCGGGAAGGTATCCTCCTTGTCAAGTGAAAACTGTGAGTCTGCGGTAAATTCCCAGGAATAACCCAGGAAAACCAAAGGAGCCGAATCGCCTATGTCCTCTGTTCCCCTGTTCAATCGCGAGCGCGCCTGGATGCTGCTCCACGAACACACGCAGTCGCCGAGTCTGCTGAAGCATGCGCTGGCCGTGGAAAGCTGCGTTCGCGCTTACGGCGAGCGCGAGGCCGCATCGGTGGGCCTTGACGATGATGCGCGCGCCGCGCTGCTGGAAACCTACTCGGCCACGGCACTGCTGCACGACTTCGACTACGAAAAGCATCCGTCCCTGGAGGAACACCCATTCGTGGGCATCCGGATCCTCACGGAGCAGGGATGGCCGGAGGAGATTCGAACAGCGATCCTGGGACATGCCGAATACTCGGGTGTTTCGCGCGAGACACATCTGGCAAAAGTGCTGTTCGCGTGCGATGAGCTGGCCGGATTCCTGACCGCGTGCTCGCTGGTGAAGCCGAGCAAGTCGATTCACGACGTGGAAGTGGCGGGCGTGAAGAAAAAGATGAAGGACAAGGCCTTCGCCCGCGGCGTGAATCGCGGCGACATCGTGAAGGGTGCAGCGGAACTGGGTATGCCGCTCGAGGACCATATCGCCTTCTGCATTGCCGCCATGCAGCGGAACGCGGAAGCTCTGGGATTGCAGGGTACGCCATCCCAGGGCTAAACCGGGAGACGTGCGGGCTAGCCGTTTCTCTCGGGCCTGAGCGACTCCGGAATGGCAACAGTCCGCGATGGCACCGAGCGGGGGTTGTGCGGACGATGTGGCTCTGCGAAAATCCAGAGCGGCCGGCGCGTACGAAACAAGCCAATCCAGCAGCTCCGTTCGCCCTGGAGAGTCTCAACCCGGCCAGGCTGCGCCGGCCGTGATCGTGCCGTTCCCACCATCGTCGTTCCAGTGAATCGCAGCGGTTCCGATGCTCCGATAGCGGGTGCCGTCGAAGCGGAAATAATTCAGATCGGCGTCGACGGCGCTCATATGCCAGCCAAGCACAATGTCGCGATATCCGTGACTCGTCGCGGGCTGGACAGCGTAGAGCCATCCACTGAATTTCCCAGAAGGGCCGGCCAGCAGGATCGGCGAATTACCGTTCAGCTGAATCAGCCACATTGCGCCATTGGAGCCTTGTCCCCCACGGGCGCAGCCTGGGCCAGCCTCGGCCAGCACCACTTGTTTGGAAGGCGACACAGACAGCTCTTCGTAGCGGAGGTCATGGATGAGAGCGTCCATTTCCTGCGCCGAGCAGGGCCAACCGCCCGGCGAATTGCGCCTCAGCAAACTACCAATCCCGCGCAATTGCCGGGGGGAGAGGCTCGGCGACTGAACGCGGGGATACGCCGGTTCCCTGCCGACGGTATCCCAGAGATTTGCCTGGGCCGAGACAAACGAGGCCGATAGCCAAAGCAATGCGGTGACAGCCACGCGCATGGCGAGAACCTCCGGTTCGAGTCTAGCCCAGCGGGACTTCACGGCCCGCGGATCTCTTGCGCCGAGGCCGTCGCTCAGCTACAGTGGTCGCGCGGTGCTCCAGCTACAGACGCTCAACGACATTCTCTTTACGCTCGCCGGGAGCCGCCGCGAACGTGCCATTCTGGTGCAGGACAAGGCGGGCGCGTGGTCTCCCCTGTCGTCCGATGAGTTGGTCCGCCGCGTGCGCTCGGTGGCCACGGCGCTGCGCCGCTGGGGAATCGGCAAGGGCGACCGCGTCGCTATCCTTGCTGAAAATCGATGGGAGTGGGCGGTCGCGGATTTCGCGTGCCTCGCGATTGGCGCGGTCGACGTTCCCCTGTACCCAACCCTGCTGGCCGATCAGGTCCGGCCGCTGCTGGCCGACTCCAGTGCGCGCATCCTCTTCGTCTCGACGCGCGCCCAGTACGAGAAGGTCGCGTCGCTTCTCGGCTCCGGGGCTCCGGAGCAGGTCGTCGTTATGGACGATGGCGAAGCGCCGGGCGCAGTTCCCTTCTCCTCGCTGCTGCATGCCGAACCCGATCCTGGCTTCGACGCTGCTGCGCGCGCGATCCAGCCGGACGACCTCGCGACCCTCATTTACACCTCCGGCACCACGGGCGACCCCAAAGGGGTGATGCTGACCCACGGCAACATCGCGGCCAACGTCAATTACTCCACGGCGGAATTTGGATTCACCGCAACGGACTCCTGTATCTCATTTCTGCCGCTCTCCCACATCACCGCCCGCCACCTCGACTACGCGCTCTACGCGCAGAACGTCATGATCGCGTACTGCCCTGTTTTCGACCGGCTTCCACAGGCGCTCGCATCCGTCAGGCCGACGATCCTCGTAGCGGTGCCCCGAGTCTACGAGAAGGTGCGCCAGGTAGCGGAACAGCGCGCGGCCGAATCGCGTATCAAGCGGCGCCTCTTCGGCTGGGCCTTGTCCACGGGACAGAAGCACCGCGACGACATAGCGGCGGGCAGGCAGCCTGCCTCGCTCGCGTGGAAGCTCGCCGATGCCGTGGTGTACAAAAAGCTCCGCGCCGGCTTTGGCGGATGTGTTCGCTACTTCATCGCCGGGGGTGCGCCGCTGGGCCTCGACACGGCGCACTGGTTTGCTTCGGCCGGCATTCGTATTCTCGAGGGCTATGGCCTGACGGAGACGGCGCCGGTCCTGGCCATTAATACGCCCAACGCAAGCCGCATGGGATCGGTGGGCAAGCCGTTGTCCAACGTGGAGTGCCGCATCGCGGAGGACGGCGAGTTGCTCGTCCGCGGGCCCAATGTGTTTCCCGGGTACTGGAAGCAGCACGGCGATGCCGAAGCATTCAACGCCGAAGGATGGTTCCACACGGGGGACATCGGCCACATCGACAGCGACGGATTCCTGTTCATTACCGATCGCAAGAAGGAGCTGCTGAAGACTTCCGGCGGCAAATTCATCGCGCCGCAGCCGATCGAAAACAAGCTGAAAACCAGCTTTCTGGTGGCGAACGCTGCGATGGTGGGCGACCGGCACAAATTTGCCTCAGCCCTCATTGCTCCGAATTTTGCCGCGCTCGAGCCGTGGGCACGCGAGCGCGGGATCGACGCCTCGTCGCGCAGCGATCTGGTCGCCCATCCTCATGTCCGCGCCGAATACCAGGCGCTGGTCGATCGCATCAATACCGGGCTTGCCAACTTCGAGACCATCAAGCGCTTTCGCCTGGTCATTGAGGATTGGGCCATCGAGTCCGGTGAACTGACGCCGAGCATGAAGCTGCGGCGGCGCGTTATCGTGCAGAAATATGCGGCGGAGATCGCCGAGTTTTATGTGGATGAGCCCACGTCGCGGCGTTAGCTCTGCGACCGATGCCATCGCTCCGGCGCTGGCCGCTTCCGTAAAATGGGGGCAGTCTCCCTCGGAGGAACGCTCTTGCCCAATCTGCCGCCGTTTCCCTTAACGCTGGACGGCTCCAGCGTGCTGCATCAGATGTTCCGCTTCGACTGGGGCGGCTGGCGACGCCTGGATGCAGCGGCCCGCGAGCGAGCCATTGGCGAAGCGGCAGCGCTGCTGGCCCCCATGGAGCGCGGCTCCGAGCCCGGCGTGAATCAGCCGCGTCCCAATCAGAGCGGCCTCTTCGCGCAGCTCGGCCACAAGGGCGACCTGATGCTGGTCCACTTCCGCGACACCATCGAGCAATTGGCTGAGGTGGAGCGCGATCTGGCGCGCACGGAACTCGGCAGCTTCCTTCAGCCGACGCATTCCTATCTGTCGCTCGTCGAACTCGGGCTGTACGAGTCGTCGGCGAAAACCTATCCGGTTCTCGCGAACGAGGGGATCACGCCGTTTTCCGACGAGTGGGATAAGCGCATCGACGAGATGATCGAGCGCCAGGCATCGGCGATGGCCAGCCGCCTTTTTCCGGCGATTCCCGAGACGAAGTACCTGTGCTTCTATCCCATGGATAAGCGTCGCGGCGAGCAGGTGAACTGGTACTCGAAGAACATTCAGGATCGCGCGCGCATGATGCGCGAGCATGGCGAAATCGGGCGGCGCTTCGCCGGCACCGTGAAGCAGATCATCTCCGGCTCCATCGGACTGGACGACTGGGAGTGGGGCGTGGACCTGTTTGCCGACAATCCAGGCGTCTTCAAACGTCTGATCTACGAGATGCGCTTCGACGAGGCCAGCGCCCTGTACGGCCTGTTCGGAGCCTTTTATGTCGGGGTTCGATTGCCGGTGAGCGAAATGGGTTCGTGGCTCAACCTCGAGCCCCGGCGCGAGGCGCGGTGAAGGTTTTCGTCACCGGGGCCACTGGCTTCGTCGGCAGCCACGTCGCGCGGGAACTAGCCGGGCGCGGGGCCGCGCTGCGGCTGCTCGTCCGGCGCACGAGCAATCTGGCGAATCTGGAGGGGCTGCAGGCGGAGACCGTCACGGGCGACCTGCTCGAACCGGAATCGCTGCGCTCTGCGGTCCGCGGATACGAGGCAGTGATGCACGTGGCGGCCGATTACCGGCTGTGGGTCCGCGACCCGGACGCCATGTACCGCGCCAACGTGGAGGGGACACGCGCGCTGTTGCGCATCGCCCGCGAAGAAGGCGTGCCGCGCTGCGTTTACACCTCGAGCGTGGCCACCATGGGCTTCAAAACCGACGGCACCATTGTGGACGAAGCCACCCCGGTTTCGCTGGCCGACATGGTCGGCCACTACAAGCGCTCGAAGTTTCTCGCCGAGCAGGTAGCCATTGAGGCAGCGCGGGGCGGGCAATCGGTTCTGATCCTGAATCCGACCACGCCGATCGGCGCCGGTGACCTCAAGCCGACTCCGACAGGACGCATCGTCGTCGACTTCCTCAACAAGAATTTCCCTGCCTACGTCGATACGGGCCTGAATCTGGTCGATGTACGCGAAGTGGCGCGCACCCATGCCGATGGCCTCGATCCTAACCTCGGGCGCCCCGGCGAACGCTATATCCTGGGCGGCGAAAACCTCACATTGAAACAGATCCTCGACAAAATGTCCGCGATTACGGGCCTGCCGTCGCCCACGATGAAAGTGCCGCATGCCGTGGCGATGGCGTTTGCGTTTTTCGACGAAACGATCACCGGCCAAATTCGCGGCAAGGAGCCGCGCGCGACGGTGGAGGCGGTGCGGATGGGAAAGAAAATGATGTTTGCCTCGTCCGCCCGGGCGGAGCGCGAGCTTGGCTTCCGCGTCGTTCCCGTCTACCAGGCGCTGCGCAACGCGATCGACTGGTTCCGGGAGCACGGATACGCTCCCCAAACCTGACTGCACGCTCCATACTGGCCGCTCTCGACGTATCCTGCTGATAGTGACCATCGCCCTCATTGCCGCATTGCCCGCCGAGTTGAAGCTGCTGGTGCGCGGCTGGGAGAAGCGCGTCTCCGCCGGGAAGCCTGCGATCTGGCGCGGCCGCATCGGCGACATGGAAGCGGTTGCTGTTTCTGAAGGAATGGGCGCAGCCGCAGCGACGCGTGCCTGCGAAGCGGTGCTGGCGGCTGATTCGGCAATCGACGCGCTGGTCTCCGTTGGGTATGCGGGATCGGTTTCGTGCGGATTGCAAGTGGGCGCCGCTTACCCGATTCGCGAAGTCATCGATGCGGCAACCGGTGAGCGTTTCACTACGGACAACGGCCAGGGCCAGCGGCTCATCACGCTCGCTCACGTGGCCGACCGTGACGAGAAGCGGAAGCTCGCCGCGCAGCACCAGGCGGTCCTCATCGACATGGAGGCGGCCGCGGTCGCCCGCTTTGCCCGTGACCACAATCTGCGGTTCCTGTGTTTCAAGGGCATCAGCGACGGCCCCAACGACAGGCTGCCGGACTTCAATCGCTTCGTCGGCCCGGACGGGCAGTTACGCATGGCGGCTCTCGCCGCCTGGGCGACGCTGCACCCGCAATACTGGAAAGCGCTCGGGCAGCTTGAAAACAACAGCCGTCACGCCGTGCAGGCGCTCGCGACTGTAATGCAGCGGTTTTTCGCTGGTTCACCCTAAAGGTTCCTGGTAAATTGGTTGCAGAGTTTTCCTTTTTATGGCATCTCTCATCAGCGACGCTCTCCAGGAACAAGCCCTCGCCTCCCTGCCCGCCACCATGCGCGCCGCAGTCTATCGCGGCGTGAATGACGTGCGCGTGGAAACCCTACCGGTGCCGAAGATTGGGCGCGGCGAAGTCCTGATTCGCGTGGCTGCCTGCGGCGTGTGCGGGACGGACCTCAAGAAAATCCACACCGGCTCGCATGCGGCGCCGCGCATCTTCGGCCATGAGACAGCGGGGGGCATCGCAGCGATGGGCGATGGCGTCGCAGGGTTTGCCATCGGCGATCGCGTGATCGTCTATCACCACACGCCCTGCGGGCAATGCTACTACTGCCGGAAGAAGACCTTCGCCCAGTGCAACGATTACAAACGCGTGGGCTGCACCGCCGGGTTTGAACCCTCCGGAGGCGGCTTTGCCGAGTACGTGCGGGTGATGGACTGGATCGTGCGCCGAGGGCTCATCAAGATCCCCAAGGGCGTCCCGTTTGAGCAGGCGGCCTTCGTGGAGCCGGTGAACACCGTCCTCAAGGGCGTGCGGCGCCTCGACCTGGCATCCGATGAAACCGTGCTGGTCATCGGGCAGGGGCCGATCGGAATCCTGCTCGCGGCGCTCGCGGCGCGAACCGGCGCCAACGTTCTGACCTCCGATCTTTATTCCGAGCGCCACGCATTGGCTTCCCGATATGGACTGCGTCATCCCATTGACGCCAGCCGCGAAGACGTCGTGGCCCGCGCGCATGAAGCCAGCGAAGGCCGCGGCGCCGACGCCGTCATCCTC
>JBARMS010000211.1:0-3911 GCA_049802575.1 Acidobacteriaceae bacterium | reverse complement strand
GCGCAGGGGACGCAGGAAGTGGTGCGCGGCGACTGCGCGGCGGCGGTGAAGGATTTGCGGGCGGCGCTGGCGGCTGCTCCCTCATCGCCGCAGGCGCAGGGGCTGTTGGGCATCTGCGAGAAGCGGCTGGGCGAGGCCGGGGCGCAGGCGCATCTGGAAGCCGGGTTCGCGAAGGTGACGGACGCGAAGCTGAAGACGGAGATCGGCGTGGAGATGGCCGACTATGAGTACCAGCGCGGCGATCTGGACCGCGCGCTGCCGGTGGTGCGCGCGCTGGTGGCGCTCAATCCTGAGAACAGCGACATTTTGTTTTTCGCGCAGAACGTGTACCAGGACATGGCCGACGACACGCTGAACAAGCTGGCGCTGCTGGCTCCGGATTCGCCGCGCATGCAGGAGGTGGTGGCGGAGCGGCTGGTGGAGGCGGGCAATTTGGCGGGTGCGGCGGAACACTATCGCGCCGCGATTGCGAAGGATCCCTATTTGCCGGGCGCGCATTTCGAGCTGGCGGAGGCGATTCTGGAGGCGAACCCGAACGACGCGAGTGCCCAGGCCGCTGCGGAGAAAGAACTGGAGACGGCGCTGCGCGTCGATGGCGAAAGCGCACGGCTGGAGTGCGCGATGGGACGCGTGGCGTATTTGCAGGGGAACCTCGACGCGGCGCTGGCGCATTATGAGCGCGCGCGGCAGATGATGCCGGAGAATGAGGAGGCGCTGCTGGGCGTGGCGCGCCTGTGGATGCGGCAGGACAAGGCGGCGCAGGCGCTGCCGCTGCTGCAACAGGTGGTCGAGGCCGATCCGCTGAACGGCGAGGCGCATTACCGCTACGCGATGGCGCTGAAGGCGTCGGGGCACACGGAGGAGGCGCAGGAACAGATACGCGCGTACCAGACGATTCGCGCGGCGCGGGACAAGGTGGCGCAGGTGTACGGCGAGATGAATCGGCGGGTGAAAGCGACGGGGGACGTGGAGGAACCAGGGCAGGGTACAAGTGACAGGTGACAGGTTGCTGCGGCCAGCACCGGAGCCTTTGTGGAATCCCCCTTCTTCGAGTACCGCGCCGATGATCAGGCCGTGACGAGGGCGACTGAGGCTGGTTGCAGGCCGGGCGATGACGCGGTGATCCGCACGGGTCCTGGCTGCGCGGTTGATTGCACGATGGCGAGGCAGAGGCCGTGGAAGGCGCGGCGGCTTGGCGCCTTGTAGCTGGCGTGGCTGAAGGGGTCGCCGTTGTCGACGCCGATGAGGCGCGCGGGGCCGTCGATGGTGAAGGTGACCTCGTGGTCGGCGGTGGGGACGGTGCGGCCCTGCGCGTCCTGGACGGCGACGGTGAGGTGGGCGACGTCGCGGCGGGCATGGTCGCGACGAACGGCGGCCAGTTGTGAGCGGTCCGCGGTGAGCGCGAGGCTGGCCGCAGCGCCGGTGGTGGAGACTTCTTCGACGACGGCGACTTTGCCGTCTTTGCTGCCGACGGCGCGCAGCGTGCCGGGTTCGTACGGCACATCCCAGGAGAGATGGAGGTCGGCGGTGGTGCGCACGGCGCGCGCGCGCGGCGGATAGTTGCCGTAGCGGCCTTCCATGCCGAGGCGGGGGAATTCGTAGCCTTTGACGCCGCAGGATTTTCCGTTGAGGAAGAGCTCGACGGTGTCGCAGTTGGTGTAGCAAACGACGGGGATGATCGTGCCTTCGCTGCCTGGCCAGTTCCAGTGCGGGAAGAGATGGAGCATCGGCGGCGTGGTCCACTGGCTCTGGTAGAAGTAAAAGCTGTCTTTGCGGAAGCCGCAGGTGTCGAGAGCGCCGGAGGTCGCGCCTTTCATGGGCCAGTGCGATTCGCCGAGGTAGTCGACGCCGGTCCAGAGGAAATCGCCGGAAACGTAGTCGTGCAGGCGGATGAACTGCCAGAGCTGCTCGGCATCGATGCGGAGATTCGAGGGGTGGAAGAACCAGGGATCCGCGGCATTGCCCTTCGGCGCGGCGACGTCGCGATATTCGCCGCGAATGCCGCCGATGGCGACGCTCTCGGTGCCGATGAAGCGGCGCTTCGGGAAGGCGGCGCGGTCGATGCTGTAGTAGAGATCGGCGCGCTCGCGCCAGCGGTCGACGTAGTTGTAGCCGACGACGTCGAGCGCGGCGAGGAATGCGGGGCGGACACGATTGGAAAGCGGCTCGGAGGCGATTTGGTCGCAGGCCACGGTGACCGGGCGCGTCGGGTCTTCGGCATGGAAGATGGCCAGCAGGCCGCGCAGGGTTGCGACGCCATCGGGGGCGGACTGGTCGGGGACCTCGTTGCCGGCGCTCCAGAGCACGACGCTGGGGTGGTTGCGGTCGCGGTGGATGAAGTTCTTCAGGTCGCGCTCGTGCCACTCGTCGAAGTAGAGATGGTAGCCGTTCTGGATCTGGCCCTTCGGCAGGCGCCACTCGTCGAAGGCCTCGTTCATGACGAGGAAGCCCATGCGGTCGCAGAGGTCGTAGAACTCTGCGGCGAAAGGGTTGTGGCTGGTGCGGATGGCGTTCGAGCCCATGGTGCGCAGCTCCTCGAGGCGGCGCTCCCAGACGCGCTCGGGGACGGCCGCGCCGACGCAGCCGGCTTCCGGGTGCAGGCAGACGCCGCGCAGCTTCACGGGCTCGCCGTTGAGGAGGAAGCCGCGGTCGGCATCGAAGACGGCGGAGCGGATGCCGGTCGGCGTGGCGCAGACATCGACAACGCGGCCGTCGTGATGGAGCGTGGAGCGGACGGTGCAGAGGTATGGCTGGTCGACGGACCAGAGGCGCGGATGCGCGACCGCCAGCGACTGGGCGAAGCGGAAACTCGCGCCGGGAGCGAGGGTGCGGGGCGTCTCCTCGGTGGCGACGATGTGGCCGTCGGCGTCAACGAGAGATGTGGCCAGCGTGCACGCGGCGGCGCGGTCGAGGCCATTCGTCACAGTGGTTTGGACGCTGACCGTGGCGCGATCTTTCGCGACGTGCGGTGAAGTGACAAACGTGCCCCAGTACGCGATGCGCAGGGGCGCGGTCTTCAGCAGCCACGTGTGGCGATCGATGCCGGAGCCGGAGTACCAGCGGCAATTCGTCTGGCGGGAATTGTCGACGCGAACAGCGACGACGTTCTCCGCGCCGTAACGCAGCCAGGGCGTGATTTCGTACGCGAAGGGGATGAAGCCGCAGGGACGCGTGCCGAGGGTGTGGCCGTTGATCCACACTTCGCTGTTCTGGTAGACGCCGTCGAATTCGAGAGTGACGATGCGGCCGCGATCCGCGTCGGGAACGGTGAAGCGCTTGCGGTACCAGCCGATCCCGGTGGGCAGATAGCCGCCGGGCCCCGCGGCCGGCTCGGATGCAGAGTAGGGGCCTTCGATGCTCCAGTCGTGGGGGAGATCGACGGGGTCCCAGGAGGCGTCGGCCAGGGTGGGAGCTTCGGCGCCGGAGGGATCTCCGCGGGTGAAGCGCCAGTCGAAGTCGAAGGTCTCGCGAGAGCGGGGCGGAGGGGGCAGCGCCTCGGGAGCGAGCATGAACTCCGCGCGGCTCAGCCACGGCGAAACGGAGCAGGCCACGGCGCCCTGCGCGGCGTGACGCAGCACATCGCGCCGGGTGAGGCCTTGCCCCGATGCATCGCTCGTCGGTCCCATCGTTCTCTCCGGCAGGCAGGCATCCGGCGGCCGCCGGACACTCCCGTACTGTACGCGCCCGAGGCGCGGGAGCCATCCGACCAAAGTCGGAAACGAAAGAGTGCGGTTACAGGTGGACGAGGCCGCGCTGGAGGGCGGTGACGACGGCCTGGGTGCGGTCGGATGCCTGCAGGCGCATGAGGATCACGCTCACGTGGCACTTGACGGTGGCTTCGGTGATTCCCAGGTGGTTCGCGATCTCTTTGTTGGTCTCGCCGCGAGCCAGCAGGGCGAGGACTTCCCGTT
>JBARMS010000210.1:0-2564 GCA_049802575.1 Acidobacteriaceae bacterium | reverse complement strand
CCACAAGCTGATCGCCGGGACGCTGCCGAAGCTCCGCCAGGGCGAGCTGTGGGGGCTGGACGACCAGGACGGCGAACTGATCGCCCGCTCCTCGCGCATCCTCGAGGCTTTCCAGGCAGAGGTGATTCGGAGGACCTTTCCGGCGCAGGGCGCGGTGCGCCTGCTGGAGATTGGCTGCGGCTCCGGCGTTTACCTGCGCTACGCGGCCGACAGCAATCCGTCGCTGACGGCGTTGGGTGTGGAACTGCAGCCGGCGGTGGCGGAGGCGGCGCTGGCCAATCTGCAGGGCTGGGGCCTGAGGGGCCGCGTCACCGTCGAGGAGGGCGACATTCGCAGCAAAACGCCCCAGGAACCGTTCGACATCGCGACGCTCTACAACAACATCTATTACTTTTCGGTCGCCGAGCGCGCGGCGTTGCTCGAACACATCGCGGGGTTTCTGAAGCCGGGTGGATTTCTGCTGGTCACCACCTGCTGCCAGGGCGGCAGCCTGGCGACGGAGGCGCTGAACCTGTGGGGCGCGGCCACGCGCGGGGCCGGGCGGCTGCCGGGCGAGCAGGAGATGGTCGGCCATTTGCGGCAGGCCGGCTACAGCACCGTGAAGACGATGAACCTGCTTCCCGGGGACCGCTTCCTGGCCTTCCAGGCGTTCCGGAGCTGACGAAACGACCAGTGTTGGCGATTTGGTTATCTGTGTTAACTAGTTAATGAATCCCCCTCGTTAACGTCTTTGTTTTCAGAGAAGCGGTTCCGCGCTGGTAACGTGTCGCGGCAACATGGCGACCCGTTCCCGGTCCTAGAATGGCTCCATTGTGCTGACCTTGGACGAACGGGATCGAGTGTGCGTGGTGCTGGTCCGGACCCGGAATCCGCTCAACATAGGGGCGGCCGCGCGGGCCATGGCCAACTTCGGCTTCGGACAGCTGCGGCTGGTGCACCCGTACGAGCCGTCGTTTCGTGAGGCTCGCTCGGCAGTTGGCGCGGCGCCGGTGCTGGCGGCGGCAACGGAGTTCGCGACCGTCGCGGAGGCGGTCGCCGACTGCATGCTGGTGGTGGGAACGACGGCGGGCGAGCAGCGGACCCCGGCTGATCCCCTCGAGCGGCTGAAGCCGGTTGGGGAACGGATGCGGACCTGCGCGCGGGTCGGCGGGCGCTTGGCGATCCTGTTTGGGTCGGAAAAGGTGGGGCTGTCCAACGAGGATCTCACTCATTGCCAGGCGTTGGTGCGGATTCCGACGGAGCCGGATCAGCCTTCGATGAACCTGGGACAGGCGGTCGCGGTGACGCTGTATGAGCTGATCCGGATGGGCAGCGACGCAGCGGGTGATCCAGTTGCGGGATCGCCGGCAGCAACGGCTGCGGATCGGGAGCGGCTGATCGCCGTGCTCGCCGAGACCCTGGAGGCGAGCGGGGCGGCTGGCGATGCGTCGCGGGTGCGGCGGTTGGTGCAGCACATGGCGCTGTCGGCTGAGGACGCGCATGGGTGGATGGGAATCTTCCGCCAAATGCTGTGGAAGGTGAAGAACGACAGGGAATAGGGATTAGGGTTGAGGGGATTGCCGGGGACTCAGGCAAAAACCACGGGCAGGCTTGAGGGGCCGTGGACGTGCAACGCATCCCGCGGCATCCAGGCGTCGGGGCTGGCGAGGCGGATGCCCGGCAGGCGCTCCAGCAACAGCGGCAGGGCGATGCGGGCCTCGAGGCGCGCCAGCGCGGCTCCCAGGCAAAAGTGAATGCCGTGGCCGAAGGCGATGTGCGGATTCGGCGCCCGCGCGATATCGAAGCGTTCGGCATCCGGGAAGATGCGGGAATCGCGGTTCGCCGATCCGATGACGGGTAAGACGAGCGTGCCGGCGGGGATGTCCTCGCCATGCATTTCGACGTCGGCTGTGGTTGCGCGAAAGACCCACTGCACCGGGGAACGGTAGCGCAGGACCTCCTCGATGGCGGCCTGCCACAGAGCGGGCTGCTGCTCGAGGGCCTTGCGCTGATCGGGAAACTCCGTCAGACAGATCATCGCGTTGCTGATCAGGTTCGAGGTCGTTTCCTGGCCGGCCACGATCAGCAATTCAATGAAGCCAATGACCTCGCCGTCGGTGAGGCGCTCGCCATCCACACCTGCCTCCACGAGGCGTGTGAGCAGGTCGTTGCGCGGATCGGTTCTGCGCGACTCTATGAGAGCCGTCACGTACGCCGACAGCTCTGCCTTGACGGCTGTATATTCCATCACGGCACGCTGCGCAGCCGCGCCGGCCGAGAGGGTCTGACTGAGTTGGAGGATGCCATCGCTCCATTTGCGGAATCGCGTCCATTCGGCCGAGGGGATGCCGATCAGCTCGGCGATGACCATCATGGGCAGGGGTGTCGCGTATTCGGTGACCAGATCCATGGCGCCGTTTTCAGGGAAGCGATCGAGCAACTGACGCGCGAGGGAGGAGATCCGCGGTTCCAGGTCGGCGATGGCCTTCGGTCCAAATGCGCGGCTGATGAGGCCGCGCAGCTTTGCCTGGCGGGGCGGATCCATGAAGATGATCCACTCCGGGTTGCCGCGGCCGGCTTTTGCC
>JBARMS010000209.1:0-1730 GCA_049802575.1 Acidobacteriaceae bacterium | reverse complement strand
GGAAAATCCACAGGGCACCCGCTAAACAATCCCACTTTGGTGTTACCGATGGGGCGTCCAGCGGATGGCTGCTGAATTTGTAACTGTGACGGATTAAACCGTTACCGGATCGAGAATACGGCTCCAGCGGCGCTCGGAGCGGCTGGCAGCGGCTTTCTTATGCCAGACATAGCCCGCGATGAGCGGCAGCGCGAGAGTGGCTTCGCTGAAGACCATCTGCTCGTAGGTGGTGTCGACTTTGCCCCAGGAGCTGGCTTCCTTCAGGGTGCTGGAGGAAAGGGCGCCGTCGCGGACGTCGGCGACCGTGATCTGGATCGCGTACTTGTGCATGGGCGCTTCGTTGCCGAGGATGTCGGCGGCGACCACGATGTCCTGAGCGAAGTTCTTCGGCACGCCTCCGCCGATCATGAGCAGACCGGTGGTCGGATTGGCGATCTTGAGCTGCGTTAGCTCATAGAAATCCTTGGCCGAATCGATGGAAACTTTTGGCTTGTCCTGGCGCTTGTGCTGGTGGGCGACGAGGCCGAATCCAGCCGAGCAGTCGCTGAAAGCCGGGCAGAAGATGGGAACGTCCTTTTGGTAGGCGGCGAGGACGATGGAGTCGGCGCCGCCTTTTTCCGGGGTTTTGCCGTTGGCTTCGAGCCAGGCGCCCATCGCTCGGATGAACTCGCGGGAGCTGTGCGGACGCGGCGGCAGCGAGTCGGCGACCTTTTCGGTGGTTTCATCGCAGGCGCGGAGCTCTTCCTCGTCGATGAGGGTGTCGTAGATGCGGTCGATCATCAGCTCGCGGAGGACGCCGTCCTGGGTGCCGGAGCGCATGATCTCGTCGGCGATGTAGTGGCGGAAGCCGAGGGCTTCGAAGAAGTCCTGGTCGACGATGTTGGCGCCGGTGGAGACGATGGCATCGACCATGTTGTTGCGGACCAGGTCGACAAAGATCTGCTTGAGGCCGGCTGAAATCAGCGAACCGGCGAGGCAGAGGATGACTCCGCAGTCCTGGTCGCGGAGCATGCGCTCGTAAATGGAGGCAGCCCGGGCAAGATCACGGGAGCTGTAGGCCATCGACTGCATGGCGTCGACCAGAGCCACGACATTGTGCTGCCGGATGTCGATGTGGCGAATGGGGTCTTTCAGGAGGTCTTTTTTCGTCGTCATAGCCTATCCAGCATAACAAGGGAAAAGTGGCCTGAGGTTGGCAGACCATGAATTGCCTCGACTGCATCGAAAAGACGGTCAGGGGATACCCCCCTCCCCCCAGCGGATATGTTTCTAATTGATTCGACAAGGGATGGAGGGTAATACCTTTTGAGTATTACCCTGCGGTCCGGTTGGCTCGTGAGGCGGATCAGCCGCAGGGCCAAGCGGCGCGGATTCTCAAAGAACAGACAGCGGCGGGTCCTGGGAGCCCCGCAAATGCGAAAGGGATCGCGCTGACGCACGATCCCCATGGTTTGAGGCTAGCGGTCGCACGTTCCCAATGCAATTGAAAACTGAGAGGGAAGCGTTACGACGGTACTGCTGCGGGACAGCGGAGTGGGACGCGAGGCCGAGACGTCTGGAAGGAGCATCTCGGTTCTGTATGGTGGAATTCCTGGAACGGGTGTTGTTGATTCCGAGGCCGCGGGCGGCGGTATGTCCGTTTTTCGCGGACGCGCGCACTCTTGAGCGGATTACGCCGCCGTATCTGCGATTCGTGGTGGTCACCCCGGGGCCCATTGAAATGCGGGCGG
>JBARMS010000208.1:0-4419 GCA_049802575.1 Acidobacteriaceae bacterium | reverse complement strand
TAGTCGCCAGGCGCATCCCGTTCGCAACAGGTAGAAAATCGCGTTAAGCACCTCGCGGACGTCCGTAATGCGCGGTCGGCCACCGCCTGAGAGTGATCACGATAATCGACAACGATCTGATCACGATAATCGATGCTCGATTTCGCCGTGGGAGTATCGTTCCGTTCCCCTTCGAAGGGGGAACGGAACGATATTCTCCGATCCTCAGCAGAGACGTTGCCAACCAGCAGACGTGCGGCCGATCCGGCCAGCCTGCTCGAGCGACTCCAGCACCTCGCCTAATCGCTCGTTCTTGACCGCCAGTGAATCACGCAGCGTCGTTCGCGTCAGCGCTCGTCCTCGGGCAAGCAGCGCGAGCACTCGCTCTGCGAGGCTGTCCTCTTTCTCGTCGTGAAGCGCCGCGATCACCTCAAGATGAGTCGCGTCCGCGTTGGTGGCGACCAACTTCAGGGAGACCGGCGCCGATGCCGGCGCCGACCGATGCTCGTTGGAAAGTATCAGGTGCTGCTCGGTTCGCCGGAGATAGAGGTTCGAGTCGCCGAACGCATGGATATCGCCCGAGCCACGCAGTCCCTGACCGGCGGCAGCTCCATCCCCAGCATTCTTGCGCGTGTGGTGCACCAGCAGCACCGAGATGCCAAGCTGCCGTTGCAACGAGCGAAAATACCCCAGCAACTCGGCCACCTCGCCGGCGTGATTCTCGTCAATGCCGTGAAGTCTCACCAGCGGGTCGAGCACCAGCAGCTTGGGTCGCAGCCATCGGACTGTCTCCCAAAGCCGCGTCCGATCCCGATCGTGATCGAGCCGCAGAGCCGATGCCGTGATCACGTAGATGGCCACCTGGTCGATATCAAGGCCACGGTGCCGGGCCATCCCCTCGATACGCTCGCCCACGACCCGAAGCGCGTCCTCCGCCAGATAGACCAAGACCGGCCCCGACTCCGGCACCGCGTACTTGCCCAAGCACGGTGTCCCCGTGGCCACGCTCAAGGCCATATCCAGCCCCAGCCATGTCTTGGCGCACTTCGGAGCGCCGCCGATCACACCCACCGAGCTGGCACACCAGAGCTCTTCCACCAGCCAACGCTCGGCGAGATCATCGCTCGGTATCTCGCCTACACGCACTACCGGAAGCATTCGATCTGCATTCGCGGGCATCGTTACACCTTCGCTTTCTTCTTGAGGGCGGGGCGTGCGCTCCTGGGCTGATAGACCTCCAGGTAACACTTTTCGTCAAGCTGCGCGAGGTCGTTCGCCGCCCCGTAGGCCAAGAGATCGGCACCGATGTTCATGAGCACGCGATAGTAGCCCGCGCTGTGATCCACCAGCGTATCCATGAGCTCGGCCGTCATGAGCGTTGCGTTGCCGGCCTTGGCCAGCGCGTGGTGGAGCAGTTCAAGCAAATCCTCGCGCGTGGCGGTCTCGGTCACGAGCCGTGCACGGATGCGGGTCCCCAACGGCATCAGATCCTCATGTCGCAGCAGTTCCGGCAATCGCCCGTCCCCGGAAAGCACCACCGTTAAAAGCGACGTGGCATCGAAATCGGCGCTGCAAAGGATCCGCAGCTCAGAGAGGACGTCTGGGCTCATCTCCTGGGCTTCGTCAACCAGAAGCACCGGGCGGATGCGTGAGGAGGCCACGTGGGTTTTCCAGCGCTCGCGCAGCGCTTTGAATCCGCCCCAGCGATTGTGGGGCGCGAGCTTCACCGCGAAGATGTCGCCCAGCTCGCGATAGAAATCGCCGCTTCGGGACTGGGGCCGCTCGATCACACCGACTGTGACGTCCCGCAGCACCGCAAGCCGCCCGGCGACAATCCGCAGCGCCACCGACTTGCCGGTACCCGACTCCCCGGTGATCAGCGCGAAGCCTCCCTCCTGGACCAACTGTTCGACACGCCAGGCGAAGTGCTCGATCCTGGGCGTCGTCAGCAGTCCTTCACTGGGAAGATCCGGCGAAAACGGGTTCCACTTTAGCCCGTAGAGCGCGAGCAGTTTCTTGCTGTTCATGATGGTTCTCCGTGCTCGGAAGGTGGCGTCTCGGGGTGCTGGGAAGGTCGCGTCTTGGGGAGATAGGCCGGCGGCATGCCCGTGGCCGAGTACTCTTGGAGGATGCGTTTCAAGAGGGGCGGAAGCTCGCCAGTGCTGCGCCGCCGGTCCTCGGGCGGCACCTCGGCATCGTCGGGCTCAATAACGGCGCGCCGAGCATCGGCATTGGCCGATTTGTCCAGAGGGTAAACGGGAGCCAGAATCCGTCCGCTCCCCGGGTCGATCAGATCGACCCGGCTCAGATCCCAGCGCGCGTAGCGCACGAGGACCTCGCAAAAGTGGCGATACCGGGCCGGGATCTCGAACCGCACCCCATCCAGCGAGATCGTGCCGTCGCTGTGACGTTGGCTCCGCTTGACTTCCAGGCGAAAAGCATCTCGGAGCGATTCGCTCGAAGGGCTGACGCGAAGCACGTCAGGCGCCTGCACGAACCGCGCAGTCGGCGAGCTTTTTGTCTCGCGGTGCACGGCGTGGTTGTACTCGATTTCCACCCATGCCTGGGTCGCTTGATTGAGCAGGTCGAGCGTCAACTCGGCCACACCATCGAGCATCATCATGAGGCGCCCCTCGAGTGTGCCCCAGAAGGCCTCCTGCTTTCCGTTTTGATAGGGGCTGTACGGCAGCGTGCGCTCGTGGACGATGCCCAGCCGCAAGAGTCCTTCGGTGACTTCCTCGGCCACCATCGCGGCGCCGTTGTCGGTCATGAGGGCACGCGGCAGACCCCGCTTCTGGATCGCCTGGGAGAGACCGTGCACCAGGTCATCGGCAGTCTCCGAGACGTACCACTGGACGTGACAGCACAAGCGCGAGTGGTCGTCGAGGACGCCCAGAGCGAGCGGGCGCAGCCACTGACCGTCGGCAGTGAGTACCTTCTTCGATCCATGGTGGAAATCGAGATGCCACAGGGCGCCGACGTGGGTGGCTTCGTAGCTGCGGACCTCACGCGTCGTGCGCCGTTTTTCTGCCACGACCTCACCAGGGCGTCCGCTGGGCCGAAGCTTCGGTCTGCGCGCCCAGCCGTGAGCCTGCATGAAGCGCTTGACCGTGGAATAGGAGGGGAGCCGCCCCAGTGAAGGATCAGCCTTCACCAAGGCGACGAGATTGTCGTAGTGAAGTTGATAGCTCCAGTGCGGATGATCGCGGTACTGCAGATGGAGCTGCTCAGTCAGGGCCGCTGCCAGGGATACCTTGCCGCAGTCCTTGCGCACGGCGCGGCGCAAGGCGCCGACTGGATCGTCACGCACGCGGCGCGCGGTGTAGTACCAGCGTGCGATGGTCACGGCGGAGAAGCGGACTTCTCGCCCGGTTACAGGGTGCGACCAGGTCATGGCTGCCAGGGAGCGGATCGCGGATTGGAGCGTTCCGCGCACAGGGGGAGAGCTCAAGAGCGAGCCCACCACGGAGAATCGAAACCGCGCCCATTGGGCGCCTGTCGGATTGGGGGGTGGTTGGATCATCACGCCTCCTGAGGACGGGGTGAAAGGACTGTGACAATCCGTTTTCCCCGGTCAAGAAGCGTGGGCGAAGAGCATCTTCTGCGGATCGGAGGGGATCATTGCGAGACCTTGATTTGCTGGCCCCCGGGAACCGTGATTGGCGAGAGAAACCGCAGCAGGAGTATCCAACCTTCGCGTGGCGGATGACGGCGGAGGTAGGCGTCGACCAGCGAGTAGGGGAGGCTGACGATCTCACCAACGGTCAGGAAACTGGCGCGTGCGATCTTCCAGAAGGGTGTTTGTGGGAAGTGTTCGCGCCAGAAGGTCTGCCAGCGGGTGATTGTGCTTTCGTCGGCACCGAAGCGTGTGGAAAGCTCACGAACCCGGCGTGGTGACGGCCCTTGCCGCATGGCGCTGATCAGGATCACGATGGCGGCCAAGTAGACCTTTCGGCCCAGGAAGCGCACCGAAGGGGGCGTCGCTCTCTTCCTGCAACCGTCGCGATCGCAGCAGAAGCTCAGTCGGAGGAGCTGGGGCTCAGGAAGCTGGGCGGGAGTGCCCCTGGGCTTGCGAGGGTAGTTGGCGCAGTGCAGGCGGCCACCGCACGGGCAGCCTTTTTTGCGGGCTTCGGCCGCGAGATCTTCGTCGACTGCCCGCAGGTACAACCAGAAGCTGGCGGAACTGAGAAATTCGTGATACATGGTCGAGTACTCCGGTGTTGTGCCAAACTACGGAGTACACCTCTCGGAGAGTCTGATCCAGCGGTCAGGCTCTTCGAGAGGAATTTTCTTGGTCGCCTCAGCGATCTCGCTCAGGAATCGCGGATTTCACGTCGATTAGCTTGGCCACGCTCACCTGCCGAATTCTTTGTTTCCTTCGTTACCTTCTGTTCCAAGTCGAGACCAACAAGTATGCACCCGCTATTCGCCAACGCCGAC
>JBARMS010000207.1:0-4758 GCA_049802575.1 Acidobacteriaceae bacterium | reverse complement strand
GCTACGTCAGCGAGGGCTACGTCCTCTTCATCTTCGTTTTCTGGCTCTACATCTATCTCGTCGAGCGCCGCGGCTTCACCATGATGCGCGGCGGCTGGATGACCGCCCTCCCCTGGCTGCTCGCCTTCGCCGTCTCGCCCCTCGGCGGCATCGCCTGCGACCGCCTCTCTGTCCGCTTCGCCGCCAGGCTCGCCGGCGCCAAAGCCGTCATCATGGCGGGCTACGCATGCAGCGGAGCCCTCCTGTTCCTCGCCGCCTGCGCACGGTCTCCCTGGATGTCCGTGCTGGCTCTCGCGCTCAGCCTCACCGCCCTCATGAGCGCCGAGTCGTCCTTCTGGGTCTCTGCGGCCCACCTCAGCGGCGACCGCGTCGGCGCGCTTTCCGGCGTCATGAACATGGCCGGCATCGGCGGCGGCATCGCCTCCACCATGCTGGTGCCCATCCTCACCCAGCACTACGGCTGGCTCGCCGCCTTCGGCTCCGGCACCGCGATGGCCCTCCTCTGCGTCGCGCTCGCCTCCCGGCTGCGGGAAACGCGAGTTCCGCCCGCCGCATTGACCTAAGCCGAGCCTCGATTCCGTCCATGATCAGGACCCGAGGCCGCATCCTGGCTGGTTCTGCTCCATGCGGGCGCGGCGAGCTTGCGCTAACGCATTCTCTTGTGCTGTGTTAAGCGGTACGGCTCTCCCTCAGGGACGACTGAGGCAGAACGATCTCTATCCGCAATCCGCGAGGCGCGGCGTTCTCGGCACGGATGGTTCCCCCGTGGATGCGCACGACTCGGTCGGCGATGGCCAATCCGAGGCCCGTGCCGCCAGACTGGCGATCGCGGGCGTCGGCGAGACGGTAGAACGGCTGGAAGATGTTCTCCAGTTCAGCCTCGGGAACACCGGGCCCGTAGTCGCGAACGGCCAGGCGAATCTTTGTCCCGCTCGATGAGCTTTCCGGCTCAAGGCAAACTTCGACCGAAGTCCCGCTCTCCGTGTAACGAATCGCGTTGCGGATCACATTTTCGATGGCGCTGTGCAGCAGTTCCGCATTGCCCCGCACGAAACAGTTGCCGGCCGAGGTGAGCCGGATGGCGCCCCGCGGCTCCTTCGACTCAAACTCCGCGTTGCGGGCGACCTGGGAGAGAACGTCTGCCAGGTCGAGATCCATCATCGCCACCTGCGGAGCCGACATGTCCAGCTTCGCGATGGTCAGCAGTCGTCCGATCAAATCATCGAGTATGCGGAGGTCCTCCTCCATCTGCTCGAAGGCGGGATCGCTGCCTTTTCTCTGGCGGCCGAGATCAAGCGCGACATTGAGCCGCGCCAGCGGCGAGCGCAGCTCGTGGGAGACGTCGGAAATCAGCTGACGCTGCCGCGCAACCAGCTCTTCGATGCGCGAAGCCATGGCGTTGAAATCGCGAACCAGGTCGCCCAGTTCGTCCTGGCGTCGCGCGAGCGAAGAGCCGCTGCGCGCGCTCAAATCGCCGGCGGCCAGCTTTTGCGACATGACTCTGAGCCCCAGAATGGGACCGGTGAGATAGCGCGTGAGCAGAGAACAGATCAATCCGGAGACGAGCAGAGCCACGCCCCACTGCAACAGGAGTGCCGAGCGATTGATGCCAAGAGCGGCGCGCGGGCCGGCGGGCAGTTCGGTTGCGAAGATGTAATCGCGGCCGCTTTGCCCGTGCAGAAGGATTGCCACCCGCGCAATGCCATAGCGCATGCCGAAATCGCTGGTTTTCGAGGCAGTCACGTGCGCAGTCATGCTCAGGAAATCCTGGCATCCGGTTCCGGCGATCACCTTTCCCGTGGAATCGAAGAGACACGCGGAAATGTGCGTTTGGTGCGCGAGGCGGTCGAGGTAGGCCGATGCGGAGCCGGCTCCCTGTTGTTCGGCCGTCTCAACCGCGATGGACCCGGAATAGCGGGCCGTGTCGATCAGCGTTGTATGCCATCGCGAAGGCACGCCGCGCGGTTCAAGGATGAACGTGAGGACGAACGCAATGCCGGTGGCAATCACGGTTGCCCAAAACCAAAAGAAGATTTTCAGGAAAAGGCTACGCATGATCGGCGTCCTTTGCCTGCGGCCGCGCCGCGAACAGATACCCGCTGCCGCGAACCGCCTTGATGCGCTGGCCGTCGTGCGGAATGCCAAGCTTCCTGCGCAGGTTGCTGACGTGGACATCGATGACGCGATCGAAAGGCCCGAGCTTCCTGCCCAGCACCGACTCGGTGAGTTGCTCGCGCGAGAGAACACGGCCCGGCTCGCGCATGAAGACTTCCAGCAGGGTGAATTCCGCGCTGGTCAAATTGAGCGGCTCATCTTCTAACCACACTTCGCGCACGGCTGGATCGATGCGCAGATCGCCGACGACCAGGGTACCGCCGGAGGCCTCGGCGCGGCTGGTTCGCCGCAGGATGGCGCGGATCCGGGCGATTAGTTCCCGCGGGTTGAAAGGCTTGGGAAGATAGTCGTCTGCGCCCATCTCAAGGCCCAGGATGCGGTCAGAGTCTTCGCCTCGCGCCGTCAGCATCAGCACCGGAACGGGCGAAACTTTGCGCAGCCGCCGCAGCACATCGAGCCCGCCCATACCCGGCAACATGAGATCCAGCACCACCAGCGCATATTCCATCGAGAGGGCGCGCTCCAGCCCGCGCGCTCCGTCGTGCACTGCCTCGATGGTGTAACCCTCGGTGGCCAGCCGTTCGCCAAGAAGCCTGCAGAGTTGAACGTCGTCGTCGACGAGGAGAACGCGCTCCATTCTCTTCCGCCTCCGCCCCGATACTAGACGATCCGCCTGGCGGCGAGATGGTTCTTTACCTAACTTTACTTTGCTTAACCAACCTATACCGCACGCCCCTCCACCCGATGCTGAAATCGAAATGTGGTGATCAGGTTCACCATGGCCTGCAGCCCGCATGCAGGGCACGCATGGCCCGAGGAGACATCCCGATGACGCGGTTCCAATCACTCACCACCCAGTGGCTCGTGACTCTGCTGATGATCGACGGAGCGCTGTCAACCAACCTGCACGCACAGAGCGACGATGCCATCACCATCAGCGTTCCCTTCCCATTTACCGTGGGCACGCAGAAGCTTGCACCCGGAACGTACCAGTTCAGCCTGCCAATCGGGCATTTCCTGCTCTCCGTGCGCAATGTGAAAACCGGTGAGGGGACGTTGCTGAATGTTCACCCCGAGCAACAGCGCGCAGTCGACCAATACGGGAGTGTCGTCTTTCGCTACTTCGATGGACGCAGCGCTCTGAACGAAATCCATTTCCCGGGCGAGGCTCAGTTCAGCGAGCTGGTCGAGCGGCACGCCGCGCGAAAGATGGCGGCCAGGAAGTCCTCACCGGACAAATCAATCACCGTGGCGCAGCGCTGAGCGCAGCTTCACGAGAAGCAGCCTGCTCAGTGGGGAGAGTCACTCTGCGCTGACCGCAACACGCCGCACATGGAAATAACCCGAGAGGTTTTTGTATGAAGCGAACTACGATCTGGGTCGCCGCAACGGTGGTGCTTTTGCTCACCGCATTCGTGCTCGTCCGGGCAGAAACCCGAGGACGGCATGGCTGGTGCGGCCATGGCTGGCATCGCCCAGGGCCGGCGAGCTATCTGGCTCACGAGTTGAAACTGAACGAGGCTCAAAGGACGGAGATCCAAACGCTGTGGCAGGCGGAACGGCCGGCTCTCTCGGCACATCTTCATGAGCTCCTTGCCGAAAACAAGGAAATGAACGCAATCACCGTGCAGGAAAATCCCGACCCAGGCAAAGTGCAGCAGATAGCGGATCGTGAGGCCGCGACCATCGCGGCGTTGCTGGTGGAGAAGGAGAGCCTGCAGGCGAAGGTCTATCAGACCGTACTGCATCCGGATCAGCGCGCGAAAGTCGACGAGCTCGAGAAAAAGCTGGAATCGCGCCTGGATCATGCCGCTGAACGCCTCGGAACCCAGCCGGCAGAAAAGTAAACACACGCAAGGAGAAAGTACGATGCTTTTTCAGCGCCATGCCGGACTCTTTCTGCTCGGTCTTACCGTGCTCTACGTTGCTCTGATGATCCTCGGCGGATCGAACGTCAACGTCGCTTTCCACGTGCCGCATGATTCAGCAACCGCTGTTCCCTTCGTGACCCAGCACATTCGGGCGACCCAGCACATTCGGGCGATCCGGCTGGGATCATTTCTCGAATTCATTTCCGCCATTCCGCTGGGTATCTTCATGGCCGTCTGCATCAGCCGATTGCGATTGCCGGGCATCCGCCCTGCCGGCGAGCAGATCGCCGTGCTGGGCGGAGTTGCGGCTCCCCTCATGCTCACCGGCTCCGCGATGGCGACATGGTCCCTCACCTGGCCGGGAGTGGCTGCGGCGCCGGGCGCTGTGGCAGCGCTGCAGGCCATCGGCTTCGACGGCGGTGGTCCCGGGTTCGCCGTGTTCCTCGGACTGTTCGTGGCCGGAGTCTCCATCGCGGCCGGCAGGTCCAGGCTGATGCCGCGCTGGCTCATGGGCCTGGGTATCGTGGTCGCAGCCGCGGGCGAGCTTTCTTCGCTCACCCTGCTGAACTTCACGGCGGGCTATTGCATTCCCGTGGCGCGTTTCCTCAGTATCTTCTGGATGTTTGGCCTTTCGTTCCAGCTGGCAGGCGATCCTCAATCGTCGCGGCTGCGGGAAACGCGAGTCCCCTCCCCCGCCACACTGAGTTAGTGTCCCGTCCCCGAAGCTCGCTCCATCAACCCACTCTTGACAATCCAGACAGTCGCTGAGCGA
>JBARMS010000206.1:0-38051 GCA_049802575.1 Acidobacteriaceae bacterium | reverse complement strand
TGTTCCGCTTGCGCCGGCGGCGGCGGCGATGGCCGCCGCCCCCTGGATGTTGTTGTGCCTGGGGCTTGTTCGATGCCTGGGCCGGATTCTCGGCCGGAGGCTGGTTCTGCTCAGTTGTCATGCATGCACTTCCTGTGCGATTGCTTTGTGGTTCATCGTCCGATTCCGCTTGTGCCTGCTTCGGATGGGCTGCAGCGGGTGGGGGTGCCGCGGCCTGATCAATGCTCCGGGTTCAGATCCTTCGGAAACGGTGTAGCTCCGGCGAGCGAGCTGGACTGGGCCAGACGCGTTGAGCCGGAAAGTTTATGTTGTGGCGCGCCGCAATGCCCTCGGCCTGTATCGCTCCAGTCCCTCTGGACCAGCCGCGAAACCGCAGGAGCCGTGCCTTCGCTCGCCACGTCGATCAACGGAACGTCTTGGAGTTGCCGCCTGATCTCTGATTCAACCTTCGCACCCGGTTGTTTGTTCCTGAATCACACGAACGACGGGAGGTCAACCCCGGGGCTGCTTTTCTGACTCTCGAGAATGGCGGCGAGCCTCGCTGGTTTCCAGCATGGCGTCAGCCGCTCGACAGGTAAAATTGATAGTACTCCAAAGGGCCGACTTCTGACAAGTATTTCGATGCAGGAACGGCGTGGACCGGATGCAAATCGGGATTCCTGCGGTAACCTCGCCGCCGAATTGGGGCTGAGCGGGAAACCCGGGCGGAATCAAAAAGCGGTTCGCCCGCGAGCGGCAAACAGAAAAGCCATCCGTGGGAGGATGGCTTTTCTGTGTGACGGCCAGTCACTGGCCTCCCTGAAGTCGCCCTTCCATCAGTGTGGATCGGGACTTGAGTATTCCGGCTCCGGTCAGGATCTCGACGGATTCTGCTCTCGGCGGCCGGAATCTTTATATATATCTGCGTAGCAAGATTACGTCGCTGGCACTGTGAGTAAAAGCAATTGACGTGCCGTTTGGGCCATTGAATGGATTGAGCAAGTTAGGCAGAAACCGACCCGGCAGGACTTCAGAATCCCGTAGAACGTCTTGGGGAAGGTTCCGCATTTCCATAAAGCGACTCACGTCTGGCAACGGGGACAGAAATGAGTTCCCCGGCCCGCCAGGACGATGCGGCGAATCGGCGTTCCGCAGACCGGACAGGGCAGGCCAGTCCGCATGTAGACGCAATGCTGTATTTGGAAGAAGCCCCGCTCGCCGTCAGCGTCTACATAATCGGAGACCGAGGAGCCTCCGGCCCGAATGGCAGCCTTAAGAACGGCGCGCAACCCGTCATGCAGGCGATCCAGGCGCTCCCGCGTGAGCAGGCCGGCCTTCCGTACGGGGCGAATGCCGGCGCGGAAAAGGCTCTCGTCGGCGTAGATGTTTCCGACTCCGTGGAGCAGAGACTGATTGAGCAGGGCCGCTTTGATGGCGAGCCTGCGGCCGCGAAACAGGCCGGCAAAGTCGTTTTTCGAGATGGTGAGGGGCTCGCGGCCCGGCCCGGTGAAAGGTTCGTCGAGCAGAGCGAGGCGGCCAAAGCGGCGCGGATCGACGAAGCGCAACTCGCGTCCCGAGGCCAGGCCGAGCACGGCATGCGTGTGCGGCAGAAGCGGAATGTCCGCGGCTGAAACCAGCAGCTGACCGGTCATGCCAAGGTGGATCAGCAACTGCGTGGAATCCTGGCCGGCTGCAGGCGTCTCCGGCCGGCTCCCGGCAGCTTTCCTGCCTGCCTCCAGGTCGACAACGATGTGTTTGCCGACGCGCCGAACCCGAGCGATCCGCCGGCCGGGCAGGGCAGCCGCCATCTGATCCGGAGGGGTTTTGAAGGGTTCCCGATGCGACGAAAACCATGCCGAGACGATGGCGTCTCCGCGCAGGCGGCGATCGACGCCTTTGGCGATGGTTTCAACTTCAGGGAGCTCGGGCATCGGGAGGGTCGCGCCGGGCATTCCAGATCCGGCTCATTTCATGATGCCACGTATCGGATCGTGCGCCGCCCGGCGGGCGAAATGCGGAGCGAGAGGCTCCTGACCCCTATTCGGATGTTTCTTCGTCCTCTTCCAAAACTTCGTCGAGAAGAACCGACAAAGAGTGGGCGCGGCTGCGCAGGGTGGCCGGGTTGTCGGCTGCCGCCGCGGGAGCAGTCACCGCTTCGTAGCGCTCGGTGAGCCGGGCCAGCTCGTCGGCGAGGTTGAGCGCAGCAAGCACGGCAACGCGCAGCGAATCCACGGTGCGGCCGTGGGCGGCGACGGCGCGCATCTTGGCGTCGACAGTAGAGGCCAGCTTCTCTATATAACTGCGGTTGTGTCCCCGCAACCGGTAGGTCTGGTCGTAAATGTCAACGGCGACCGCCTGGGGATCCTGTCTTGCCATGGCACCTACGCAGAAATTTCGTCGAGCATCTTCACGAGCCGTTCGACGCGCTGCCGCACCTGTTCGCGGTCGTGCTCCAGGGTCTTGAGCTGTTCCTGCGCCTGTTCCACCTGCGCGGCCTGCGTCTCCATTTCGCTCTTCAGCTGCGCGGCGGCTTGCTCGGCCTGTAGGCGGGCGGCGCGCTCGGTCTTCACGACTTCCACGGCCCGCACCACGCGCTGTTCGAGCGCGGTAAAGTCATCGACCACCGACATCGACGGCTGCTCCAGCATCAGCGTTGACATGACATTCACCCCTTCAGGAAGGAACCTATGGGCGAAGTATAGCTCGACTGGCACGAGGAAAATTGCCGCAAAGGAGGTACCTCACTCGGCAACGGGGGGGAGACCCCTGACGCTATTGGGGGATTGCCGAGTCTCCTCAAAGCAGTTCTCTGACCTTCGAGCCCTGATAAATTTCCTCGTTCGTGCCGGGACCCCCCACATCGCCTTTATGGGGCCGGACAATACGCGCGCGCACGGATTGATTGAGGGATGTCGATTCTTCAGGCGTGTCCGGCGGCCGGCGATCCGTCGCGGCCGGCTCTCGTGGGGTGGTTTCGGCGGTATTGGGTCGGTCAGACATAGTGACCCTCCAGTTGTGGAGAGTCGAGCCGGGCGGCAGGTGTTGCCTCGCAGGTTGATACCGGGAAACGCAAGCCTGCCGAGTGGGCGGACCTTTCAGCTAGCGCACCTTGAGGAGAACCCAGACCAGGAGACCGATGAGAACCAGCAGCAGGGCGCCGACCGAGAAGGCGGCCTTCCTGACCGTGGACTGCATCGACCGCACATCATCGACCACTTCGGAATTGTCGGAAGCGCTGCGTTCGGTCGCCTCGCGGGTGCGGGTGATTTCTTCCTCGATGTGCTTCATCTGCACCAGCTGTTCCTGCACCACGATCCGCAGTTCCCGCTGGGAGTTGGCCAGTTCGCTCACCGAGTGCTTCAATTCCGCGGTGAGGGCGGGTGTGGGCTCTCCGCGGCTCATGTCGAGCAGGCGTGAGACGTAAGGCAGCAGCGCGCGAAATTGCAACAGCGCCTTCCACATGGGGTTGTGCTCCAGGTCGAGGGCGGCCTCGCCGAAAACCGGCACCGCTTCCAGATCTGTGGGCGCGTTGCCCTTGCCGTTATCGGGTTTCGATCCTGGCTTCTCGTCCGATGCCAGGGCGATGAGCCGGTCTACGGCCGATTCGCTTGGTTTGCGATTCATCGAAATACTCGGGTTCTCTGGTCCACTATAGACAATCGCACGCCTCGCATCGAAGTCTTTTTTCGGGTCCCCATTTTCCCCGCCGAAGCTTGCGTCTATTCGGCGGGTTGGTTCGTCCACAACTGTGGAGTGCGCACTCTGCGCGTGGGCGGCGGCTTCTGTTCGACTTCGGGATAACCGCTCATTCGCTCCGTTCTCCTGCCAGTCCTGTTCCTGCTGCCGCCCCGCGCGATGTTCTGACTGACCACACTCTGGGCGGTTACGCTTCGACGAGCTCCCCGAGTACCTCCGCCTCTGCTTTTTCTTCAACCCGCTTGCTGCCTAAATCCAACAGCGTAAAGCTGACCGGGATGAGGGCCAGATAGCAGGCAGCCGCGACGAGCAAGGTTACATTGAGCCCCGCGGACATGCTGACGACCACCCCCAGGACGGAGGCGAGCACTCCAGCGGCTCCGTTGATGCCCCAAAACCACGGCGTGGGGCGCTCGTCGATCGATTCGACGAGATGGATTCCGGTGGGAAAGGCGAATCCCAGCAGGAAACCCAACGGCATAATGGCGGCCAGCGAGACAGCGATACGCACCGTCCGTTCGCGATTGGTCGTGGCCTGAAAGACGATGGGCAGAATCTGTTCCATCATGACGAAGTAGCCCGCGACGAGCAAGCCCCAAACCATCAGGCTGGGACGGCGGCGCAATTTGATCCGCTCCGAGGCGAGGCTGCCGAGCCCCGACGACAAAATGAGGCTGAAGAGGCAGACGCCGAGGGAGTAAACCGGGTGGCCGAGGTAAATGCTGAAGTACTGGAGCAGCGCGATTTCGCCCATCATGAAGCCCATGCCGATGAGCCCGAAATAAAGGCTGCCGCTGACCACCAGGGGCCGCTGACATTCTCTCGCCGTGCGCCGCAACGGCACCAGGATGGTGAGGATCACCGCTTCAATCGACAACAGCAGGATCAGGCCCAGGACGCCTGAGGCCATCAGATTGCCGGAGAAGCTGCCGGTCGCCACGCGGTGACTGGAAATCATGCGCAGGGTCTCGATCAGCTTCGGCACATCCAGGATGCGCAGCTGGTTGAAGAAGAACGGCCGCGAGTCGGTGGGGACGGTCAGGTCAAGGTAGGACCGATCGAGAGACCGGTTGAGATCGCGCAGGTTATGGCTGGCGATCGCGTTCCGCAGCAACTCTGAATCGGCCGGATGATCGGGCGCCAGCAGCACCTTGAATCCCAGGTCCTGCGTCGTCTTCGTGAGGATGGCCACCTGCTCGGGGGTGAAGTCGCTCTTCGAGAGGACCAGGGTGGCGATCCGGTCCGCAGTCGCGACAAAGAGATGCGGGCGGGCATCCGGAATGCCGGCATCGAGGAGCGAGGCGGTGGCTAAGCCCACCATGCGGCCCGTCTCGTTCACGTCGCCGGGGCTGTACCAGCGGCTGACAGTGAAGATGCCATTCGGATTCAGCGTCTTGAGAAAGGCGCGCCAGCCCTGCAGCGTGTACAGGCCGTTTTCGCTCAGGGTGAAGGCGCCGGCACCGGTCGAGGCCCATGTGTCGACCATGCTCATCTGGACCAGGTCGAACTTCTCGTGAGTGGCGGCAAACCAGCTGCGGGCATCGTCGACGTGCAGCTTGAGGTCGGAGACCTTGTTGAGGCCGCCGAAGTTGCTGAATCCCGGCACGCGCGTATCAAGATTGACGAAGATGGGGTTGAGCTCGACACCGGTGATGTCGGGCACGCCAAAGTAGTGCGCGGTCACGATGTCGCGGCCGCCACCCACGCCGATCACGGCGGACTTGTGAATGCCCGGCAGCCGATACGCCAGTCCCACCAGGTCGTATTGCAGGAAGTCGACGGACTGCGGCTTGCCGTCATAATGGAACATCGAAGTGGCCGCGTCGCCGTCGATGTTCAGGTCGACGGAGGGCACGGTGAGATTGGCCGGCGTCTTCGGCGATGGCCCCCAAAGGTGGGGAAACTCCATGACCGGCACGCTGGCGATGATGCGCGAGTACGAGTTCCACTTTTCGTAGAGGCGCTCGTCCTGCTTTTCCACGCGGCCCTTGACCAGGACGGGCCGAAAGCGCATCGGCGAAAAGGCGTTGAACGCGGCCAGCAGCACCAGCGCGACGGCGATCGAGCGCGGACGCTGGAACCAGCGCTTGCCCCGGAAAGCCTGCGGGTCGTCCGCGCTAGCAGCGAAGGCCATGGCGGCGAGAGCGGAGACGATGCCTGCGACGATGATGGCCGTTGGGCCGTCGATGAAGTTGAGGACCGCGATGGTGGCAGCGCAGCCGAGCGAGGCGCCTACCAGGTCGACTCCGTAGACCTGCCCGGCGGGGAACGGGCTGCGCGTCAGCGCGAGACTGACCACGACGCCTGAAAACACGTAGGGCACGGCCATGATGGCGAGCAGCAAGGCCCAAACCACGGCCATCAGCAGGGAGTGGTCCTGGGTGATGACCAGGCACATCTGCGCGATCATCGATGCCGGCATCGCGATGGCCGTGAACATGGAGAAGCGCGCCAGCGTGACGGAGAGCGGGGCAGACTCGAAGCGGCTGCGGCGGAGATAGACCCAGACGGCGCCGACCGTCATGCCGAGCATGGCCACACTGATCGCGAAGAAGGCCAGATAGTACCAGGTGAGAACGGAAAGGATGCGGGTTTGCAGAATCTGGAAGAGCAGGACGGAGAAGGTGATAAGGAAAACGCCCAGGAGGAAGGGGTTTTTCTTCACACGGCCAGGGAACGTCGGCATGGAGGAGGCTCCGGAGTTGGAAGCCGGGGCGCACGGAGCGCACCGGCGGAATTCGCGCAGTTTGCAGGAAGTGTATGGCCCGACGCGGGCGGCGACAATCACCCGATTGGGGAGCGGAAGGGGGGGCAGGCGGGTGAGTGCGGAGGGAGGAGACGGACAGGCTCGGGGCGACCGGGATGGCCCAAACTCCAGAGGTCACGTTACCAGCGCGGGAGGGGTTTGTTGCAGGGATTGAGGTTAGGGAGGGGGAGTCCGTGGTTAGTTAATAACACTTCGTTCAACGGGCGGAGCTGGGCGGAGAAGCGGGTCGACGCCTCCCTGCGGAACAGGTCTACGCGCCCTGGCGCAGGCGCGCCGGTTCGAGGGCGGTCGCGCCAGCCGGAGAGTCCTCCGTCTCAAAACTCGACCGCTCCCCAGGGAACACAAAGAGTATTCGCAGACTGGGGCTGAGCGGGACAGTCCGCTGGACCCGGGGTGGTCATGTTGGGCTGACCGATCACGACGTTGGCTGTCATGCCGGGGCCCAGAGGAGGGGGAAAGAAGAGAACCCGGCTGGCCCCGGCGTCCACGGCCACAAGATTTCCGGTGGCGTCGACGAACAATCCGGACGGTACGGCATTCTGCGCGGTAACCTCATGTCCATTCCTCATCTGCGGGGAGATGACGACATCCCCAGTCATGCCGTCGGAGAAGGGTGGATCGAACTCGATCAGCCCACCGCCTCCCGAAATCTGGCTATTCGACGCCCCGGCGCTGACCCAAAGATCGCCACTCGCGTCGAGAGTTACAGCCTGCGCCTCGCACACGGAAGTGGTGGGGGGCTGGTAGCCGCAAAAACCGGAATCGAAGGCATCGGGCCCAGGCGGGTGTCCCAGCTCAACGGACGCGGCCATGCCGGTGGAAAGCGGCTGCAGGAACTCGAGCGCGCGTGAATTCCCATACTCGACAACCCAAAGATTGCCTGACGAGTCGAACGCAGCTCCGGTGGGGCCGCACAGCGACATCGACCCAGGGTTGGGAGGTGACGGGTTGGTGTAATAGGTCCCATTGCACCCCAGACTGCTGCTCAGATTGGGCTGACCGATAGCCAATGTGGCCGCCATTCCGTTGGCGAAGGGCGGCACATATTTCGTCACGCGGGCGGCCACGGTGTCGATGACCCACAGGTCCCCGGCGGAATCGACAGTGATGCTCCTTGGCGCCAGCAGCCGGTTGGCCCCGGCTGAATCCGTCGGCGAACACGAGTCCCCCTGGTCCATGCCAGCCTGCCCGATGACCAGGCTCGCGCTCATATCCGTGGTGAAGGGAGGCCGGAACTGGAGGACACGGCAGTTGAAATCGTCCGCGACATACAGATTGCCGGCTGCGTCGACCGCCTGGGCTGTCGGCAGGTCGAGCGTGTTGCGGTCATTGGGCATCCCTGGTTGGGCGCGTTGTGGGTGAAGTCCGGTTGTCCGAGCACCACCACGGCGCTCTCATCGGTGGTGAAGGGCGCGGGATAGATCAGCACCCGATTGTAGTTGCTGTCCACCACCGCCAACCAGGTTCCGTCGCCCGGCTGCACCGAGGGGCCGCCGATGGGCACCGGCGGCACGCAGGAATTGACCGCCGGATTGACCACCAGGGTCACGGTGGCGGTGACGGTGTTGTAGTCCGCGGTATCGGTGGGGTGAAGGTGGTGGAGAGGGTGTGGTTCCCTGGCGATAGCACGGTGCCGGAGGGAGGCGTATAGACGAACGTCCCCGCAACATCGGCGGTGGCATCGAGCTGGGTGGCGGTGAGGGGTGCGGGGTTGGTAATGGGCGCGGGCGTGGGCCAGGTGATGACCGGGTTCGACTTCACTGGAGGGTTGACGACCAGAGCGACGGTGGCGGTGACGGTGTTGTAGTCCGCAGCATCGGTGGGCGTGAAGGTGGTGGAGAGGGTGTGATTCCCTGGCGACAGCACGGTGCCGGAGGGGGGAGTATAGACGAACGTCCCCGCGACATTGGCGGTGGCATCGAGCTGGGTGGCGCTGAGGGGCGCGGGGTTGGTAATGGGCGTGGGCGTGGGCCAGCTGATGACCGGATTCGTCTTAGCCGGTGGCGGGCTTTTCCCGCCGCCTGGGGAGCCAGGCTCGCCGGGAATCATATGGTCGCCGCAACCTGCGATGAGGGCAGCGAGACACAATCCGGGAAGAAAGGCGCCGCGCGCCAGCGGGGACATCGAGCCTCCGGCTGGTTGCGATGATGGGCGGCGGCGTTTGGTGGTCTGTTGAGAAAGAGGCAGGAGGGGTCGCTCCGGCGCGTGCGCGGGGAAGGGCGCGGCGCAGTTCTTTTCGCCGGCATCCGCCCTTCCGTGAGGATGGTTTGGGGTACTACTGCGGTCTGTCGACAGCCGTTCCTGTCGGTCGATACACCCTGGCCTAATGCGCCCGGGCCGGTTCGAGAGGTGCGGCCCATGCGGGTCCGCGTTTGGCGGGCTGGAGTTTCCTGTCCTCTCCCTCGGTGAGGTGGAACTCGCGGATCATGACGTCAAGATCGGCGGCGAGACGGGAGAGGTCCCTGAGGGCTTCGACGGCTTCCTGGGCGCCCTCAGTGTTCTGCACCGCCAGCTGCGAGATATGCGCTGCGGATTCCGAGATTTCGCCGGAGGCGGCGGTTTGCTCGGTCGCTGCCGAGGCAATGAATTGGATCTGGTCTTCGACCTGCTTCGAGGAGTGGATGATCTCGTCGAGGCTGCTGCGGGCTTTGGCGGTTTCTTCCATGCCGGACTCGACGGCGCTGCGGCTCTGCTGCATGACCTCGACGGTTTGGCGGGTTTCTTCCTGAATGCTGCGAATCGTGCCGGAGATTTCCTCGGTCGCGGTGCGGGTGCGCTCGGCGAGGCGGCGGACTTCGCCAGCCACGACAGCGAACCCGCGTCCATGCTCGCCGGCGCGGGCGGCTTCAATGGCGGCGTTCAGCGCCAGCAGGTTGGTCTGCTCGCTGATGTCCTGAATGACGTTGATGACCGTGCCAATGTCCTCGGAGCGATGGGCCAGAGAAGCCATGCGGTCGGAGACGGTGCTGGTCGCGCTGGCGATCTTCTCCATGGTGCCGGCGGCGGCCTGCATGACCTCGCCGCCGCGAGCGGCGGTTTCGGCCGAGGTGCGGCTGGCGGCGGTGGCGCTCTCGGCGTTGCGGCTGATTTCGCCAATGGTCGCGGTCATTTCGTGGGCGGCGGTGGCAATCTGGCTGGTCATGCCGGACTGGTGTTTTGCGTTGTCAGCGCTCTCGCTGGCGCGGGCGCTGATCTGCGTGGTTGCGGCGGCGAGGCTGGCGGCGCTGCGGGCGACGACCTGGAGAACCTCGCGCATATTGGCGATGCTGCTGTTCAGGGCTTCTCCCATGCGGCCGATTTCATCGCTGGCGGTGACGGTGACCTGGGCGGTTAAGTCCCTGGCGGCAAGACGCTGCGCCATCGCCATCACGCGGCCGATGCGGGGTGTGATGAAGCGGTTGAGCTGAGTGCCGATGAGGATGGAGGCCAGGACGATCATCAGGGTCGTAATCACGCTGATCCAGTTGGTGCGGGTGCCGGAGGCGAGGACTGCGGCGGTTTTCTCGTCAGCCTTTTTTGCATCCAGTTGAAGAATCTTATTGGCTGTGGCGACGGCGTCCGCGTGCACCCTGACCTGTGAAGGATCAAGAAGGATGCGGTGGGCCTCATCGAAGTGACCGGCGTCGAGGGCGGCGATGGCCCGATCGGAGGATTCGACATAGCGAGCGAAAGCGGAGGAGAACTGCAGGTAAATCGCGCGATCCTCGGGTGCAGCGATGAGGGCCTCATTGGCTTTGGCAGCGACGCGATAGTTTTCAAGCGACTGGCGGCGGGTCTCCCGGTAATGCGCGAGGCACTCTGGCGTCGAGCACAGGACCAGGGCCAGCTCGGCGCGGCGAACGCTGTTGGCGTTTTGGCGCATGGCCGACACGTCGAGAAGGGAAGGCAGGTTGACGCTGCGCAGACTGGAGGCCATGGCCGTGATGTCGCGCATCGCGATGAAGGTGTAAACCGCCAGGCCAATGCAGAGCAGGCTGATGATGCCGAAGGCCCAGATGAACTTGCGGGCCATGGGAAGATTGCGGACGCAGGACATAGGTCGGGACCCTCTGGCGGCGCGGCAGCGTGCTATCGCAGCGAAGATGCCATGGCGCCCACGCTCAGCCGAGCCTGTCTACAGAGGGGTCATCGGCCCGGGGCGGACAAACGTGAACCGTCGCAACCATCGAGGACAGGCGGAGCGGCGCGCCGCGATGCGGGGCGGTGAGCGTTATCTTCTCGCCGAGTGAGGGCGAGTTATGGGCGGGCCGGAGCTGCTTGAAATCCCAGTGGAGGTGGCGACGGAGAAAGCGGGGATTAGCCGCGTTCGGGCTGGGTCGCCTGCTGGCGGAGGGCGTGGACGACGACGCGCAGCATTTCCTCTTCGGGTGCGGGCTTGCCGGTCCAGATTTCGAACTGGCGAGCGCCTTGCTGGACAAACATTTCCACGCCGGTGATGACCGGAAGGCCCTTCTCGCGCGCCATGCGGATCAGGGGGGTGTCGATGGGATTGTAGACAAGATCGAAGACGAGGCGGGCGTTGATCTCTTTGGGCTCGAGGAGGAAAGGAGGCTTGACGCCGCGCATGCCGACGGGGGTGGTGTTGACGATGACGTCGAAGCTGGCCTTCGCCAGCTGCTCCTTGCGGATGGTCTTCGCTTTGGCTTGGCGGGCGAGCTTTTTGGCGGTTTCGGGGGTGCGATTCCAGATGAAGACTTCCGCGCCCTTGTCGACGCAGCCGAAGACGGCAGCGCGGGCCGCGCCTCCGGCGCCGAGGACGAGGATCTTTGCGTCTTTCAGCGGCAGCCGGCGCTCGAGGGGACGGACGATCGCGGCGACATCGGTGTTGAATCCATAGAGTTTGCCGTCCTGGGCGCGCACGACGGTGTTGCAGGCGCCGATCTTCTCGCTGAGCGCGTCGGTCTTTGCGAGGTGCTTCAGGATCTCGCTCTTAAAGGGCATGGTGACGGCGAGGCCGTGGAGGGGGACTTCGCGGATGAGGGCGAGCAGATCGTTGAGGCGCGTGGTCTGGAGAGGCAGGAAGACGGCGTTGACGGTCTCGCGGCGGAAGGCCATGTTGTGCATGAGCGGGGAGAGCGAGTGGCGGACCGGATTGCCGACGACACCATAGACCTTGGTCGACTGGTCGATTTGGTCGATGCGCCAGGCTTCGCGGAGCGTGCGCGCGTCGATCTGGCCGGGACCGGTTTCATGGCCGGCATGGGCGGAGGCGAAGGTGAAGACGCTGCCCGCACGCAGGCCGAGGACGCGGCTGATGGTCCCCTGGTCGCCCATGGAAATGCCGATGAGCTCGGCCTCGTCGCGGCGGCGCTCGAGGAAGCGCATCATGGTGACGTTGTCGGTGAGGTTCTTCGCCGTCGAGACGATCTTGATGAATTCAGGCTGGAACGGCTTGATGCGCTCGAAGATCTTGTCGAGGTCCCTGGTGCTCTCGAAGTCGTGATAGCTGACGATGAGGGCCGCGCCGCGGGAGCGGAGCCGCGTCATCTGCGCGGGCTTCACGTGTTCGGCGGTCTGGAGCTCCATGTCGATCAGGTGACAACCGGCGAGGGCGGCTTTCTCGAGGACTTCCAGCTCGGCGGCGATGTTGCCCTTAAATTTGCCGCCGGTGGCGACGCGGCGGCAGGTGGCGACGGCCGTGACTTCACCGCGCTCATAGAGGAAGGTTTTGAGCTTCGGGATGATGGCGACGGGGCTGGGCAGGTAATCGAGGCGAAACTCGACAAAATGGTTCTCGCGGACAATTTCCTCGGCGTTGGCAAGCATCTCCGCCGGGGTGTCGCCGGTGATGGCGACACAGATTTTGCCGATGCGGGAGCGGATGTAATGGGCGGTCATGGCCGGACGTTCAGCAGGGTGCCCGTTGTGGCCATCCATTGGATCTAAAGGAGTTGCCGTAGAGAAAACGGGAGCGGGGGGCGTGGGTGCTTTGACGGGGGCCGCGGAGCCCGGACGGGACACAGGTGTGCCCGCCGCGCCTTTGGGCGCAGCCGTCCGAGGCCTCGCGGCCCGTTCTGCTACGGTACCTGCCTTCATAGCCGCAATTGCCGCATATTAAAGGGCTTTGGCTCCAGTTGCAACTGTTATTCCAGAGTCGTTGCCGAGCCTCTGTCGTCTGATGAAAAGATGCGGAACGCCGGCTGAAAGCTTCGGGCTTGCGGGTGAACGGGATGAGCCCACGCTTGACCGTGAAAAACCGGGGGATTTCCTGGCGGGGCGTGCGCCGTGAGTCTGGCAGGGGCGACCTGTCTGGTTTAATCAAAAGCATGCCGCCGCTGTGGAAACCGGAGAGCTGGGAAGAGCGCCTGGGGGAGCTGGAAGCGCGCTCGGGTGAGCGCAAGGACGCGCCGCTGCGCCGGGACGTGCGGTCGCTGGGGCAGTTGCTGGGGCGCGTGCTGCGGGAACAGGCCGGCGATGCGTTGTACGGCCAGGTGGAAGAGCTGCGGCAATCGGCGATCCGGCGGCGTGAAGCGCAGGGCAGCGGGCGGGCGCGGGAAGCCGAAGACCTGATGCAGATGGCGGTGCTGGAGGTGAACACGCTGGCGGTCGACCAGGCGTACCGGTTGAGCCGGGCATTTGCGTTCTACTTCGAGCTGATCAACCTGGCGGAGACGAATCACCGGAAGCGGCGGCGGCTCTCGATCCAGATCAGCGGGGATGTGGAGCATCGCGAGGCGCAGCGCGGCGAGTTGCGGGGGACGCTGCGGGCGATGCGGGAGGCGGGCATCTCGGCGGAGAAGGCGCTGCAATGGCTGAGCCGGGTGCGGGTGATCCCGGTGTTCACGGCCCATCCCACGGAGGTGGCGCGGCGCAGCGTGCTGATGAAGCGGCGGCGGATGGGCGAGTTTCTGGAGCAGCTCGACCGCATCCCGGTGCCCGACGAGGAGCTGACGGCGCTGGAAGAGGCGCTGACGGCAGAAATCACCGCGCTGTGGCAAACCGATGAGGTGCGCAGCCGGCGGCCCGCCGTGGCGGATGAAATCCGCATGGGGCTGGACTACTACGACGTATCGATTTTCGAGACGCTGCCGGGGTTTTACGAGGAAGTGCGGTCGGCGCTGAAGAGCGAATACGGGCTGGAACTGGAACTGAGCGAGCTGCCGGTGCTGCTCGAATTTGGGTCGTGGATTGGGGGGGACCGGGACGGAAATCCATTTGTAACGCCTGAGGTGACGCGGCAGGCGATTGTGGCGGCGCGCACGCGGCTGCTGGCGTACTACGAGAAGCAGCTGCAGCAGACCATCGACCTGCTGACCACGTCGGCGCAGCAGTTGCCGGTGAGCGAGGAGCTGCAACAGCGGCTGAAGGACTTCCAGGCGGAGATGCACCTGAGCGCGGACGCGGCGTTTGGGTCGGCATTCGAGTTCGAGGTGTACCGGCGGTATCTGGCGTGCGTGCGGGCGCGGCTGCAGCGGACGGCGGGAAAGACGGAAGCCGATCCGGAGGCGCTGGAGTCGGCGCTGATGGGGCTGAAGCCGTACTGCTCGGCGGCCGATTTGCTGGAGGACCTGAGCGTGGTGCGGAGGAGCCTGGCGGCGAACCAGGGGCTGCGGCTGGCGGAGACGCTCGTTGATCCGTTGCTGCTCATGGTGAGGACTTTTGGGCTGCACCTGCACACGCTCGATATTCGCCAGCACGCGCGGGTGCATCGCAAGGCGCTCGAAGAGGCATCGGCGTGGAGCGTGGAGGAGAGCGGGGCGACGCCCGGACCGCTGAGCGCGGAGACGCGCGACGTGATTGAGACGATGCGGGCGGTGGCGGAGATCAAGGCGGGGTGCAGTCCTGAGGCGATCCGGCACTACGTCATCAGCGGCGCGACGAGCGTGGAGGACATTACCGCCGTGGTGTGGCTGGCGCGGCTGGGCGGGGTGAAGGTGGCGGGGGATGGCGGAGACAGCTCGCACTGCGGGGATCCTGGCCTCATGCCGGTGCCGCTGTTCGAGTCGATTGAGGATTTGCGGAATGCGCCGGAGATTTGCCGGGAGTTATGGAACTCCGATGGTTACAAAAAGCTGCTGGCGAGCTGGGGGAACACGCAGGAAGTGATGCTGGGGTATTCCGACTCAAATAAAGACGGCGGGATGCTGACCAGCACGTGGGAGATTTTTCGCGCGCATCGGGCGCTGCATGAGGTGGCGCGCGACTGCGGGGTGCGGCTGCGGCTGTTCCATGGGCGCGGCGGGACGGTGGGACGCGGCGGCGGGCCGACGCATCGCGCCATCTTCGCGCAGCCGGTGGGCGCGTTCGAGGGGCAGATTCGCATCACGGAGCAGGGCGAAGTGCTGCACTGGAAGTATTCGGACGTGGTGCTGGCGGAACGCAATCTGGAATTGATGGTGGCGGCGTCGCTGGACGCGCTGGCGCGGCCGAATGCGCTGATCCCTGGCGGGCGGTACTCGGGCGTGATGCGGCCGGAGTGGGAGAGCGCGTTCGAGGAGATGTCGGCGCTTTCGTTCGCGTACTACCGGGAGCACATTATCGGCGACCCGGATGTGCTGCATTATTTCGAAGTGGCGACGCCGGTGGCGGAACTGGAGCATGCGCGCATCGGGTCGCGGCCGGCGCGGCGCAAGGGCCGCATGAGCTTCGAGAATCTGCGGGCGATTCCGTGGGTGTTTGGGTGGACGCAGAGCCGGCTGCTGGTGCCGGCGTGGTTTGGGGTGGGCACGGCGTTTGCGGAGTTCGCGAAGAAGCCGGGCGGCGCGGAGCTGCTGCGCGCGATGATGGCGGAGTTCCCGCTGTTTGTGGACGTGGTGCGCAACGTGGAGATGGCGCTGGCGAAGGCGGACCTCGGCATTGCCTCGCTCTACGCGCGGCTGGTGCCGGAAGAGGCGCTGCGCGAGCGGGTTTTCGAGCTGCTGAAGGCGGAGTTCGAGCGCACGCGCGACGCGGTGCTGGCGGTGACGAGACAGGAGGATTTGCTGGAGACGAATCCGGTGCTGGCGCGTTCGATTCTGCTGCGCAACCCTTATGTGGACCCGATGAGCCTGATCCAGGTGGACCTGCTGCGGCGCAAGCGGGCGGGGGAAGATACGGATGAGGTGAACCGCGCCATTGCGGGGACGATCAGCGGCATCGCGGCGGGGTTGCGGAACACCGGTTGAGGGACTGGGGACTGGCAGGCGCGCTTCGCGGGACTAGCCGTCCAGGCGGTCGCGCTTCGCGCAGATGAACGGATCTGGCGCACCTGGCGCGGGAAAGACAAATGCGGTGGTGGATGGCGCTCGGACACGGAGAGCGTGAAGGTAGAAGCAGCCGCGGATCCCTCGCTGTGCTTCGGGATGACACGGCGAGAAAGGGGTGACGAATTTTCAGGGCAGATTTTTCGCAGCCCATGCCCGTTCTTCGTACTCCCCTCCCGAACGAGAGACGCTTCCCAGTTTGAATCGTGGCGCGGCAGACGGTCCGAATCAGGAATTGGTCTAAGCGCCTTCTCATCTTTTCTGGCCAGGGGCAGCGTGAGTGCTCTTAGTCTGCGCCTAGAGGGTTTGCGCAGATGCAGCCAGCGAAGCAGCCAGAGGACATCCACTCGATCCTGAGCCGGTTCACTTCGTGGGCCGGAAAGCAGGCAGAGAACGGCCAGACCAGTGCCGATGAGGGTATCCGGGAGGTGCCGTATGAAGAGGCGATGGAGCGGCTGCGCAGCCGCCGCGGGACGCCGCCCGCGGTAGGGCCCATTCCAGCGCAACCGGCAGCGGACGGTCCGCCGGAGAATAGGGCCGTTGCTGCCTCGTCCGAACCCGATCCTGTTTCCCTGGCGTTGGTTGAGGCAGAGGGGGTCGTTTCCCAGATCCCGGCGAACCCGGCCCATGGGAAGCGATCAAGCGCAAAGGGAGCGATGGGGACTCGCAGGGCATCAGCGCAGGGCAAAGCAGTTGCGGCAAAGGCCGGAGAAGGCGCGGCAGCGAAACTGAAATCAGCCAGGAAGACTGGTAGCAAGGCGAAGACGCCGGAGTTTCGCCAGGTGCTGGCGAAGAGCGTGGAATCCAGCGGCAGCGCGGCGCCGGGGCAAGCGGCGAAGGCGAAGGCCGGGAAGGCAGAGCGGGATCAGCGCGTATCCGTGCGGTTGTCGCGCGAGGAAGAACGCCAGCTGCAGCAGGGTGCGGAGCAAGCGGGCGTCACGGTTTCGCAATATTTGAGGCAATGCGCTCTGAAGGATCAGCCGGCGAGCCGGGCGAAAAACGCCGGCATTTTTGCGGAGACGCCGCGTGTGCAACTGAGCGCGCTGGACAACGTGATCGCGGAAAAGGCGACGAAGGCTGGATTCGGCGACTGGATCACGCTGCTGCGCAACCGATTCCTGTCGTCGCCGGGGCGATTTGCCGAGAGGGCGTAACCGGTGAGGCTTGAGGCCCACTCTGAAGGCCCGGGTTCGTGTGTTTCGCCTAAGGGAGCGTCGGCTCGACTGCATTGCTCTTGAAAGGCCGGCCGCCCGCGTGCGGAATTCCCCGGCACCATCCCCGCCTTTACGGCCCATCGAAAAACGTGGCCAGCACAGCGCGATATTTCTCCGGCTCCTCATAGGCCGGTAAATGGCCGCTCTTCTCAAAGAACTCGATCTTCGCGCCGGGAATTTCGTGCGCCATCCTCCACGCGTTCACCGGCGCCACGTTCATGTCGTATCGACCGGTGATTACCAGCACGGGAAACCGGAATTCCTTCACTGCCGCGGTCAAATCCAGGGCCTGCGCCGACTCTGACACGGCTCGCGCTACCGCCGGCTGAAAACCCAGGTCGCCCATCTTCGCCATGTACGCATCGCGTTTCTCCGGCGAGTAGAACAGCATCCGGAAATGATCGAGCAGGCTCTGCGTCGCCGCAGCCTCATCTCCGCCCGCCTTCTTCATCGCCGCCGCCGACGCCTCTTCAACGTCGGGAAATACGTCCGGCAGCAGATGGGTCATGTTTTTCAGCGACGGCGGAGGCGAATCGGAGAGCACCATCCTGGCTACATGATCGGGATGCGAGGCGCCATAGGCCATCGCCAGAAATCCGCCGTAGGAATCGCCCACCAGCGCGACCTTGTCGATGCCGAAGTGCGCCCGCACCGCGTCTAGATCGGCGACCTGCGCAGCCATCGTCTGGGATGCGCCCGCGGCTACCTTCTGCGATGCGCCCAGACCGCGCTGGTCGTACAGGATGACCAGCCGATCGCGCCCCACCTGTTGCCACAGGTCGTTGACTATCATGTAGGCGTGCGATAGCCCAGGGCCCCCGTTGATGGCGATCACCGGCAGCGCCGATCGGGACGCGCCAGAACCGCGTGCCCCAAAGGTCTCGTACCCGATGTCGACTTCGCGGGTATGAATGGTGCCCGTCGCATGAGGCACGCTCTGCGCCCCCGCGCTCAACGCCACTGCCAGACACGCTGCTGCCACTCGATGCCGCACTCCAGCCTCACGCCGATCAGGAATGCTGGGAGCATACCAGATGCGCGTCTCAAGGATTCCTGCGGTACTGGAAGGCGCGTTTGATTCGGCGCGGGGGCCGAATCATCACTTTCGCCGGCTCCGCGTGATCGTCGTGGTTTTGAGAAATTACTTTGCGGCTGCGGGTGTTGACGGCTGCTGCTCGACCTGGGCCGCTTTGTCGTTCTCAAAGGTGACTGCCCATTTCGTGCCACCGGCATCGTAGTCGATGGTCCGATTGCCATAGTCGGATGATTCGGACTGCTGCATCACGCCGACGGCCATCGCCGTCTGCAATTCGTTCATGCCGACGATTGGTTTGTGCTGACCGATGGCCTGCCAGATGGAGGCCGGCCAGAAGCTGTACAAGGTGCGCGGGTCGTCGTAATAAAAGAGATTGTCGCAATACCAGGTGGAGTTAGTTCCCTGGTAGTAGCCGACGGCGACGGCATATTGTTTTGGATCGCCGGGCATGGTGAAAACGACAAAGGCCTGCTTGTCGCCGCGCGTAATGCGGCTGACCACGCCGGCGGGGAGTTTCTGCGTGACGACGTCGACGACGTCGAGCCGCTGCGCGCCGGGCAGCACGCCGGCCTTGTGGGCGAAATCGATGCGGTGCGCGGTGTAGGGGTAATAGTCCATTTCATAACCGGCCTGCACCCACACGGGTTTGCCGATGAGGTCACGAGCCGACTTCAGGTCATCGATGAAGAGCTTGCGCGGCTGGACCATCTCGTCGGCAGAGAGCTTGCGCTCCTGGTAGCGCGGTTGCGGAGTGGCGACCGGCTCATTGCGTTTGTGGTTGATGTAGAGGATGCCGATGGCGCAGATGAGCACGGCGGGCAGAACGATGAGGGCAAGCTTTTGCCAGGTCTTCATAGCGATCTCAGGATATTCAGATGCGGCACGGGCGTCGATGTGGGATGAGAATTCGGAGGAGCAGGCCTTAGGTGAGGCCGCGGCGGGCGAGGTCGGCCAGCGCCTGGGTGAGGAGGTGTGAGTCATTCAGCGATTTGGGACGCCGAATATGGATGCCGAGGCTGGCGGCGAATTCACGGAAGCCGATGTCGATGTCGTAGAGGATCTCGACGTGGTCGCAGAGGAAGCCGATGGGCTGGATGATGAGGTGGGTCACGCCCTGCTGGCGGAGCGCGGTGAGGGTGTCCTCGACGGTGGGGCCGATCCAGGGGCCTCCGGACATGCCCTGGCTTTGGAAGGCAAAGAACCAGTCCTGTTCGGGAAGGCCGGGAATTTGCGCAGCGACGAGGCGAGCGGTCAGTTTCGCTTCGCGGGGATAAGGATCGGGCCGATCCGGAGGTAGATGGTGGTCCGTTTGCGGCGGAGTGGCGATGGTGCGGCAGGGAACGCTGTGGACGGTGAAGAGAACCGGGATGGGCTCGCCGATTTCGGTGGTGAAGGGATCGCGGGTGTCGCGGAGACGCTCGACGAACGCCTGGATGAGCTTGGGATGGTCCGCCCAGTCGGAGACGAAACGCAAATCGAGAGCGTCTTCGGCGGCGGTGAAAACCGCGCTTCGGTAGAGGCCGACGCTGGTGCGGGAGTTTTGCGGCGCGAGGCAGATGACAGCCGCGCGGGTGATGCCGTCGTCGCGCATCGCGCGGACCACATCCGCGATATACGGCTTCCAGTTGCGCATGCCGACGTAGACGGGGAGGCCGATTTCCTTGTGGAGAAGCCGGCCCTGCTCCAGCGTGAGGCGCGTGAGGGGGCTGCCGCCAATGGCGGCGAAGCGGTGGCTCACCTCGTCCACAACTTCGTGGGGCAGGGTGCGGCCCCCGGTGACGCGCGACAGATACGCGGGGATTTCTTCGATCTCGTCGGGCGTGCCGTGCGCGAGGAGCAGAACGGCGTCAGTCATGGCGCGGCTCCCTGGGCGTGTATTCGCGGACGAACTGCACGACGGCCTGGACGTTCTCCACCGGCGTGCCGGGAACGATGCCGTGGCCGAGATTGAAGATGTGCCCGGGCCTGCCGGCAGCCTGATCGATAATGTGCCGGACACGGTTACGAATCAGCTCCGGCTCGGCGAACAGGGTGATGGGATCGAGGTTGCCCTGCACGGCGCAGGCGTAATCGAGGTTGCGCCAGGCCTGATCGAGCGGGGTGCGCCAGTCGAGGCCGAGGACGTCAGCGCCGGTTTCGCGCATGGCGGGCAGCAGGCTGGCGGTGTCCACGCCGAAGTAGATGACCGGAACGCCGAGCGCCTGGACTTCGCGAACCAGGATGCGCGTGGCGGGCAGGACAAATTCGCGGTAGTCGGGGATAGCGAGCGCGCCGGCCCAGCTGTCGAAGATCTGGATCACGTCAGCGCCGGCGGCGACCTGCTGCGCGGCGAAAGCGCGAAGTACGACGACCAGCTTGTCGAGCAGCTTGCGCCAGGCTGCGGGCTGGCGGTACATGAGCTTCTTGGTCTCGATGTAGTTCCGCGAGCCGCCACCCTCGATCATGTAGCTGGCCAGAGTGAAGGGCGCGCCGCAGAAGCCGATGATGCCGATGCGGTCGTGGAAATGGGCGACGACGCGCAGGATGGCTTCGGCGACGTAGGACAACTCGGAGGCGCGGGTGGTGACGAGGGCATCGATCGCGGCGGCGTCGCGGAGGGGCTGGTGAATCACGGGGCCTTCGCCGGCCTGGAACTCGAAGGCGAGACCCATGCATTCGAGGGGCAGAAGGAGGTCGGCGAAGATGATGGCTGCGTCGACGTCGAGCTTCTCAGCCGCGGTGATGGTGACCTCGGCGGCTAACTCGGGACGCTTGCAAATCTCGATGAGCGAGTGATGGCGGCGCACGTCCATGTACTCGCGCATGTAGCGTCCAGCCTGGCGGAGGAACCAGACGGGGGTGCGGTCCACGGGCTGGCGCAGGCAGGCGCGGACGAAACGGGTAGCGGACGGATTGAGGTTCACCACGTCGGAACGCATGGGGACTATCAAGCAAGGTAGCAGGTGAGAACCGGGGGCGAAAGTGACACGTGCCGCAAACGATGCGGCCGGATACAAAAGCAAAATCGGATCGCGGTTGAGGAGGATGGAGTCACCCATCTGCGAACCGGCTCGACGCGGTCGCTGATGCGACCTCGCTCAGGGCAGGCTGTGCGCAGATGGGTGGCGCCCGGCTACTTTTTCTTTGCGGATTTCCGCGAAGAGGACTTCTTCGCGGATGATTTCTTCGCGGATTTTTTCTTCGGGACCCTGGCGCCTTCTTTGCGCGCTTCAGAAAGACCGATGGCGATGGCCTGCTTGCGGCTGGTGACTTTCTTGCCGCTGCGTCCGCTCTTCAGCGTGCCTTGTTTCTTCTCGTGCATCGCGCGCTTCACCTTGCTGCTTGCTTTGGGGCCGTACTTGCGTCCTCCGGAGGACTTTTTGGTGGCTGCCATACAGAATTCTCCCTTCGTGTAGTGGGAAGCGGGGCAGGTTGAGGAGGTTGGACGAAACGCAGCGTTCAGCGATCAGCGATCAGCGTTCAGAACGGCGCCGGAGCGCGAATAAGAAGGATGAGGGTTGGACCGCGAAGGCCGCAGGGCACGGAAAAACGGGGCGGTGTGGCGCCTGATTCAGACCAGGGCAGGGGTTTTTGCCGGCATGATGTCTTCGACGTCAACCCACTGCGTGGGGTAATCGCCGGTGTAGCAGGCGACGCAGTACTTGTTGCCTTCGCCGCCGTCGCAGGCTTTGCGTAACCCATCGAGTGACAAATAGGCGAGGGAGTCGGCTTCGATGAACTGACGAATCTCCTCGATGGTGTTGTTCGCGGCAATCAATTCGGATTTGCGCGGCGTGTCGACTCCGTAGAAGCAGGGCGAGATGGTGGGAGGACAGCTGACGCGCAGGTGAACTTCCTTCGCGCCGGCCTGGCGCACCATGCGAACGATCTTGCGGCTGGTGGTGCCGCGGATGATGGAGTCGTCGATGAGGATGATGCGGCGGCCCGCGAGCAGATTGCGGACGGGGTTGAGTTTGAGTTTGACGCCGAAATCGCGCACCTTCTGCTCCGGCTCGATGAACGTGCGGCCGACGTAGTGATTGCGAATGAGGCCGAAGCGGAAGGGGATGCCGCTTTCTGCTGCGTAGCCGATGGCCGCGGTGACGCCGGAGTCAGGCACGGGAACGATGAGGTCGGCGGGGACGTGCGACTCGCGCGCGAGCTGGCGACCCATTTCCTCGCGGCTTTCCTGCACCCAGCGGTTGAAGATCATGCTGTCGGGGCGCGCGAAGTAAACGTGCTCGAAGATGCAGCTGGTCTGGTTGGGCGGGGCGAACTGGCGGGAGGTGACGCCGTCGGCGCTGACCATGACCAGCTCGCCAGGGAGCACGTCGCGCTCGAATTTGGCGCGGAGCAGATCGAAGGCGCAGGTTTCGGAGGCGAAGACGACGGTGTCGGGGCCATCGGGGTTGGCGATGCGGCCCATGGAGAGCGGGCGGAAGCCGTGAGGATCGCGGGCGGCAAAGACGCGGTCGCGGGTCATCATGACGATGGAGAAGGCGCCGTCGACCTGGCGGAGCGAGTCGGCGATGGCGTCGACGAGCGTGGTGGCCTGGGAGTGCGCGATGAGCTGGACGATGATTTCGGAGTCGGAGGTGGTCTGGAAGAATGCGCCCTGACGCTCGAGATGCACGCGCAGATTGCCGAGGTTGATGAGGTTGCCGTTGTGCGCGATGGCGATGAGGCCCTTGGTCGATTCGACGCGAATGGGCTGGGCGTTGAGCAGCGCCGAGTCGCCGGTGGTGGAGTAGCGCGTGTGGCCGATGGCCATCGAGCCTTTGAGGCGCGCAATGACGTCATCGGTGAAGATTTCGGAGACGAGGCCCATGCCCTTGATGTTGGAGAGGTGGGTGCCGTCGGCGGTGGCGATGCCGGCGGATTCCTGTCCGCGATGCTGGAGGGCGTAGAGGGCGAGGTAGGCCTGGCGGGCTGCGTCGGGGTGGTTGTGGATGGCGACGACGCCGCAGTGTTCGCGGAGTTTGGGATCTTCTTCGGTGGCGGGGCGAGGGTTGTGCAATCCCACATCTCCGAAAGGCGCGGAGATGTGGGGCACCCGGCCCTGGTTTGGGGATGCGATGGTCCCCAGGCCGAAGCCCGAGGCTTCTACCGTCGTCGCACGGTTCGCGACCGGCTGCAGGCCGAGTCGTCCCTCCGGGACTCGGGCGATTTTTGGTGTTGCTTCCCCACGCTCAAGCGCGGGGCTATTGAGCGCCGCGCCTCCGGCGCGTTCGTCGACGGGGAGGCCTTCGATGAGGAGGCGGCTCGACCGGGGTCCCCGGCGAACTTGTTCGCTGAGGTGGTTCACGCGGTCACCTCGGCGGTTAGCTGAGATTCGAGGGCGGTGAAGAACGTGTGACGAAGCTCGTCAATGCTGGTCGACATCACAGATTCGTGATCGAAGTTGATCTCAATTCGATCCTTGATCGTGCTCCCCAACCGCTCTGCAACAACGCCGAAGTCTTTCGCCAGCGCAGTAATCTGCTCAACATATTCGGAATCGCACGTGACAATCACCTGAGCGGGCGTTTCATCAAACAAGGACATCACCCAGGCGAGGCCATGGTCGCGGTTCTGCGGATCAGCCGCGGATATAGAACAGCCTATGCGGTTTGAGAAGCTGCTCTCAGCCAGGGCTACTGCCAAACCACCGTCGGATACATCGTTGGCAGAACGAAGCAAACTCTGGGCTGCCAGCGAAGCCAGAGCGCGATTCAGGTTGGCCTCGGCTCCCAAATCGCAAAAATGTGGAGTTCCCCACAATTCTCCCAGCACGTTGTTTGCGAACTCTGAGGAACCAAGCCATCGAGGCAAGTTCCGTGCGCTCCATTCTTCATCGGGTTTGCCTGTCGTATCGACGCTGAAGGGCCACAATAAAAGCACTGCGTCCCCTTCGTGCTGAAAACTCGCCGGCACCGCCTTCGTTACGTCGTCCAAAATGCCAACGACGCCGACGACTGGCGTCGGGTAGATTCCCTCGCCCTTCGTCTCGTTGTAGAGGGAGACATTGCCGCCGGTGATTGGCGTGCCTAATGCGGTGCAGGCTTCGGCGATGCCGTCGATTGCCGCCGAAAGCTGGGCCATGATCTCGGGCTTTTCGGGGTTGCCGAAGTTGAGGCAGTTCGTTGCCGCGACGGGCGTGGCTCCGGTGCACGCGACCTTGCGGGCGGCTTCGGCGACGGCGTGCATGGCGCCGAGCTTGGGATCGAGATAGCACCATCGTCCGTTGCCGGCGAGCGCCATGGCGAGGCCGCGCTCGTGGCGGGTCCCATCGGGTCCAATGGTGCCGGTGCCCTTGATGCGCATGACGCCGGCTTCGCCGCCGGGTCCCTGGACGGTGTTGGTCTGCACCATCGAGTCGTACTGCTCGAAGACCCAGCGCTTGGAGCAGATGTTCGGTGAGGCGAGCAGCTTTTTGAGATCCGCGGTGTAGTCGCGCGGCTTCTTCAGTTCTTCGAGGATGTGCGGCGGCGGATCGAGCGGGACTTTGATCTGGTCGGGGCGCGACCAGGTGCCGATGGGGCGGTGGTAGATCGGGCACTCATCGGTGAGCGACTGGTTGGGGATGTCGGCGACGAGCTCGCCGTGGTGCAGGATGCGCAGGCGCGGCTCCTCGATTACGTGGCCGACGATGACGCCCTCGAGGCCCCATTTCTCGAAGACGCGCAGCACTTCGTGGGCGCGAGCCTTTTCGGCGACGAGGAGCATGCGCTCCTGCGACTCGCTGAGCATCATCTCGTAGGCCGTCATGTGGGCTTCGCGCTGGGGGATGTGGTCGAGGTTCATCTCGATGCCGACGCCGCCGCGCGCGCCCATCTCGCAACTGGAACTGGTGAGGCCGGCTGCGCCCATATCCTGAATGCCGACCACCGCGCCGGTCTTCATCGCTTCGAGGCAGGCTTCGAGGAGGAGCTTCTCCATGAAGGGGTCGCCGACCTGCACGTTGGGGCGCTTCTGCTCGGAGCCTTCCTTGAATTCTTCGCTGGCCATGGTCGCGCCGTGGATGCCGTCGCGGCCGGTGCGCGCGCCGACGTAGATGACGGGATTCCCGATGCCGGAAGCCTTTGCGTAGAAAATTTCGTCGCGGCGGACGAGGCCGAGGGCGAAGGCGTTCACCAGCGGATTTCCGGAGTAGCAGGGCTCAAATTTCGTTTCGCCGCCGAGATTGGGCACGCCGAAGCAATTGCCGTAGCCGGCGATGCCGTGGACGACGCCCTCGACGATGGAGTGATTCTTGCGGACGAGTTCTTCAGGCGTCTCGCCATCGGCTTCAATTGGGCCGAAGCGGAGGGAATCCATGACGGCCAGCGGGCGCGCGCCCATGGTGAAGATGTCGCGCAGGATGCCGCCGACGCCGGTGGCCGCTCCCTGATAGGGCTCGATGTAGCTGGGGTGGTTGTGCGACTCGATTTTGAAGGCGCAGGCCCAGCCGTCGCCAACGTCGATGATGCCGGCGTTCTCGCCCGGCCCCTGCACCACAAGCTTGCTGCGCGTGGGCAGGCGGCGGAGATGGACTTTGCTGGATTTGTAGGAGCAGTGCTCGCTCCACATGACGGAGTAAATGCCGAGCTCGGTGAGCGAGGGCGTGCGGCCGAGAGCATCTTCGATGCGGCGGTATTCGTCGGGGGTGATGCTGTGCTGTGCCAGAATCTCCGGCGTGATGGTGGCTGGCGAGGGCGACCCTGCAGTGGGAGTTTTCATGGCCAGTTCACCCCCATTGTCGCACGGCACTTGCCGGGACTGGCCGTCCAGGCAAAAGGCGCTTCGCGCACTTCACGGATGGGCGGCGGCGTGGATGGCGAGGAGCGTTTCGAGCAGCGGCTTCAGGTTCTTCAGATCGAGGGCGTTGGCGGCGTCGGATTTGGCTGCGGCGGGGTTGTCGTGGACTTCGAGGAAGATGCCGTCGACGCCGGCAGCCACGGCGGCGCGCGTGAGCAGCGGGATGAATTCTGGCTGGCCGCCGGAGACTCCGTTCGATCCCGAGGGAATCTGGACGGAGTGGGTTCCGTCGAAGACGACGGGGGCGAACTTCCTCAGGATGGCGAGCGAGCGCATGTCGACTACGAGGTTGTTGTAACCGAAGGTGGCGCCGCGCTCAGTGAGGAAGACGCGGGGATTGCCGGTGGTCGCGATTTTCTCGACGGCGTGGCGCATGTCCCAGGGGGCGACGAACTGGCCTTTCTTCACGTTGACGGCGCGTCCGGTGCGGGCGGCGGCGAGGAGAAGATCGGTTTGGCGGCAGAGGAAGGCGGGAATCTGGAGGACGTCGGCGCCCTCGGCAGCGATTTCGCAGTGCGCCGGCTCGTGAATGTCGGTGAGGACGGGCAAGCCGGTTTCCTCGGCCAGGCGGCGCAGAATCGCGGTGCCTTCGACGAGGCCGGGGCCGCGGAAGCTGGAGACGGAGGTGCGGTTCGCCTTGTCGTAGGAGGCTTTGAAGATGTAGGGCACGCCGAGGTCGGAGGTGATGCGCTGGATGGAGTCGGCCATGGTGCGCGCGTGCGCTTCGCTTTCGATGACGCAGGGTCCGGCGATGAGGAAGAGCCGGCCGCCGCCAACAGGGACGGGGCCGATCTCGAATTCGGAGGTCACGTACTTAGCGTATAGCGTGTAGCGGGTAGCGGGTAGCGTGTAGCCGGTCAGTTGCACTCCACCTGCTGGAAGTTGAGGCCGAGGAGGAGTTTGGTCACGGTGGCGCAGGCGTTGCGCTGGGCGGTGGCCAGGATGCCGGCGGCGAGCGCGGACTGGCGGAGGTTTTCGACGGCCTGCTCGCGGACTTCGCCTTCGAGGCTGGGATCGACGGGGACGAGGATGCCGGTTTGGCGGGAGTAGACGTGGGTCTGCTGGTCGTCGAGGGCGACGGTGAAGATTTGCGGCGGCGGCAGGTGGACGCGCACGCTGCGCTGGCTGACGGCGACATCGGCGGGCGTGAGCTGGCTGAGATCGACGCCGGCATCGGCTTCGCCGTGGACTTCGAGCAGAACGCGGTCGCCGGTGAGGAACGCAGGCAGGACGCGGCCTTCGCGGTCGCCGGAGACCATCTTTTCCATGGTGAAGGCTGCGGATTCGAGCCGCGCGAGGCGGCGGATTTCGACGACGACGGTCGGCTGCGAGGTGTCGATGCGGGTGGTGCGCGCGCTGACGAGCGAGGCGAGACGGTCCCAGACGCCGGTCTTTGCCGCGTGCAGAAAGACGGTGACGGCGGCGATGCCGAAGAGAGCCCCCAGCAGGATGGCGGTGAAGACGGCGGAAAGGAGGCTGCGGCGGGCGGGCCGGGACGTGACGGGCGGCATGGTTGGGTTAGATGGCCGATGCCTGTTCCGCGGCGCGAGAAGTTGCCTGGGGTGACCGCGGTCACGGAAGCCGGGTGTCTGCGGGCCGATGATTCATTCGAGAGGGAATGAGAGATGGACATGATCGTGGAACATCTGGGCGCGGTGCAGTTTGAGATCAGGACGGCGAGGCCTGGCGCGCGGCAGCACATGATTGTGAGCGATCAGCCAGAGGAAAATGGCGGCTTCGACGAGGGGATGACGCCGCCGGAGTTGTTCCTGGCGTCGCTGGGATCGTGCGCGGCGTACTATGCGGCGGACTACCTGAAGCGGCATGGGCTGGCGACGGAGGGGACGCGGGTGCGCGTCCATGCGGAGAAGGTGAAGAATCCGGCGCGCGTGGATAACATCCGCATCGAGGTCGATTTGCCGGTGGACTGCGAAGAGCGGGATCGCGAGGGCGTGGATCGGGCTGTGCACAACTGTTTGATTCACAATACGTTGGTGCATCCGCCGCGGGTGGAGATTGCGGTGGTGGCGGCGACGGGGGTGGCGCTGCGGTAGCTGTTGGGCACCCTCGCCCATTCCCGCCTCTGGTGCACGAAAATGCGGGTCCTTCGACGCGCGTCTGGTTTCTTTGTTGCGCCAACCGCGGGCGCAACGATTCGGAAGGCTCGCTCAGCGACTGTCTGGATTGTCAAGAGTGGGTTGATGGAGAACTATCCCTGCGTGACTTCGATTCTGGCTGGCTCGGAGGCCGCGGGTGATTTCGACTTCCTGCGATTTTCGTAGCTGGCCTTCACGAAGGCGGCGAAGAGGGGATGCGGCTCGAGGGGTTTCGACTTGAACTCGGGATGGAACTGGCAGCCGAGGAAAAACGGGTGGCCGGGAATCTCGACAATCTCGACGTAGGTGCCGTCGGGAGTGGTTCCGGTGATCTCGAGGCCGGCGCCGGTGAGGAGCGCTTCGTATTCGCGGTTGAATTCGTAACGGTGACGGTGACGTTCGCTGATCTCGGTTTTGCCGTAGGCCTGCGCCACCACGCTGCCTGACTGCAGCTGGCAGGGCCAGGCGCCCAGACGCATCGTTCCGCCCATCTCTTCCACGCCGGTGAGCTCGCGCAGTTTGTAGATCACGCGGTGGGGCGTGGCGGGATCGAACTCGCTGGAATTGGCGCCGGCAAGGCCGCAGACGTTGCGGGCGTACTCGATGCAGGCGGTTTGCATGCCGAGGCAGATGCCGAAATACGGGATCTGGCGCTCGCGCGCGTAGCGGATGGCGTTGAGCATGCCCTCGATGCCGCGCTTGCCGAAGCCGCCGGGGACGAGGATGCCGTCGTATCCGCGCAATTGCTCGGCGTAGCCTGGGTCTTCGAGGCCTTCGGCTTCAATCCAGGTGACGTTCAGCTTGAGGTTGAGAGCGAGCGCGCCGTGGACGAGCGCTTCCTTGAGCGACTTGTAGCTGTCTTCGTACTCGACATACTTGCCGCAAATCGCAATGGAGACTTCGTCGCGCGGGTTATAGCAGCGATGGACGAGGTCGCGCCATTTGTCGAGCTGCGGCTCGGGCGTCTCCATGTGCAGGTACCTGAGGGCGAGCCGGTCGACGCCTTCCTGGGCGAAAGCCTGGGGCACCTCGTAGATGGAATCGACGTCGCGCGCGGTGATGACGGCCTGATCTTCGAGATTGCAGAAGAGAGCGATTTTGCTTTTCACGTCGCGCGAAAGGAAGCGGTCGGTGCGGCAGAGAAGAATGTCGGGCTGGATTCCAATGGAGAGGAGCTCTTTCACGGAGTGCTGGGTGGGCTTGGTTTTCAGCTCCTGGGCGGCGCCGATCCATGGCACCAGCGTCACGTGGACGAAGACAGTGTTTTCGCGGCCCAGCTCCTGGCGCATCTGGCGGATGGCTTCGAGGAAGGGCAGCGATTCGATGTCGCCGACGGTGCCACCGATTTCGACAATGGTGATGTCGCCTTCCGCGGCGACTTTCCGCATGGCATTCTTGATTTCGTTGGTGACGTGGGGGATGACCTGGACGGTTTTGCCGAGGTAGTCACCGCGGCGTTCCTTGGTGATGATCTGCTCGTAGATGCGGCCGGTGGTCCAGTTATTGTCGCGGGTGAGTTTGGCGTGGGTGAAGCGCTCGTAATGGCCGAGATCGAGGTCGGTTTCCGCGCCGTCGTCGGTGACGAAGACCTCGCCATGCTGAAACGGCGACATGGTGCCAGGGTCGACGTTCAGGTACGGGTCGAACTTCATCAGGTTGATTTTGAGGCCGCGACTTTCGAGGAGGGAACCGATGGAAGCGGCGGCAAGACCCTTGCCGAGGCTGGACACAACTCCGCCGGTCACAAAAATGTACTTCGCGGACATTTCTGCGTCACCTTATTTTGGATTGTGTGCTGGACTTTCCAGGCGGGCACGATCAAGTATGGCTGGAATCGGGGGAGAAGGCAACGGAAAAAGCGGCGGGGTCTTCGGGAAGGCGACCGGAGCGAGGGAGCTCACGAGGAAGACAGACCAGGGCGCGATCAGCATCATCGGTTTCTAACACATTGCCGCGAGCACCATCAGCTGCCGGAGGCACACAGGCGAAGCTACACCGATTTCACCGCGTGCGATTGCGCTGGTGTCAGCCCGCCATCTGCTTCTCAGAAGCAAGGCTGGTTGACTCCGCAGGGTTCAGGATTTCAATCGAGGGGCTGGACGAAAGGCTGCCTTCCGTGATGCGGCGGCACACTTCTTCCGTCACCATCGCTTTAAACAGCCGTTTCTTCCTCGTCCTCGCCTTGTGCCCATTGGTAATCTCGTCGATCGCCTTCTCTTTGAGCGGGATCGCGGTTGCAAAAAAATTATCCGATACCTGCGTGGCGCCGAGAGTGGCAAAGAACTCGTCGTAGGTCCGCATGAGGGCAGCGGAACAGTGCTCTCGAGAAAACTGACTGAGAGCGCTGATGCCTCCCAACAGCCGAATGTCCCATGCCTTCGCGATCCCCGCGAGCGCCGCAACCAGCAGCGCCGGGGGAGCGATGTCCTGCAGGACCCTGGTGGCGGCACGAATCTCATCCAGGCGACCCTTCACTCCCTGGATACGCAGGATGACAAAGGCGTTTTTCTCCTGCGATTGCAGGACCCAGCCTGGGACAATCGCAAACTGGAGCGAATAGAGGGGCTCGCCGTCGAACCACAGGGCAAGAGCCAGTTCCCCTTCCCAGAGAGCATTTTCTGCAGGCGGTCCGATGGTCACGGCAGAGGAATGGCCGACCTGGGACAACTCAAGGAGGACGGTATCGCGCTGCAGGGCCTCGCGCAGGATGCCGCAGTCCAAATGATCCTGAACATACCGGTAGTGATGAAGGAAGCACTGGGCGCGTTCTGTGGCGGAAAGGCCTGGAAACAGATACGAGGTGGAGAGGTACTTAAAGGGAAACACCGGGTGGCGAGAGGCGATGCTCCTGAATTCAGGACGCGCAAGGATCTGGCAAATCTCGACTTGCCGGTGGATGTTGCGGGTCGCCGACCAAAGAATCCGAGCCAGCCGTGGAGGGTACCAATACTCCCGCTGGCTCGCCATCTGCATGAAGGAGGAGAAGTACATGCGAGTTGCCTGGCGATCCCTTAGCTATGGTGGCTTGAGCTGACCGAACGTAACAACGGGATAATCGGCCCGCCGAAGATTACAACGGGATAATCAACGTGCCCAAAGTTTACAACGGGATCAGTGGCGGGGAACGCAAAAAACGCGGACGCGAGAGATTTGTGATCACGGCGAGGACCGCGTTTTTCCCGCGCGATTTTTGCCGGGTGAGGGGAAATGGCTCCCCCTTTCGCCGTTTGTTTTCATTGACATGCCCTACTTCGGCAGCAGAGTGAATCCGCGGATCGCGACCTTTGCGCCGCGGGATGGATCGAGGGTGGGCAGAATCACGAGGGTAATGCGGTTGAAGCGGGGCAAGCGACGGGCTGGCGGCAGCGCAAACCGGACGGAGCCGCTGACGGGCCCGGGCTGCGTGCCGATACCGAGCGCCTGGCTGCCGGGAATGGTTTGGAAGCCGAGAAGCTCCGATGGTTGCTCGGGCGATGCGGTGTCGGTCAGCAGAACACCCAACTGGACAGCACCCGCGTCCGCGTCTGCATCCGTGACGTCGACCTCAAGCGCCGCGCAGCAGTCAGAGGAAATAGGCTGCACCAGGGGCTGTACCGCTTCCATGCGCAAGGGGCCTCGGGCGGCGGATGACAAATTGATACCTGCATCGGTGGGCACGCCATGGGCCTTGTGGGGCGTCGGGCCTGGATCCTGATCTGGCGGCTCGAAGTACCAGTACGCGCCGTCGAAGGGGATTTCGAGTGGCTTCGTGATGCGGCCTGCAGTCGGCAGCTCGGGCGGAGGCGACAGATACAGCCGGGCCACGTGCTGCTCGGGGGGAAGCAGGATCACGCTGCCGAAGTGGGGTTGGCCGGCAGCCCCGGCGGTGGGCTGGGTTTTGGCGGCGACGGGAATGCCCGCGCCGTAGCGGCGAATCCACGGCATGAGCACCAGCAGGCAGATGAGGAAGGACAACGCGGCTACGCTGCTGGCAAGCGCCCGCCGTTGATGCGGCTGGAGTTGAATCTCGACCTCCGCGCTCCAGTGCCAGAGCAGGAGGAACATGGCCGCGCCGAGGAGCAGTCCGGCGAGGCGATAATTCTCACCTACAGCCAAAACCAGGGACGCCTGTGCGCAGAGAGCAATGGCCAGAGCGCGAGCCGGGCGAAATCCGGTGATCGGCGTGCCGTAGAAGCTCGCGAAAGCGGGTGGCTCGAGGGAGGGATCGGCGTCGTGCAGCTCGCGTGGAGCAAGCAGACGCAGGCTCACCGCCATGCCGGCCGCGGCCAGGGCGAAGAGAGGCAGCGCCCAGGCCGGCCAGCTGCGATCGAGCAGCGCGATGCCGGGGAGGAAGAGCCAGCCCATCAGCGCGTGTTCCACCAGATGGCGGCGCTGCACCTGCGGGCGGCGGCTGAGGCCATGACAGGCTGCCGCGAGCCCCGCTGCTCCGGCGAGGGCCGTTGCCAGGAGATACTGCGTGCTGCGCAGCAGGACCGTTGCCCAGGTCAGCGTGGGAAACAGGGGGGGACGGCAATCGAGAAGGGCGACGCAGCAAGCGACTGCTGAGCCGGCTGCGACGACTGTGCAGGTCCGGCGAAAGTCTTCGTCGTCTGCGGCGATCTCACAAAAGAGATGCGGCGCGCTGGCGGGCGCTTCCGGCATTGCACTCTCCTGTTACGAAGATGCTGTGCGAACGCCGGGCATGCGGGGACCGGCAATGGGTAGACACCGCAGGGCGAGAGGAAAGTTCCCGGAAGTGCGCACCGCAGGGACTCAAGCCCGACTTAATTTCAGGCCGGAAGGGGACGACCAGGGTCGTGCCCCGATACAAAGCAGAAGCTTGCCGGGGCTCAAGCCGTAACGCTGCGCGTGGCTTATTGCAGCTTGTAGGCTCCTTTGCCCCAGGGATAGGTGACGGACGGGGAGCAGGTGGGGTCGGGCTGGGCAGGATTCCTGGAATCTTCGAGGGTGGGGAAATGCGTTACGCCGGAGAAGCGAACGGTCGTGGTTCCCGAGGCTGCTCCTTTCGACTCGGGCAGATCGACGACGACGAGGCGGCCATCGGCGTTGGTGCGCGGGCTGAGCTGGCGCGTGTTGCTCCCAGTGATCGACTCGAGCTTGAGCGGGGTATTCGGCGGGAAACCCGTTCCTTCCACCAGCACCATGCTGGCGTCTTTCAGGCCGATGATGATGGAGAGCTTGCAGCCCTGATCCTGGCCGGCGAGAGGAAAGGGCACAACGGACGCCGCAGCTCCGCGGCTGCGGTCGTCATCAACCACGGCGACACGGATGGCCTCGCCTTGCGCCACGGTGGCTTGAATGAGGACTGGATCACTGGGTTTCATGGTCGTGGTGCAACTGGGAGCCGTGGGACCGGATGGGGCGGTTGACGGGGCTGTGGGCGTGGGATTGGCCTGCGGCGCGGCGCAGATGAGCGTGCCGTCGGCGGTGAGCGCAAGGCCGCTGATCACTTTCTGCGCCTGCTCATTGAGGGGCCAGCGGATGAGCGAGAGCGAATCGCCGGGCGTGAAGCCGGAGGCGGTGATGTGGTAGCTGATCTGGGTGGCGCCGTCGGCGGTTTTCGCGCGGCCGGTTTCGACCAGCGACATCGAGAGGCCCGGCGTTGACATCTCGGCCCCCCAGTGCGCCTGAAGCGAGGCCAGACGCAGGGCAGCGGCGAGCGTCTGCTGCTCGCGTTCCTTCGCCTCCTCAGCAGGAGAGAGGGTGTGGGAGTCCGGCGGGAGATCCTGGAGCTGCGGCTGTGACTGGGCGGGGCTGGCGGTCTGATTCTGCGGCGTAGGCGGAGCAGCCTGTTGCGCGTTCGGGGACTGGGCCAGGGCAGGGCCGGAGGACAGCACGCAGACAAAAGCCGAAAGAGTGCAGACAGCAAGGAGATTCCTGGAAAGCATAAGAGAGAGGATATTCCAAAACCATGGGTGCGGGCAGGGTTTCGACCGGCTCGCGCGGGGACGCTGGTGGCGCGGGTGACGGATGCGGCCGAGCGCGTATCTAATGGTTGGCGGTCAGGATTGCGAGGAGAGAACGATGCGAGGGCTGCGCTGGATTCCGGTGTTGTTGGCAGGGATGGCGATGATGCCGGGATCGCCGGTGGCTGCGGTGCTGTCAGGCGAGCCGGCGGCAGCGGCGCAGATGAAGACCGGGCAGCGGCTGATCCTGAAGGACGGGAGCTACCAGGCGATCACCAAATATGAGGCGAAGGGCGACCGGGTACGCTATTACAGCGCAGAGCGCGAGGATTGGGAAGAGGTTCCTAACGCGCTGGTGGACTGGACTGCGACGAATGAGTGGAACCAGAGTCATGGGCCGGGGGGCACGGTGACGCCGCTGCAGGGGCCGCAGACGCAGGCGAGCGGGCAGAGCGGAAACGCGGCGCCGGGAACCGATACGGGGCAGAGCGAGGCAGCAAAGATCGATGCGGAGGCGGCGGCGGCGCGCGCGGAGGAGCGGGCGCGCCGGCCCGTGGTGGCTCCGGGGCTGCATTTGCCGGATCGGGACGGAATCTTCGCGCTGGACGATTTCCAGGGCATACCGGAACTGGTGTATCTGGACCAGACGCAGGGCGTGCTGCATCATGACGCGAGCCACGATGTGCTGCGCGCGGCGATTGCTTCGTTCCATGGCGCGCAGGAGCCGGTGCGGATTGAGGGGCAGGCGGCGAGAGTGCGGCTGCATGTGAATGATCCGGCGCTGTACGTGAGCCTCGACACGCGGGATGAGCAAATGGAACCGGAGTCGGCGATGGTCGTGAACACCCACGGCGCCAGCTCGACGATCGGTAAGAATGAGGCCAGCTCGCCGGACAGCCGCTACGCCATCGTGAAACTGGACGTGCAGCCTGGGGAGCGGGTAATTGGGGCGATGCGCATCAGCCGCGTGGGCGGCGCGCAGCAGAATGAGGACATCATTCCGATGACGGCGGAGATTCTGCCGGGAAAGCACTGGATGAAGCTGACGCCGAAGGAGCCGCTCGACGTGGGCGAGTACGCGCTGATGGAGATTCTGGGGCCGGGCCAGATCAATCTGGATGTGTGGGACTTTGGGGTGTCGCCGAACGCGCCGGAGAACAAGCATCCGATTACGCCGGTGAAGGACAGTGGGGAATAGGGAACAGGGAACAGGGAATAGGGTATAGGCCGCCCAGTCAGACCATTACCAAAGGCAGGCTGTGTTGCGTCGGCATTCGCTGTAGAACGACAGTATGCTGCGGCCTTCGAGACTTCAATGCAAGCTTCTCGTATGGGAACGGGCGATGGATCTCTCCGTCGCGGTGTACGCCCTTACGCGCACTTTCCCGCGAGACGAAGTCTACGGATTGACGAGCCAGTTGCGGCGAGCCGGTGTGTCGATTGCAAGCAATATCGCCGAGGGATATGGGCGAGGCTCAAGGGACCAGTACCGGCACTTACTCAGTATCGCGAACGGCTCCTGCCTCGAGTTGCAAACCCAACTACAAGTCACCGATCGGCTGCTTTTCGCGGATGCCGCCGAGGTCGATCAGGTCGCCAATCTCGCGTCGGAGATAGCCGAATGCTGTCCGCGATATTGAAAAAGCTGCGTGGGACTGATCCCAATCCCTATTCCCTAACGCCTGGATGGATCAGCTTTTCTTCTGCAGGCTGTTGAGCGCTTCCAGCACCTCGTCGCTGTGAACCTGGGGATTCACCCTGGTCCACACCTTGACGATTTTGCCGTCGGGATCGATGAGGAAGGTGTTGCGGTTGGCGATCACCATGGGGCCGTAATTGCCAAGAGAGCCGTAGCTCTCGACGACTTTCTTGTCGGGATCGGCGAGCAGGGTGAAGGTGAGCGAATCTTTCGTGCAGAACTGCTTGTGGCTGTCGACGGTATCGACGCTGACGCCGAGGATGACGGCGTTGAGGGCCTGATACTTCGCAAGGTCTCGCTGGAAGTTGTGCGCCTCGATGGTGCAGCCGGTGGTCATGTCTTTGGGATAGAAGTAGAGGACGACCCACTTGCCCTTGTAGCTGTCGAGGGAGACGGGCGTGCCTTCCTGGTTGGGCAAGGTGAAGGTGGGAGCGGATTGCCCGACCTCCGGCATGGCGGCGTTGTCGGCGGCAAAGCCGCGCTGGACCGCGTAACCGCCGGCGACGAGAATCACGACGGCGATGAGGGCGTAAAGCGAAAACCTGGACATTGGATTCTCCTTTGAGATTGGCCGCGGGAATGAAACCCGCTTTCCTGATCAGCCTGGAGGCACTGGCACGGGTTCGCTGGGGCGATCCCGTGCATGACGTGCCCATGAAACGACAAGCTGATTCGCAAGCGCGCCGTATCGCGGCTTGCACGACAATTGCAGACTGCGTGGCCCGTGCGCTCCAGGATATGCGCTCAAAACCGGGGATCGCGGATGCATGGCCCGCGATGCGTGCTCCTCATTATGCGATTTCCAGAGCGTTTAAGGAAATAGTGCTCCGATTCCGGTCCCGTGCAAAGTGGCCGCTCCCTGCTGGTTGCGTCGACAGCAGGCCAATGCCTTCGGGATACAGAATTTCCTAAAACGCTGGGAAGGCAAGAACGGCAATGCCGGCGGCGTCGGCCTGGGCGCGGACGGCCTCGCGGTCGAAGATGAGGGTGCGATGGGCCTCGAAGGCGAGGCAGGTGGCGCCGGCGTGGCGCATGGTCTCGATGGTGCGGATGCCGATGACGGGGACGTCGAAACGGAGATCCTGTTTGGGCTTGGCGACTTTAACGACGGTGAGAGTGCGGGCGAGGGTCGATTCCGCGTCGGCTTCGGGATCGCCGAGGGTGCGCATCAGCGCTCCCGCGCGCTCGATGGTGGCGTCGGTGCCCTCCATGGCTTCGACGGCGACGCAGGCCTGCGCAGCAACGACGACGGTCTGGCCGAGATCGAATGCGGCGAGGTGATGGGCCAATTCGCGGCCGTAGGCGATGTTGGCCGTTTCCTGCTCGTTGGGTGAGCGCGCGGTCAGGACGCCGGGTTCGGCGAGGAGCGGCTCCAGGTATGAGGTAGAGGGGATGAGATCGATACCCTCGTCGCCGAGGACTTTGGCGACCGCGCCGAGGAGCATGTCGGTATTGCGGGTGCGCAGCGAGAGGAGCAGCTTTGCGAGGCGCCAGTCGGGGCGGATGCTGGAGAAGATCTGCTTGTGCTTCACCTGGCCGGCCATGACGGCCTGGCGCACGCCTTCTTTGTGAAACGTCTCGATGAGGCGGGAAAGCTCGCCGAGGGAGAGCCAATGGACGCGGATGCCGGGGTCGGCAGCGGCGCGGGCGTCCATCTCCGGGTCGGTTTCCTCTTTGATCGCGGCGACGATGACTTCAGCGCCGTGAGCGCGGGCCGCGTCCAGCAGGAGAAAGGGAAAGCGTCCGTTGCCGGCGATGAGGCCAAGTCGATCCATGCAGGTTACAGGGTACAGGGTACAGGTGGCAGGGTGCGGCAGGGTGCGGCGGCAACGAACGGCGTGGCGCTTCGATGCGCAGGGGATTTGTGGCCACAATGCAAAACGCCAGTGGACGTTAAGTCCACTGGCGTTTGCAATTCGGTAGCCCTCCCCCAAGTGCCACCCAATGTTTGAAAGTTACGCGGTAGCGCGACGGTTGGCTATCCCATCTTAGTTCGAATTCTACGGACTTTTGTAATCACGGAAGGGTTACCTTGCGGCGGGTACCGGAGAGCGGGTGGTGACTAGTTGGCAACCAGCGCTGCACGAATCGAGGCTGTGGCTCTGGCGATGTGGTTGCAGCCTCAACGTCCAGGCTGTTCGCACCTTCGCCGCGACGGGTGTTACTGCCGGGTGGCCAGATGATCGAAGTTGAGGATGGCATTGAAGACCAGCGGATAGCTGCCGATGGTTTCTCCGCGGTAAATAGGATTGTTGGCGAAGAGGAGCACATTGCCCGATCCGTAGTGGGCGTCGACGACGATGGGCTTCTCCGCGATGCCGCCGCCGCCCTCGAGCAGGCCGGAGAGCAGGAGGCCACTTTCGGCGCCGAAGCGCAGGATGACGTCGGGGCGGTCCTGCGTGGGGATGATCCAGAGGTTGTTGCGGGACTGGTCTTCGTTGAGGGGCGCGGCTTCCCAGGGCTTGGGCGCAGGGAGGGGCACCGGCGCGACCGCTGCGCGACCCTGGGGGACGTCTTCCTCTTCGGGACCACCGCGGCCGGTGGGGCGCTTGTAGTCCTTCTGAGTGAGCACGTGGATGGGGACCGCGGTGTTGGCGATGGTGAATGCCATGCCCGACGAACTGTAGACGGCAAGATGATCGCCATAGCCGGCGGCGACGGGACTTTTCGCATCGACGAACTGCGCGTCAAGGACGCTGCCGACGACGGTGAGGCCCGAAG
>JBARMS010000205.1:0-66555 GCA_049802575.1 Acidobacteriaceae bacterium | reverse complement strand
GCCCAATTCGCCGGCGCAGCCTGCGTCTAATCCTGCCCCTCAGCCGTAATCCTCTCAGGGCAAACGCTCCCCCCGCCGTGGCATCATGGTTCACGGCTACAGGTCAGCCCCCGGAGGGTCGCACTGTGAGGATCAGAAATGTTGTCTGTCTGGCAGTTGTAAGTCTGGCATGGAGTGCCTGGGGGCAACAGACGGTGCCTGCCCCTGCGGTGGTGCCTCCGCCTCCGGCGCTCAAGGGCCCCCTGATCCTTGACGTTGTGGCCACCGACAAAGCCGGTCATCCGGTGCCGGGGCTCACGAAGGACGACTTTACTCTGCTCGACAATGGGCAGCCGACCCCCATCACGGCGTTCACCGCCGTCGCCTCCGCTTCCAGCACGGCGGCTTCGCCGGAGTCCATTCCCACGCAGGCCGTTGTGGTCGTCGACGAGGTGAACACCTCGTTCATCGCGGTCAGCGTCGAGCGCACCCAGTTGCATAACTTCCTCACCGCAAACCAGGGTCACCTTCCGTTTCCCGTCACGATCCTCTTCCTCACCGACACCGGCATTAAGCAGGTGAACCAGCCGACTTCCGATGGCAACGCGCTCGATGCGAAGCTCCAGCAGGAGCAGGGCACCCTGCGCGAGATTCCCCGCTCGGCCGGCTTCTACGGAGGAACGGACCGCCTGCAAATCTCCATCAAATCGCTGCATTCCATCCTCTCGACGCTGGACAACGAACCCGGGAAAAAGCTGGTCATCTGGATCAGCCAGGGATGGTGGATCTTTAACAGCCCCAACGTCTATATCGCTGAATCGCAGCGGCGCGCCTTCTTTCAGACGGTCGTCGCCTTATCCGCCGAGCTTCAGCAGGGGCAAATCACCCTCGATTCCGTCGACCCGCTGGGTACCGAAGACGCCAGCAACATGCGGAACTTCGAGTGGCAGGATTTCCTGAAGCCGGTGGCCGCCGCGAAGAAAGCCGATCCCGGCGACCTGGCGCTGCAGGTGCTGTCGACCCACAGCGGCGGCCAGGTGCTCTTCGGCAACAACGACATCGCATCTGAAATTACAAAATGTATTACCGATGGGACCGTCGCCTATCGGCTCGCATTCAATCCCCCGCACGCCGATGCTCCGGATTCCTGGCATAACCTGCAGGTCAAACTCGACAAGCCGGGTCTGAAGGCCCGCGCACGCAATGGCTACTATGCGGAACCGTAACCGCGCTGCCCGGGCTCAACACGCGCAGCTGCACACATTCATCACGCCATGATCGAAGGACGCCGCAGCGCAACGGCGGAGCGCGTGGCCCTGCGCCGCGCCGCGCACCGGCTCGGCGATGACCCCGTCGTCTTTGACGATCCCCTCTCGCTGGCCATCCTCGGCGACGAAGCCGCCAACCGCGTCCGCGCCGGAGCCGAAGAGGAAAACCGCAGTCCGTGGGCGCGCGGCTTGCGGGCCTTCATGGCCGTTCGCAGCCGCTATGCCGAAGACGAGCTGGCGCGGGCGGTCGCGCAGGGCGTGCGGCAATACGTACTGCTCGGCGCGGGCCTCGACACCTTCGCCTATCGCAATCCACACGCGCATCTGCTCGTTTATGAAGTGGACTTTCCCGAGACCCAGGCCTGGAAATTGTGGCGGCTCGAACACGGCGGTATCCCGATTCCCCCATCCGTGCGGTTTGCTCCGGTCGATTTCGAGCGCCACTCCCTGGAGGACGGTCTCGCCGCAGCCGGCTTTCGCCGCGACGCCCCGGCCTTCTTCTCCTGGCTCGGCGTCGTGCCGTATCTGACGCGTCTCGCAGCCTTCGCCACGCTGGGCTTCATCGCATCCCTGCCCCAGGGCAGCGGCGTCGTCTTCGATTATGTGATTCCCCGCGAGCTGATGGGAGAGCGCGAGCGCGGCAACTTCGACGCATTAGCAGCACGCGTCGCGCGCGCCGGAGAACCATTCCGTCTCTTCTTCGATCCGGCCCAGCTCGCGCTCGACCTGCGCGCCCTTGGATTCACGCATCTTGAGGATCTCGACAGGACCGCCATCCGCGCACGCTGGTTCCCCGCTGAAGGAACAGAACAGCGCCTGCACGGCCGCTCCGGACGCCTGCTCTGCGCCTAGTTGTAGATCTTCGCGCCGTCAGGCGCAATGGCCTGGACGGCCAGTCCCTACATGTTCGTGTGGCCGGCCCGCATGTCCTCGTTGAACGTGGGGCGCGTGACGGCAAGCGCCGCATTCAGCTTTGCTCGATACGCCTCCGCCTGCCCCATCAGCGGCGGCGCCGCCGCCGCGTATTCGCCATCGAGCGTCAGCAGCCCCTGGCGCGAAAGTTCCGCCACCATGCGCGCCAGTCCGTCAGCCGTGGTGTTCAGATACTGCGCATCGCGCGGATCGGCGATCCAGACCGGCTGGCCCCCGCCGAGGACCCCGGAGAGCCAGTAGACCTTGAGCGCAAGAAATTCCATCCGGCTCTTGTCGTCGGTATCCGTGAAGAAGAACTTCTTCTGCCAGCGGCTGTAATAGCGCGTCGTCACCGGAACCGGCTGCCGGTTGCCGCTCTTGAGCAATTCGAGCTGCCCGCGGTCGAGGGTCTTGCGCACCGCGTTGTAGATGAACGTCTCGGCGTACGGCTGCTCAGGGGCGGGGACAATCTCGGCAAATGTGACGGTCATGCTCGCTGACACCAGCGCATGCAGCGGCGATCCGGCTCCATCCTCCAGGTGCACCGTGCCGTGAACGATAAAAGTATCGGCACCGGAAGTGGAGCGGTGAAACGGCCACGCGAAGTGGCTAAAGCTGACAGGCAGCCCGGCCAGCGTCACGTAAGCATCGGGCCGAGGATTCCGCAGCCGCCGCGCAGCTTCGCGCAAATGCACGGTCATCTCCGGCAGCAAATCGGGCTTATGGAAGTCGAACGCCTCGCTCAGCTCCAGCAGCAGCGTGCGGTCCGCCGGCGCATCCGGCGCGGCGGCAAGCCGAAACTGCGTCGTCGGGTGGCCGTTGAAGTCTTTGCCTGCACCGATGGAGACAACGCTAAGACCTGCCTGGCGGGCGGCATTCTGCAGATTCGCAACGAGGGTGGTTTCCAGTTGAGGGGTCATATCTATAATGAAGAGGAGCTTCCTCTATTGTATCGAGGCGATTCGACTTCGGTGCAGCGAAGGCGGATTTCAGCGACGAGAGAGTAGCGGAAAACCGGCCCGAGCCGCAGCGGTGTCGACGGTCTGTGTAACCGGCCGTGCCTTTGGCTGTATAGTGTGGCGCAGGATAGAAACAGGCTGGCGCATTACACCGCGCAACTTCTTCGGCGGGATATCGTCTGGACTGACGAGCGGCGGTTTTTCAGGACAATGAAGGCAGGAGTTTCTGTGCGAAATTTGAGACGTTTCCTTTTCGCGGCATTTGCAGCGATCGAATTGATTCTGCTGCTCGTCGCCCTGGCGAAGCCGGCCTACGGCTACGTCGATCCAGGCTCGGGCCTGCTGGCCGTGCAGGTCGGCGGTTCTATGTTGGCCGGAGCCCTGTTCGTTCTGCGCTCCAAAATTCGCAAGCTTTTCCGCATGTCGCCGCCCACCAGCGAGGCCACGCCCGACGAGAAGAGCGCATCGAGCGAAGCTGAGAAGGAATGGCAGTAGCGGAACTCCAGCAGGAAACGTTCCGTGATCCGGCGGGATCGCTGCGCATCAGCGGCGATCGAGTGGTGCGGCGGGTGCATGCGGAGCAGGCGAAGGCCGCTCTTCAGTTCCTCCAGTCGGATCTGGCCCAGGAGTGGGTGCGGCAGGGCCGCCTCATCGCGACGGACTTTGTTCCCGGGGCCGATGGCGAGCTGACCCTCGAACATCCGCGCGTATTCTTCCCTTCCTATCCCTGGGAGTGGACTCCCAGCGCCTGGAAAGCCGCTGCGGAGCTGACCCTCGATCTCTGTGACGCGCTGCTGGAGCGCGGGCTGCTCCTGAAGGACGCAACACCGCTCAACGTATTGTTCCAGGGAACGCAGCCGGTTTTTGTCGATGTGCTGTCGGTGGAAGCGCGGAATCCGGAGAGCCCCCTATGGCTCGCCTACGGACAATTCGTGCGCACCTTCCTGTTGCCGCTGGCCGCCTACAAATATTTGGGCTGGCCGCTGGCAGCCACGATCCACAAACGCGACGGCTACGAACCTGCCGACCTCGCTCCGTATCTCAGCCGCTGGCAGCGCTGGCGCGAGCCCTTCCGGTCCCTGGTGACGCTGCCGCTCACGCTCGAAAAGAACACCGCACAGAACCCGCAAAACACCGCGAAGGTTCGCCAAAAACCGGAGGTCGCCCTGACGGTTTTGCGCCGCAATCTCGCCGCATTGCGGGCGCACCTGGCCCGCCTTGACCCGAAGGAACAAACAACCCGCTGGAGCGGCTATGTGGAATCCGCCGATCACTATGCCGCTGAGGATCGAAGGCGCAAAGAGCAGTTTGTGCGTGAGGCGATCGCGAAGACCCAGCCCACCCGCGTGCTCGATCTGGGAGCCAATAGCGGGGTCTATTCGCGCATCGCTGCTGCAAGCGGAGCCGGGGTCGTCGCGTGGGATACGGACGTGCCGGCAACCGAGCAGAACATCCGCGAATCGCGGCAAGCGCGCGCGCGGGTGCAGGCGCTCCTTGCGAATCCGGCGCGGCCCACGCCTGCCGTCGGATGGCGCAATGCCGAGAGCCTGGCGCTGCTCGACCGCGCGCGCGGACGCTTCGAATGCGTGATGATGCTCGGATTGATCCACCATCTGCTGCTGGCCGAGCAAATCCCTCTCAGCGAAATTGCCGCTCTGCTCCGCGAATTGACGACGCAATGGGCCATCGTCGAATGGGTTCCGGCAACCGATCCCCGCTTTATCGATCTTCTGCGCGGTCGCGATCAGCTCTACGGTCATCTCGATGAACCGGCGTTCCGCGCCGCCATCGAAAAGCACTTCGCCGTCGTCCAGCGCGAAGCCTTGCCGAACGGACGGGCACTGTTTCTGGTTCAGGCCAGGTAAGCACGAGTGCGGACAAGCGCTTCCACCCTTCCACAAGCTCGCGCGCCGCAAGCCCGGACGCCATGGCCTCGCTGCTGGCTGGAGGGCGCCGGCGCGGCCATCCTGCTCGCCCCGGGGCTGATCTGGACCGAGCTGTCGCAAACCCACATCGACGAGTTCCATCGGCTGCTGCCGCTCAACACGGTCGCCCGGGCTCTCGCGGTTGATCTGGTAATCCTGTCCCTCGTTGCGATGCTGGCTCTCAGCGGAATCGAGGCGCTGGTGGCGCGATTCCGGGGCCGCGGCCCCTCCACCTTCCGCGACTTCATCCTGCTCGTGTGGGCGCTGTGGTTCGGCCTGCTGGCTGCGCGTGCCGTTGCTGGGCTGATCGTGGCGCAGCTTCTCTGGTGGCAGCAGATCACCACACGCCGCGGGTTTATCCTGGCCGCCGGGCTGCTCCTGATTCTGTGGCTGGCGTTGCCGCAGTTCTATCCCCGCGCAGTGCGCGCGCTCCGTTTCGCGGTCATGCTGCTCGGGTTCTCGATTTTTTGGATGGTTCCCGCGCTCCTTCTCGCTGGTTTTGCGCATCAGCCATACGACCGGGCGGAGTTTCAAAAGCCGCTGCCGCCCCGGACTGCGCCGCACCAGAGGGTCGTTTGGCTCCTCTTCGATGAGTTGTCCTACGACCAGGCCTTCGTCCATCGCTGGCCGGGGCTCGACCTGCCGAACTTCGACAAGCTGCGCGCGCGAAGCGTGACGTTTTCTGAGGTGCAGCCGGATGGGTTCTATACCGAGGACGTAATCCCCTCGCTCTTTCTCGGCAAGCCGATAGCAGATGTGCGGGGCACGCCGTCCGGCTGGATGATCTACCAGTCGCAGAAACACGGGCCGTGGCAGCCTTTCGACGGCGGCCAGACGCTCTTCGCCGACGCGCAGCGCGCGGGCTGGACCACCGGCGCGATCGGCGAGTACAACCCCTATTGCCGCGTGCTGCAGGATCAGCTCGATTTCTGCCGGATGGCCATGCCTCCCCTGCCCGACCACTTTTCGCGCGACAAGACGACGCTGGAGAACGTGATCGCTCCGCTAGCGGCAAACTGGAACCGGGCGCTGGACCGCGGCCACGCGAGAAACATCGCGACTTCCGATCAATCTGTGGATGCAATGGGCATTGTCCACGACGGCAGCGATCTCATCGCCGACAAGGGCATCGACCTGTGCTTTGTCCACCTGCCGTTTCCCCATCCGCCGGGAAACTACAATCGCAAAACCGGCAAGGTCGCACCCAGCGGGAGTTACATCGACAACCTCGCGCTGTCGGACAAAGTCCTCGGCATCCTGCTGGCTGATATCGCGCAGACCGGCGACGCGGATCGCACGACCGTCATCGTCTCCTCCGACCATAGCTGGCGGGTTTGGCTCTGGCGGTTCGCCTTCGGCTGGACCCGGGAGGATGAACAGGCTTCACGCCACGGCCAGTTCGACCCGCGCCCGGTGCTCATGGTCAGCTTTCCGGGTGCAACGACGGGGGTGACGGGTACGAGACCGGTTCCGTTGCTGGGGATGCACGATCTGGTGGAGCGCTTGGTGAGCGGGCAGATCGGGGACGAGCAGCAACTGGAGGCATGGGCAGCCCGGCAGTAACGGTGAGGCCCCGCCGCCAATCCCGAACGCTCTAGTGCAGGATCGGCGTCTCCCCCGCCGGCAGTTTCCAGTGCCCTTTGGGGCGTGCCACCACGTACATCTGCGCGGCAATCTCGTCGAACATCGCCATGCGGTCGCCGTTCTCTTCGTAGAGATCGAAGTGCGTGCGGTTCTCGCGATACGTGAAGTGCGGATCGGCGTGGAGGCTTTGCAGCACGGCCTCGAATTTATGCGCTGCGCCATCCAGGTAGAACGTGTCCGCGGTGCCGACAATCAGATGAACCTTCCCCTTCAGGTCCGCGCCGCGCGTGGCCCAGTTCGCCTCCACAATGTGCGCCAGGTCGTAATGATCGCGCCAGTAAGCAACCACCGCCGGGTTCACATCGCCGGCGTGCCGATCGAACATCTCCAGCGGCCGCCCATCCGGCCCGCGCGGCGAGAAGACCCACTCGAACGACGCGATCTGGCCGCCGTATTCGCCGAGCACGAGCTCCTGATCGCCGAAGTCCTTAAACGTGGCGATCACTTTGCCGTGATCGCGAACGATCGGATAGAGCGTCCCGTCGGCGCGGTGGTAGACGTTGGCGTGCGGCGCATACAGATCAATGCCGGTGAAATCATGGAAGTCGCTGGGATCGGGTGAAGTGGACCAGGTGCCCCCGAAAATCTTCGGGTAGTTGACTTGCAACTGCAGCGTAGCCCACCCGCCAGACGAGTGCCCGTTGAGGAAGCGCCCGCTCACCTTCGCATCCATTCGGTATTTCGCCTCAATCCAGGGGATGAATTCTGTCGTCAGTGCCTGTCCCCACGGTCCGTTGTTCACGGAGTCGGCAAACTCATGCGTGCCGGTGGCCAGCGATTCGTCGAGGAAGACCCAGATCATGGGCGGCATTTTCCCCGCCGCCATGCGGCCCGCGATCATGACCGCGCTGGGCCGGATCGTGTCCAGTTTCGCGCCGAACCCGTGCGTCCAATAGACCGTGGGGTAACGCTCGTGCAGGTGATCGGTGTAGCCCGGCGGCAGCACGACCCATGCGCGGATATGCGTCTCGCGCCCGGAGAAGGCCGTCAGCGCGGGGCTGACGAAGTCCGCCGGCTCGACGCTGTGCTCGGCCCCGCCAAGAGCGTCGGCGCTGAGCGGCAACGGGCGCGGTGGTCGCGCCGGGGCCACTGCGTCGAGCGTGAAGGCCGGTTCCCCGCCCGCGCCAGGGGTCCAGTTCGGCAGCGCGACCACGCTGCTCTCCAGGTCGCCCGGCTCCAGCCCGTCATACGCCCAGGTATGGTTCACGTCGAGAAAGGCCTGCGCCTCATAGGTGCCCGCCTTGAGCGACGAGAACGGACCGGGATACGTGAGGCCGTCCACGTCCACGTCAATCAACGATCCCGGCGCCAGATCGGAAACCTCGCGCGCCGCGACGTACGTCGCCTCAGGCCGGAACTCATTGCCCGTCACCTGCTTCGCGCCGCTGCCCTCTTCGAGGAAGATCAGCACGCGCCCCGACACCGGGCCCTGCATGCCGGAGCCGAGCGTGACGCGAAAGAAAAGATGAGGGGATGCGGTCTGCGCGCACGCGCACGCAACCAGGAACGGCAGCAAAAGCAGCCGCAGAGACTTGCTGGGGATCATGCCCGCGAGTCTACCAGCGACTGCTTTGGCGCGGGAACCATCGAAAGATGGAGCCTGCGAATGCAGCCGCCCCGTTTCATCCAGGCTGCGCTCGCGCCTGCACCCTGGCCCCTGTGCACCCTCGTTCACGGATGCAGCACCCGCGCCCGGCCTCCGCTCGCGTCCTGCACCTTGATGCGCTTCGCCATCCCCATCCAGCCCAGCAGCCGGATGCCCCAATAGTTGAAATCAACCTCGTACCAGGTCATGCCGTGACTCGCAGAAACCGGATGCGCGTGGTGATTGTTGTGCCATCCCTCGCCGCCGGTCAGCAGCGCCACCCACCAGTTGTTGCGCGAATCGTCGCGCGTTTCAAAGCGGCGCGCGCCCCAGATGTGGGTCGCGGAGTTGACCAGCCACGTCACGTGCAGTCCCAGCGTAATGCGCAGGAAGATGCCCCACAGCAGCCACGGCCATCCGCCCGCAAGAAAGAGTCCGATGCCGACTACTGTAACGGGAACCCAGTGCCAGCGGCTGAGCCAGAGATAGAAGCGATCCTGCGCCAGGTCGGGAACGTAGCGGGTGAGAAGCGGATTGCGATTGCGCAGCGAGCCGTGCAGGATCCAGCCCATATGCGACCACCATTTGCCGTCGCGCGGCGAATGCGGATCGCCGGGACGATCGGTGAGCTGATGGTGCATGCGGTGCACCGCAACCCAGTAGATGGGCCCTCCCTGCAGCGAGAGCGTGGCGCACACGGCCATGGCGTACTCAACCCATTTGGGCGTGACGTAGCCGCGGTGCGTCAGCAACCGGTGGTAGCACATAGCGATGCCGACGTTCTGCCCGAGCACCCAAAGCACAGCAAAGACGATGAGGGCGCTCCAGCTGAAGAAAAAGAGCGCAGCAATCGCGCCGAGATGGAATACGGTAAGCGTGACCGCAAAGATGATGTTCAGCGGGGCAGAGCGCGTCTGCGCGAGGGCTTCCGAATCAGCGCGGACGGTGTCTTCGCTGGGAACGGCGTTGGCGGGAATCTCAGCAGCAGCGGACATGCAGCAACAGGCCTCCAGAATCGACCCTAAAGGAAGCAGAGTCGTTGCGAATGTAAGACTTGCGTAATGATGCGGCCGCTGCAGTTTCTGCCGCCCCGCAGTTTTTAGTTGCTGGGCACTTCCACCGCGCGAATCGCCTCCGGCCTGGGCGTCTCGTCGAGTTTGCCGAAAATCATCTTGCCCGACGCGGTCTGCAGCACCGAGGTGACCGCGATGTCGACAGAGCGGCCGATGAGCCGGCGTGCGTGATCGACCACGACCATTGTTCCGTCGTCCAGATACCCGACACCCTGGTCGTACTCTTTGCCTTCTTTCATCACCACGACCCGCATCTTTTCGCCCGGCAGCACAACCGGCCGCAGCGAGTTGGCCAGATCGTTGATGTTGAGTACGGGCACACCGCGCACCTGCGCCACCTTGTTCAGGTTGAAGTCGTTGGTGACGATCTTCGCCTCGAGATGGCGGGCGAGCTCGATCAGCTTCAGGTCCACTTCGCGAATGTGCGGGTAGTCTTCTTCCGCGATCTGCACGGTGAGCTGGGGATTGATGCGCATGGCCTGGAGCACATCGAGTCCGCGCCGTCCGCGCTGCCGCTTCGATGAATCCGACGAGTCGGCGACCATCTGCAGTTCGCGCAGAACGAACTCAGGAATGATGAGCGTGCCTTCGAGGAAGCCGGTTTCCGCGATGTCGGCGATGCGGCCGTCGATGATGGCGCTGGTATCGAGAACCTTCGTGTTCCGGCGAGTTCCCCGTTCGCCCGCAAACAGGCCCCCAAGCGCAGCCAGGTTGAGCAGGTCGCCCTTGCTTGCGCCAACCACCAGGCCGATGTAGGTCATGAGCAGCAGCACGGCCAGCTGCAGCAGGCTGCGCTCGCGGCCGACGGGCAGGCTGTAACCGAGAACCAGCGCGAACAGGAACGCTCCGGCGATGCCGAGCAGGCTGCCGATGACGGCTCCGAACAGCCGGCGCAGCGTGAGCGCCCGCACCCGCACTTCAAAGAAGATAAACAGGCCGGCAGCGACCGCACCGCCCACGGCAGCAATCCATCCATGCACGCCGAAGGGGCGGAAGAACCAGCAGGCAACGGCAAAAATCAGGATGAAGAGAAAACGCAAAGCAAATAAGTCCATAAAGGCCCCCGAATCAAACGACCCGGCCAGACCGAAAAGACTCCTGGAAAACGAAGAAGAGGATGGATTGCCGGGCAAACGGAGTATACCCACGCCTCCGCACGGAGGCAAAGAGGATTTTGCGCCGCAAATACACTATTGCGCCGCTGGATTGAGTTCGGGACCGCCGCCTCGCGGGCTTCTAATCCCTATCCCCTGCCCTTTAGTACTTCCGCACCGTCGGGTCCACCTCGTTCGACCACGCCGTGAGCCCGCCCGCCAGGTTGTGCACCTTCGCAAACCCGTTCTTCGCGAGGAACTCCGCCGCCCGCTGGCTGCGTCCGCCACTCTTGCAGTGGATCACGATCTCCTGCTCCGGCTTCAGCTCGCCAATCCGCTGCGGCAGTTCGCCCAACGGGATCAGCTTGCCGCCTATCTGCGCAATCTGGTTCTCGAAGGGCTCGCGCACATCGAGGACAAAAACCTCTTCGCCGGCATCGCGGCGGCGCTTCAGCTCCTTCACCGGCATCTGGGGAATGCCATTAACAACGGCTGTGGGTGTTTTGGGTTCAGGCATAATTCCGCAAAATTGTTGGTAGTCGATCAGCTTCGTGACCGTTGGATTTTTCCCGCACACCGGGCACTCAGGATTCTTCCTGAGCTTCAGCTCGCGGAAGCGCATGTCGAGCGCGTTGACCAGCAGCAGCCGCCCGATCAGCGGCTCACCCTTGCCGAGGATCAGCTTGATGACCTCGGTCGCCTGGATCACGCCCACCAGTCCCGGCAGAATGCCCAGCACGCCGCCCTCCGCGCACGAAGGCACCAGCCCCGGCGGCGGCGGCTCAGGATAGAGGCACCGGTAGCACGGCCCCTGCTCCGTCGCGAAGACGCTGGCCTGCCCCTCAAACCGGAAAATCGATCCATAGGCGTTCGGCTTGCCCGTCAGCACGCACGCGTCGTTCACCAGATACCGCGTGGGGAAATTGTCCGTCCCGTCGGCGACGACGTCGTAATCGCGAATGATCTCGAGCGCGTTGGCGCTGGTCAGCATCGTCTCGTGCTTCACCACGTTCATAAATGGATTGAGTGCGGTCAGCTTTTCCGCCGCCGAGTCAATCTTCGGCCGCCCCACGTCCTTGGTGCTGTGGATGATTTGCCGCTGCAGGTTGCTCGCGTCCACCACGTCGAAGTCGACGAGCCCCAGCGTGCCGATGCCGGCCGCAGCCAGGTAAAACGCCAGCGGCGATCCCAGCCCGCCCGTACCCACGCACAGAACCTTGGCAGCTTTCAGCTTCTGCTGGCCCTCCATGCCCACCTCGGGCAGGATCAGGTGACGCGAGTAGCGCGCCACTTCGTCATTGTTCAGTTCGGGGAGAGCAATCCGTTCCGCAGTCGTTGCCATAGCGATTCTTTAAGGATGCGGCTTCCCACCCTTTCGGTGCAAGGGTGCCTGGCCTGGACTCGCCGTCCAGCTGACCGCCCGGGTGTTCCACCCAGGCCTCCATTGCCTGGGTAAGTTTAGCCGGGTTCCCCACGCAAGCCGGCATAGCTTGAGTGGGTTTCCCCGGTAGCCCTCCGCTGTACCAACAACGATACAAAATGGCGTCGTCGCACGGATAACAAAACACAATGCTTCGCCCTTGCGCTCGCAGATCCGCCGTAGCAGTAACTGATGCTTGCGGGATGCCCCTGTCCGGGCGCTGCTGCCTCATCCCCAAACCGGGGGATAGGTCCCCCATCCCTCCGGACGATACAATCCTCGGCAAGGTTCCGGAAGGGAAGCGCATGAAGAGAATCATGACTCTGCTGGTGTTGTGCTCGCTTGGCCTGGCGCTTCCTCTGTCCGTGCGCGCCCAGGACAACGACGCGGCGCGCATCGCCATGCAGAAGCGCAATGCGAAGAGATCCCGCAAAGACGTCAGGGCAGGCAAACACACGCTGAAGAAGATGCAAAAGTCTATGGGCAAGCCGAAGAAGCAGGGCAAGCCGGATGATCAATCAGCTGCCGCAGGCCTTCCACCGGCGTAGGCGCTGTAGCTGATCGTCAACACGCCCACCTCGTTCTGATAAACGCGAAGGACGTCCCCTTCGAATTGTTTCGTCATGGCCAATCCATTGCGACCGTAAGTCAAGGTGTCGGCACCCATCAGTGGGCTTTCCGCTTCTGCCTCGAGCGGGTGCGGCCGACGCAACCCTGCTGGCACCGCCGCCACGCGCGCCCCAATACGCGCCTGCATCCTGAACCGATCGCAGTTGCTCAAACATAAACTTCCGCCTATGCTGGCTTCGATTCACAAAGCCGTCAATCGAGGGTGGGGGTGGGATGGGCCGCGCGATCTTTATCAGCTATCGCAGGGACGACTCGGAGGGTGAAGCCGGACGGCTGTTTGACGATCTGGTCCGCGTCTATGGGGAAAACTCAGTCTTCATGGATGTGGCCGGGATCAACCCCGGCATCGATTTTCGCAAGGCGATTGACGACAATGTAGCCACCTGCGGCGTGTTGCTCGCCATCATCGGTCCACAGTGGGCGACCATCAACAACAGCGCCGGACAACCGCGCCTCAACGACGAAAACGATTTTGTGCGGCTGGAGGTGGCTTCGGCTCTGGCCAGGGATATCCCGGTCATTCCCGTCCTGGTGCACAACGCGACCATGCCCAGACCCGACGCGCTGCCGGAAAATCTGAAGAATCTGGCTTACCGCAACAGCGTGGAGTTGACGCATGCCCGCTGGAACTCCGATGTGCAGCTGCTGACCAAAGCGCTGGCGCAGTATGTCGCTGCCTCCAACGCCACCGGCACCGAACCGATCCACGCCACCGTGTCGGTGCAGCTTCCTCCCGCCAATGCTCCCGAGCCGAAGCCGGCTCCCTCAACGAAATCCAGAACCCCGCTGATGGCCGGGATCGCGCTGGTCGTGGTCCTGGCGATTGCCGCAGGGGTCTACTTTTCCATGAACCACGGGAGTTCGAGCAATGCGGGCGCGCCGGTGAACCCGCAGAATGCGAATGCTGCTCCCTTGACGACCACGCCTTCCGGTGGATCCGGGGTCGCGCCCGAGGGCGGCAACGCGCTGGCGGGAACCTGGACGAACTCTGCGTCCGTGGAGAGGAACGGGCTGGCAAAGCTGGAGATTGCAGCGAAGGGCGAGTCCCTTTCCCTGCACGCGTGGGGACAGTGCGAGCCGGACGATTGCGACTGGGGCGAGGAGCCGTCCCGCTTCGACGGTGCAAAGGCGACGGCGGTGTGGACCCTGGCTCAGCCGAGTAAGAGGGACAAAGCAAGCTATGTGGATCAGGAAACGCGGGTAGCGACGGTCACCCTCGTTCCGGATGGCGGGGTGCTCCACGTGACTGTGCAGAACACCTACTCTTCGCAGAAGCCGACCGAACGGCAATTTGATTTTGTGAAGGCGCAGTCTGGGGCTGCATCGGAGTGAGTAGGCGCGACGCCGGCGGCGTGGGCATGGCGCGCCCGGAGAGATTCGAACTCCCGACCTGATGCTCCGGAGGCATCCGCTCTATCCAGCTGAGCTACGGGCGCGTTCCTTCAGGATACTACGAAGGTCTGGCGTCTTCGGCTGCCTCACAGGCCCCTCGAACCGCGGCGATATGCCCCGGCCCCGTGCGGCAGCAACCGCCCACCGCCTGGGCGCCGGCCGCATACCACTCCCCAGCGAGCGCGCCGAATTCTGCCGGATCGGCCGTCCCCTGCCAGCTCCGGGTGGCCGCGTCCCACACCTCGCCTGAGTTGGGATAGACAAGTACCGGTCTTCGGTCCTGGCAGCCCTGTCGAGCTTCGCGTATCAGCATGGAAACGGATCCCGGAACCGTGCAGTTGATGCCCACGGCGACGACCTGCGGCGATCCGGCTGCAGCGGCCACGCATGCGCCGAGCTGCTCGCCATGCGCCACATGCGCTGCGTCGCGGCAGGTGAAGGAAACCCACGCCGATACCGCCGGGGACTGCTTCAGCGCTTGAAGAAGCGCCTGCGCCTCCTCAAGCGAAGGAATGGTCTCGAGCGCGACAAGGTCAGCAGAGGTTGCAGCGGCCACCGCGAGCCGCCCCGCATGAAACTTGACCAGTTCGTCGAAGTCGATGTCGTAGCGGCCGTGGTACTCCGCTCCGTTATGCAGCACCGCGCCATAGGGGCCGAGCGAGGCCGCGATCCAGATGCGCCGAGAATTTTCCCGTGCGTACCCGTCGCGCACCTGCTCGGCGATCTCGACCGACTGGCGCAGCGCGCGCGCAGCGTCGGCAGCCGGCCGACCGATCTCGCGATACCCCTGGGTGGACACCTGGTAGCTCGCGGTCGAGATGCAGTCGGCGCCTGCGCGAAGGTAGTCCAGATGCACAGCGGCGATGGTCTCGGGCGATGTGCCGAGCATGTGCGCCGACCACAGCGGGCCGGAGAGGTCGGACCCGCGCCGCTCCAGTTCCGTGGCCATACCTCCGTCCAGCACACGGATCCGGGAGAAGTCGAGTTTGTCGCGCGGAGTCACGGGAGCAGCAGATCACGCTGGCAGGGCAGCCACAGAGATTTGGTACACTCAAGAGGATAGCTGGCGCAGCCATCGAGAACGCTGCCAGGGCGTCTCGTGTGCCGGCTTCCTTCCACTGCGATCGGGGAGTGGCTCAGCCTGGTAGAGCACCTGGTTCGGGACCAGGGGGTCGGAGGTTCAAATCCTCTCTCCCCGACCATTTCTGGAATCAACGAGTTACGCGATTCTCCATCCCAGCGCGAATCTATGGCTGGTCGCGCATCATGACGTTGTTTCAGGCTGACTGAACCGCCCTGGTCAAACACGAATTCAAACACACCACTGCAAGGACCGCACAGCCAAAAATGCTCCAGTTGCGCTTGATCGCCGTCGCCGTGAATGATCCTCACTACCCGCCCTTCCCGCAGGTAGTGCAGCTCCTTCCTGCACTGAGGGTTGTAGCAGGCGTTGACGATGCGACCGTGGTGGGTGATGCGGTATCGACCCTTCTGGATGCTGCCTGCTGATCGGCATTGCACTCGCAAAGTCACAGGTTAGTCTGGCGTCATGGCGTGGCCAGCTTAGGGCACGTCTGCTGCGTGAGGTCGCGTAGACTCAATCGCTGTCTCAAGACCCTTCTGCTCATTCTCGAAGAGAACCTGTTCTGGTACGGGAATCCGCGCTTGCGACCGATCCCGACTATCGTCTGGCAACCACGGGCAACGTATGGCGAGATTTCGGGCTTTTCGGCGTCTACTGGTTTCTCTCTAAGCGAGACGGGCCCGACGTCCTAACCAAGGCACTCAAGAGCGTCCTGGCCGGTTCGTTCATCCCTTTGCAACTCCGAACTTCCGGCGCACCTGGGTTCGGAGCAACTCGAAGGGCGGATAGCCAGTCAGCTTCGGAGCCCAGTCCTGGCGAAGTGCGTCGAGCACGAAGATATCTTTTGCCGCGAAAGCTCTCTGCAAGTAGCGGACGGCGTCTTCTTTTTCGCCAAGCATGCCGCAGGTCTGGGCCAGGTCGTATCCATCGGACTGCCCCCTAGACAGAAGGTCTTTCTGAACCGACTGCATGGCGCGCAGCATGCCGGTTGCGCCGCCGGAAGCCCACCCTCGCTGCGCCGCGGCGGCGATGCGCCGATCGGCAGACGTTCCTGAGAGCGCGGCAAGCCGCCGGAGTTGCTCAAGATAGTCGGCGTAGTCTCCCTCGGCCAGGTCGATGCGCGCGAGAAAGGCCGGAGGGCTTCTGAAATCGGGTTCCGCGGCCTCAAGCTCCTCCAGCGCAGTTTTAGCCTGCCGATCACCGTCCGAGTAGCGAATCAATGCCTGATCCGCGAGGATGGAGCGCGATGCGGGGGCCAGCTGCTGCGCCAGGTCAATCTCGCTGCGCGCTTCCGCATTGCTCTGGACGGCGCTGAGCGCGGTGGCATACCAGTGATGGGCCTCGCCATCATTGGGCGCGAGCTGAATGGCGCGCCGAAACTCAGCGAACGCGCGAGGGGCGTCGGTTTGCGACCAGAAAAGTCCAAACGCCAGCGCCCGGTGCGCGGCCGAGATCGAGGGATCGAGGCTGATCGCCTTGTCGGCCGCAGCGATGGCCCGGCTGTAGGCGGCAGCCTGCGGCATAGCCGAATACTCCGGCATCAGGTCGTATGTTTCCGCCAGCCCGGCGTAAGCAGCGGCATAGTTGGAGTCGGCCACAATGGCCTGGGTGTACGAGTCCGCCGCTTCCTGCAGACTGTTCCTGGTCCGGTGCTCCCAGTAGTATTGACCCTTCATATATTCAGTCCGCGCCGCCAACGAGGGAGTATGCGCCGGACGCGGTGTGGCAGCGGCATTTCGAGGGGCGGAGCCGCGAGCTGCGCGGTACTGTCTCCCGCCGAACTCGGCAAGAAGGACGACTACTAAAGCGAAAAGGACGGCAAGCCAGCGGCTGTTCAGCCGTACGCCGGAGCGCGGCGCAGGCACCGGCGGCTCCACGAGCGCTGGTGCAACCTCTTCGATCTGCAGGAAATAGCCCCGCGGAGGGAAAACGATGCGCCAGCGGTCCGTGACGCCCGTGCCCTCGTAATAGGCTGCGACCATCTTGCGCAATCGGCTGACTTCGGAGCGCACGCTTGAGTCGATGCGCTGATCGAAAGACTCGGGCTTGCGGAACACCTCAAGCGCGATGGCATATTCGCCCAGGGTTTTTCCCTGGCCGGCAACCGATTTGGTGACAAGGTAGCGCAGCAGCTCGGCGCGGCGAGGCGAAGAATCGAACGGGGGGGAGTTCAGCAGCGAGTCCAGATACTCGGCAAACTGCGGAGGGAGGCCCGGTTCAACTCGTTTGACTCCTCCCGCAGCGCCCATGACTTCTCCATTGGGAGTCAAGACTAACACATTGATTTTGCTGCGAAGCAACGTTGCAGTGCGTGTTCCAGCTTGCTTTCGTGCCGGGTATTCTCCACACTCGGGTTCCGTTCCCCATTCTGCAAGACAAAGGCCGATTCCCCGAAGCGGAGAATTCAGCCCGCGGCCACATACACACGAGCAGGGGTCGCCTCAAGACCCGCGGAGTAGTTGTCATGAAATCAGGAAATGTGCCGTCCGTCCTCGCCTGGTGGATCCCAGCAGTCACTCGCCTGGTTCCGCAATCGGGCCAACATCCACCCCCTCGCAGAGGTCCCTCAATTCCGTCATCCCTTCCCTGGTGACCTGATCCCCCTTTAGGTCCAGCGTCTTCGCCGAGTCTGAATTTCTGCGCACGCCAACGAATCGCAGATCCTTATCACAGCTCTATTAAAGCCAGCTCTGATCGATCCAGGCGGATTCAAGATCGAGCTTGTATTGAGGTCACTTATGAATTTGTCTCTCGCCTCGTCTTTGCGTTTGTTTCGCTCCGCTCGCAACAGCTTTCCCCGAATCTCGTTCGCCGCCGTCGCCGCTGCCATGGCGGCGCTGCTTCTGGCTGGGCCCCCGTCGGCCCGCGCGCAGGACGATGCCGAGCAGATGACCGCCATCGACACAAAACCGGTTCTGCGGCGTCACGTCATGCTGCCCTCCAGCGTTCCTTCTGACCCCAGCGCGCCGCGGTTCGCCCTCGCGCCGCAGGTGACGTCGAAGGTCAAAACCGCGGCGGTCAACACCGGAACTGGAATCGTTTACACCTGCGATTCGAATGTGCCCGTCTCCACCTGCACCTACCTGAACACCACCGTCGCCGGCTACTACAACAGCGTGTTCACCAACGCCAATGCCAACATCTATATCGAGTTCGGCGATACAGGCCTCGGCGAGAGCGACGGGTTTATCAATCTCGTTCACTACACGCCTTACGTCACTGCATTGACCAAAAACACAGGCAAGAGCTCGATTCAAACCTCCGCTCTGTCTGCCATCACCACCTATGCTGACCCGGCTTATTCGAGCCAGAACCTCATGGGGATCACCGTCGCTCTCGGCACACCGTTGGGTTTCACCGGATTGGCCGGCATTAATTCCGCCGAGACCGCCTCCTGTACCCCCTACACCTCCGGTTGCTACAACGAAGTCATTACCGTGGCCGATGCCGCGCAACAGGCCGCCGGCGGCTTCACTCTCTATTACGACGATCAGGGCGGAACCGAGACTGCCAACCAATACGACTTCTACGGCGTCGTCATGCACGAGACGGACGAAGTCCTCGGAACCTCCTCCTGCATCTCCACGGACAGCTCAACCCTCGAAGACAGCTGCGACGGTCCCGATCCTGGCAGCAGCGGCATTCCTTCGGCGGTCGACCTCGACCGCTATGACGCCCCGGGCGAGCTGGCGAATGACGCCAACCCCAGCACCGCCGCCGGCCAGTACTTTTCCTACAACGGAGGCGTCGATTACGGCGCTTACGGCTATGCCGGTACGCCCAAGGTCTACAACACGCTCTCCAATGGCGACGATTTCGCGGATTACCTCTCCAGCACTCCCGATTGCGGCACAAACATCGCCGTGCAGGATGCGGAAGGCTGCCCGGGCGAAGACCAGGGCCTCTCCATCGTCGACGACGGCCAGTCGGAATTCGCCATCCTCAACGCGGTTGGGTTTAACATTCCCGAGGCGTCGATGACCTCGCCCGCCCCCGGAAGCACGCTGTCCGGCTCCAGCGCCACCTTCACCTGGAAGGCCGCGACCGGTGCAACCGGCTACGTCCTGTATGTCGGCAGCACGGGCGTCGGTTCTGACAACATCTATTCCAGCTCCAGCGCCATCACCACAACCTCGCAGGCCGTCACCGGGCTGCCCACAAGCGGAACGATCTATGTCCGCGTATGGTCGGATGTCGGCGATGTTTATACGTCGGTCGACTACACCTACACGGGAGGCACTGCCTCAGCAGCGACGGTTACGCTCTCTCCCACCAGCATTGCCTTTGGCAGTGAAACCGTGGGTTCAACAACCGCGGCTCACGTGGTGACAGTGAAGAACACCGGAACGAGCACGGTGACGCTGACCTCTGAGACCATTACCGGAACGGACGCCACTTCATTCGTGAAATCCGCGACGACCTGCGGTGCCACGCTGGCTGCCGCTGCGAGCTGCACGGTGTCGGTCGAATTCAAGCCCGCGGCAACCGGAACGCTGACGGCCAGCCTCTCGATTGCAGACAATGCGACGGGAACGCCGCAGACCGTAGCTCTCTCGGGCACGGGGGCGGCTGCGGCAACCTACACGGTTTCGTTGTCTGCGACCACGCTGACCTTCGCCTCCACGAAAGAGGGCTCCACTTCCGCGGCGCAGGCAGTGACGGTGAAGAACACCGGAACCGGGACAGTGACGCTGACCTCTGAGACCATTACTGGAACAGATGCGACTTCGTTCGTGAAATCGGCGACGACCTGCGGTGCCTCGCTGGCTGCCGCTGCGAGCTGCACGGTGTCGGTCGAATTCAAGCCGGCGGCAACCGGAACGCTGACGGCAAGCCTGTCGATTGCAGACAATGCGACAGGAACGCCGCAGAAGGTCGCGCTCACGGGCACGGGCGCGGCTGCGGCCAATACCGTTTCCCTCACACCTGCTTCCATTGCCTTCCCAAACACTGTTACCGGTAAGACGAGCGACGCTCAGGTCATTACGCTGAAAAACACCGGTTCGGTGACCACAACCATCAGTTCGATTGCGCTCGGCGGCACGGATCCCACTTCGTTCGTTGACCTGAGCGGGTGCGGGAGCACGCTGGCCGTGGGAGCTTCGTGCTCTATCTACGTGGCGTTTGCGCCGGCTTCGGCGGCAGCGCTTTCGGGTAAGCTCAGCGTCACGGATACGGCGACTGGATCGCCACAGTCGGTGGCGCTGACCGGTACGGGAACCAGTGCGCCTTCAGTTAAGCTGAGCACCACCAGCATCGCCTTCCCGACAACGGCGCATGGAACGACGTCCGAAGCGCGGCCGGTCACTCTGACGAATGGCGGCACAGCAACACTGACGCTCTCTTCGATCACGCTGACGGGCACCAACCCTGCGGACTTTGAGGCGTTGAACACCTGCGGGCCCACACTGGCCGCCGGGGCAAGCTGCACGGTATATGTGGCGTTCAGGCCGGCTACGGCGGCTGCGTTCAAAGCGACTCTGAGCATTGCGGATAACGGTAGTGCGTCGCCGCAATCGGTGGCTTTGAGTGGAACGGGAGATTGAAGGGATATAGAAAAGGTGGCCACTATTCTTCACCACAATGGCAAAAGCTCGAGTGCGTAAGCTGACGGTGTGACCTTAACCATCTACGCGTTGAGGATTCTGGTCTGGCTTGTGCTCTTGGGGAATTTGCTACATGGTGGCTGCCCCCGGGTGTGAGAAAGAAGTGTAGTCAAGACTGTAGCGGTCGGAGCCTCTAAGAACCCCGCAGAGCAACAGGGGTCAAGACGCCGGTCTCAACTCGGTCCATACAAAGCAGCTGCGGACAGTAAGTAGCAACAGGTTTCGACAGACTCTTGAAATCGGTTGGGGACCAGGGGGCGGAGGTTCAAATCCCCTCCCCCCGACCATTTCTGGAATCAATCACCAGCGCGATTCTCAATTCCAGCGGAAATCCTAAGGCGAGAGTCAATCTTGCGGGGATTTTCGGACATACTCACTGCCCTGCGGACCGCCCGAGTCCCACATCAGGGTGCATTGTCTTTCGATCATATTCCCCAATCGAATCGCGCTCGTCCCCTGCTTCGCTTGCAACCTGAATCTCGTCCAGCGTCTTGCCCTCATACATCCGGTTTCCCGCATAGGCAAGAGTCGACCCATTACATACATCGTTGTATACAATCGCTGTGAGGTGGTTGATGGCTCGAACTCGCCGTGAATTTCTGCTGGGATCTGCTACCGCTGCGGCGGGCCTTTTTGTTTCGCCCCTTGCGGGTGATGCGGAGCGCGCCCAAATCAACAGTGCGGCCGCGCCTCGCGATGACGCCTCACCCTTCCTCCTTGAATTTGATGGCGGCGCTCTGACGAGACTCCGCTTCGCCGGAGACACCTTATCGACCAACTACGTGGCCGCTGGGCAGAAGCTGGGGCCTGTCGAGATCGCATGGCGCCGTCTCGATGGGCCATTGCAAAGGTTCCAGACTGCGGAGGCGCCGGAGTCCCCAATCTCACCGGGCACGTATCATGCGCAGGATGATCGTGGAGAGGCTCTCGCCGTAACCGTTCATTTGCAGGCGCATGGTGGGCTGCTGGCTTGGACCATCGGCCTGCAGAACGCGTCCTCGGATCCGATCGAAATCGGCGACCTGGCTCTTCCGCTGCCGATGCATTCCACTTTCGTTCCGAAAGGTTCTGCATCACTGCCGGTGCTGAAGCACAGCTTCATCTCCGGGCACGGTTCGTTTCTGTTCTGGATGCGGTCTAACAGCGTCGGTCCGTACCTGGTGATGACGCCGGAGGGGGACACGTCGCTGGAGTACTGGGACCATTCCCGTCCACCAGGCGAGCGGGGCCGCGCCTACCCCGCGTACCGCGTGTACGTCCATTCGCTGGCGGCGGGCGAGGAGGTGAAGGCTCAGGGGGGCCGCTGGCGTCAACCGCGGTCGAGCGCAACGCTGGCTCCAGCGGGCAAAACCGGGGATCATCGCCACAATGGCTTCCAGTTCGCATGGGCGCAGGACTATGTGGCGGTGCGACAACGGCTGGTCGATGCGGGGCTGATCGACGTAGAGGTTGCGCCTGGAATGACGGTCCCGGCGGATCTCTCCACCTGCATTGCAATCCGGTCGCGTGACCCGATCACGAGCATCGTTGCCGAGCATCCAGCGCAGACGGCGATCGAATCGATCGGCGAGAGGGAGGGGCGCAGGCTCTATCGTGTGAAGTTTGACCGGCTCGGCGAGAACATGCTGACGGTGAACCATGGCAGGAACCGCGCTACGCGGCTGGAGTTTTTCGCGGCCGAGCCTCTGGAAACACTCATTCACAAGCGCGCCGCGTTCACCGCCAGCCGCCAATTCCGCGATGACAGCAAGTGGTACAACGGGCTGCTGCCGGAGTGGAATGAGGAATCGCAGATGCGGCTCAGCCCGGATAACTACGACCAGATCAAGGGCTGGCCCATTTATGAAGTTACCTGCGATGATCCAGGATTGAGCAAGCCTGCCTATCTGGCCAGCAAGAATGCGGAATTCCCCAATCAGGCGGAGGTGGAGGCGCTCGACTACTATATTGAGTACTTCGTGTGGGGCGGCTTGCAGCGAACCACTGAGGAAAGCCACAGTTATGGCATCTACGGCATCCCCGACTGGAAGCACAACCGCGACAGCAGCGATCCGGGACCAAAGGGCAAGCTCCACATCTGGCGGTGCTACGACTACCCGCACATTGTGGTGATGTACTTCAGCATGTACCGCATCGCACTTGATTATCCGGGGATCAAATTGAAGCTGGATCGCGCAACCTATCTGGAGCGCGCCTACGGCACGGCGCTCGGTCTGTTCACGATTCCCATGGACGTCACCGGCTGGTCCGCATACGAGACCGGGTTCTACAACGAGGTCGTCATTCCCCAGATCATTGAAGAACTGGACCTCACCGGCAAACACGACGAAGCCGCCCGCTTGCGGGCGCACTGGGAAAAGAAGGTGGCGCTCTTTGTGGCCGGGAACCCCAACCTCTTTGGATCGGAATATGCCTTTGATTCGACCGGCTTCGAATCCACGCAGGCTATTGCGAGATATGCCTTCGACCACCTGTCAACCCCGGGCATCGGGCCGGAGCAGGCCAGGAAGTTTTCCAGAGAACAGGTCCGCGCCAATCTCTTCTGCCGCGGCGTCATCGAGAAAGCGTATTACTACTTCGGCAGCGACTATCGCGGCGGCGCGGGCGACGCGTTCACGCTAAGTTATATGTCTCCGATGGGCGGCTGGGGTGTGCTGAACCACGCGCTGTATGACCGGCTCGAACCCGAGGCCACGATCCACCTCGGCTACGCTTCCTTTCTCAGCTCGTGGTCGCTGATGAATACCGGGACTGCCGAGTCCGGCTATGGATACTGGTTTCCTGGCAAGGGCAACGATGGCGGAACGGGCGGCGGATTCGAGCCGGCGGCTTATGGAATGACCTGGCTCGGACAACCGCACCATCGCGGCCCATGGTCTTACTCCTGCGAAACAGACCTCGGCTATTGCGGCGCGCTTCGAACCGCGGCGACCATCGTTGCCGACGATCCGGTCTTTGGACGTTTTTGCTTCGGTGGTGCAATGCGCGGGGAGAGGGCTTCGGTGCGCATCATCCCCCGCGACGGCGCCTGCACCTGCGTACGGCCGGTCAGCAGATCGATTTCGAACTGACCGGCGCACGATTCGCGAAAGAGGAGCCGATCCAATGGCTACTCTCACAGCAACGGTTCCTCTTCCTGCTGGAGACGGAAAGCACCGGCAGCGGCGAGGTCCAGTTGGTCGTCACCGGCTTGCCGGCGCAGCGCTACAAGGTTATTTGTGGCGAGGAGACGAAAGAATTCGACCCCGGGACCATGAAGACATTGCAGTTTCGCGTCCCGGCCGGAACCGCAAAGACCTCGGTCGAAATTGTCCGGAGTTAGCGGGGACTGCGTTTGTCGCCGCCAATGATTTCGAAAAACACACTTCGAAAGGGGTCTTCGATGGAGCCTGAGATCAGGGGCCGATCGCGCGCAGGAGAAAGCGATGAGGCTGGTCTGCCCGACCCGAAACGCAGGAGTTTCCTGAAGGGCCTGACTGTTCAGGCGCTCGCTATGGCCCCGGGAACAGCTCTGCTTGGAGAGTTGACGCAGAGTCCGCAACGGCGAGCCCCCCTTAGAAGCGAACGAGCTGCGGGGCATACCCGGCCGGGGAAAAAAGAAATTCGTCGGCATCCAGATCGGTGGCCGCTCGTTCGTCGACGAGGGCGTGGAGGAGTGCCTCGACACGCTGCAGGAAAAGGGTGGAGTGAATGCGGCGATGGCAACCGTGTTCACCTACGGGACCGGCCTTGCCGGCCGGCAGGTCCATGGAGAACCATTACCCGATCACGGTGTGCAGAGCTACGACGAGGTCCATGGCGGCAGCTACACGAAAGTGCATCCGGAGTTCTACAACGAATCGCCGGTTCGGTATATCCGCGCGCCGGAGCTGGCTGACTTCGATATTTTGGCCGACGTCATTCCCAGCGCCCGAAGGAAGAGCATGCAGGTTTATGCGCTGTTTGAAGAGGCCTATAACCCCAGCCTGATTCCCAATTTCGAGGCGGTCTGCGAAGTCGACGTGTACGGCCGGCTCGGCCGCACCACCTGCTTCAACAATCCAGGCGCCCGCAGTTTTCTTATGGCGATGGTTTCCGAGTGGATGACGAATAACGAAGTAGACGGGCTTATGTGGGAGTCGGAGCGGCAGGGTCCGCTGAACAGCACGATCGGAGCGCACTTTGGCTCACTGGGCGCGCGCAGGCCATTCATCGGTTGCTTCTGCCCGCACTGCATGCGGAAAGGCCGCGACCAGGGAATCGATTCCGAGCGGGCCAGACAGGGGTACATGGAGCTGGACCAGTGGGTGACCAGAACCCTGGGCAGCCCTCGCACTCCGGATAGGACGTTCGTCTCCTTCTGGCGGGTGCTCCTCGACTACCCGGAAATCCTGGCCTGGGAGCGCTTCTGGAACCGTAGCCAGGAGGAGATGTACGGCCTTATCTATGGAACCGCCAAGTCCGTTAAGCCGAGGGCGAAAGTTGGATGGCATATCATGCACCTCATTACCATGTCCCCGTTTTATAGTGCGGATGTAAGTTACGCGCGGCTCATGCACGTGTCGGACTACATCAAGCCCTGCCCGTATAATAACTGCGCGGGCCCGCGGCTGGCGCAATACATCCGAAACATTCAGTCGACCGTCTTCCGCGACATGACTCCGGATCATGTGCTGCAAATGACCTACGCCATGATGGGCCTGACCGATGAGCCCAGTCTCGCCCAACTGCCAATTGCAGGATTGTCGGGCGCTTCGGTGGGAGTAGAGACGAAGAGAGCCATCGCCGATGTCGAGGACCAGATCCCCGTCTATCCTGGCATTGACATCGATATCCCCACCGGCCTGGATGAAAAGCGTACACAGCCCGCGGATGTGAAAGCCGCGATGCTGGCTGCCCTCGAAGCCGGAGCTCCTGGAGTCGTGCTCTCTCGCAAATATGCCGAGATGAAGCTGACCAACCTCGTCGGCGCGAAAGAAGCGCTCCAGGAATTCGGCGGCCTCTAATACGCTTCTTCTCCCAAACATTGTGCAGACTAAGGCCACTCGATACGAGGCGCAGGGGAATGTTCATCGCAAGGCACCCTCTGCTCGGCGAAGTCTTCACCTCAGGCCGCACTAGCTGATCCGCGGCAGATCACAGTTTCGCGGTTCTGACATCCGCTGGTGCCGCTTCTGTTCCGCAGCCGATCGTGTTTGGTCCGCAGCGAACAGAAGGCGCGAACAAGAGAGCGGTCCGTCTCCGATATTCCGATCGCCGCAATGGTTCTTCTGCCTGTTCTTCTGTTTCCGATCCAAACCTCCAGGACGGGGACTTCACGTTCCGGTAGCTCGTGAATACTTAGTCCACGATGCTGTTCAACTACCTGCCGCCTCACGCCTCAACGATTGAGCCGGTGCTGACGCTCGAGCGACGCAGTCAGAGCATGCACGAATAAAGGGCGAGAGTTAGTCGGTGGAATAGCGAATCTCGAGCCGGCGAATTCGGACGCAGGAGTACGTGAGGACGAGTGCGGTAAGGAGCAGAAGTCCCAGCGTTGCGATCCACGCCGGCACGGGCTCTGTCCGCACGCTGAGAAGAGCGAAGACGCCCTCGCCTGGAGCGGTGATCGGCATCAGGTGGAGCAGGTAAGTGGCGACGCCGATCTTTTGCAGAAACGATGGCATGACGGGATTGATGGTTTCCCATCCCCATACCAGCATGGCCGCGGGGGTGGGATTGCGGAAAATCATGCTGAGCAGGAGAAAGACGGCGCCGTAGCCAAGGCATCCAAGGACCGTGACCGCAAGATATCCTTCGAGTTGGCCAAGTCCGGGACCCTGAAAAACATAGTCGCGTCCCGCCGCGCCGAAACCCAGGTAGATGAGCACAAAATCGGCAAGGATCGCGGCCGCAAACACCAGGACAGCGCTGCAGCAGCCTGCGGCGTACTTGGCCAGTAACAGAATTTCGCGCCGAATGGGAGCGAGCAAATAAAAATGAAGACTGCGCTCGACGATCCCGCCGCGGATCAGCCGTGAGAAGATGCCCAGGCATCCGAAGAAGATGCCAAGGCGGATGTAGTAGAACTGTACGATCCCTGCGAGAACATTCGTGTCCTCCCCGATCGCTGACGGCGGATGCCTTTCGAAAAGCAGGTGAATGAGGATGATGCCGGCCGGCACGAAGGCGAGGAAGTAGACCCACCACGCGCGCAGCGAAAACAGATTGCGCCGGATTTCAATGCGGACTGTGCGCCGCGCCTGCAGCCACCACAGGCTCCATGGCTGCCTGAGGACCGAATCTGCGAGGGCAGAGATTCTCCCGGTCATCGCGAATCACCTCCTTCGGGACCGATTAGGTATTCGTAGATTGCCCGGGTATCGTCGTCAACGGGAGTGACGGCGTCGATGTTGATGGCCTCTTCGGTGGCAATGCTGTTCAGAAGACGATAGAACTCATCGATGTCGCCGGTGCGCAGAAAGACTCCTTTTCCATCGCCGTGCAATCTTGCCTCCACGCAGTGGTTCACCGAGAACATGCGCGAAGCCAGCCATTCCGGTCGATCGCAGCGGATGAGCACCTGCATGGGCTTGTCGCGCACCTCGCGGCGCACGTCGCTGATGGCGCCTTCGGCAACGACGTAACCGCCGGTAATGAGTACGACCCGGTCGGAAATTCGGTCGACCTCATCGAGGATGTGACTCGAGATAATGAGGTGCATGCCCTGGCGGCTGACCTCTTCAAAGAGGGCGAGCGACTCGGCGCGGGCGATCGGATCCAGACCATTCAATGGCTCGTCGAGGATGAGGACGCGCGGGTGATGCGCGATGGCCTGGGCAAGGCGAATCTTTTGCCGCATGCCCTTGCTGTAGCCGGCGATCCTGCGAGCGGCGGCGCCGCCGTCCAACTGGACGCGCCGGAGCGCATCCTGTGCCAGTCGGAAGGCGTCGAACCCGCTCATGCCATGCAGCAGCAGACTGTCGAGCAGGAATTCCCATCCGGTCAGGCCGCGGGGGAAGGAATCGAATTGTGTGCAGTAACCGACCGCGCGAAAGAAAGGGGTTGCTTCGGCGGGCGTGAGGCCGAAAACGGAAATGCGTCCACTGGACGGCTGCACGAGACCGGTCATCAGGTTCATCAGCGTCGTCTTGCCCGATCCATTCGGGCCAACCAGGGTGGTGATGCCGGGGGGCATGCTGAGCGAAACCCGGTTGACACCCAGCACCTCGCCGTAGAACTTGGAGACGTTTTCGAAGACGATGCGGTCGGTCATGGATCTCATCCTCGGACCACTTCGCGAGCACGAATGCGCGCATTGAGCATGGCAATGCAGATGAAAAAGGCGAGGAAGAGAACGAGGACAATTGCCGTGGTCGGCAAGGGTTCGATTCCGTGCATCGACGGCGGCGCACCGAGCATGCGCTCCCAGAGTTGGGTCATCACCACGGGGACGTTCAGCAGAAAGCCCCACTGGGTGCGGAGGACGCCGGAGATGATTCCGCCAATTCCGGCGGGGACCAGGATAGCCGCGAAGATAAGGCCGGTGGCCACCACTTTCCACCTGACCCAGGCGGAGAGGGCCAGGCCGAGCACGGCGAGGAGCGTGATCCAGAGGACCGAACCGGCGGCCAGGCCGAAGCCGATCCGCAGATGGTCCGCTATCCACGGGCGCGGCGACGTGCAGGCCTGACAGGCGAAGAGAAGCAGGCACGGAATCCATGTAACCAGCGACAGGAAAGAGAATAAGGCAAGGAATTTGCCCAGGACATATCCGAAGCGGGAAATGGGATGACTGAGCAGGATGGGCAGGGCGTTGTCGGCGAGATCGAAGGAAACCAGACCCGGCGCTGCCCACGCGGTGAGTACAAGCGCAAACCATGACTGGTTGGCGAGCACCTTCAGAAAATAGCCTGCATCAATAGCGAACGGCGGAGCGTTGCCGTGCATGAGGATCATGCGCGCGAGCGGATTATTGGTGAGGTAAATGCCGACAAGAAAAACCAGGGCGGGCAACAGGCACACAACAAAGAGTCCCACGGTGATTCGAGACGACCACACCTCGCCCCAGGCGTAACGCGTGAGTACGCCGATACGCGCCCAGAGCGGCGTGACGGGTCCGCTATACGCGGCGTACTCATGTTTATAGACTGACAAGCTGCCCCCTCTCTGGCGCTCGTTCCATGGTCCGCAGGAAGATGTCTTCCAGCGAATCGCGGCGGCGATTGATGCGGCGAATCTGCACGGAACTCGCGCCTGCGGCCGCGTACAGATCGCGCATCTCGATGTGATCGGGCATCACCAGCTTGATGCGGCCGCCCGGAAACGAAGCGCATTCGCACCCCTTTGCGCGCAGCGCATCGCACAGCTGCTCGATGGCTCCGGCTGCCTCCATTTCGATGAAGTTGAGATGGGAGCGGCGTTCCTCTTCGATGTTGCACAGCCCGGCGACACGGCCCTCCTTCAGCATGATCACTTCGTCGCAGGTTTCATCGATATCGCGCAGGAGATGAGACGAGATGAGGATGCGGATGCTGCCCTGCCTGCGAATTTCCCGCAGGGTTTGAATCATGCGCTGGCGCGCCATAGGATCGAGGCCGTTGGTCGGCTCATCGAGGATGAGCAATTGCGGACCGTGGACGATGGCCTGCGCAAGCTTGACGAGTTGTTTCATGCCAAGCGAATACGTGCTGATCTTGCGGTACCGCACCTCGCCGAGCCCGACATAGAAAAGCGCTTCGTGGGCGCGTTCCAGCGCCGCGCGCGAGGGCAGGCCTGCAAGCTCCCCCATATAGCGGACAAAGCGTACGCCGCTCATGTTGCCGATGAACGAATCGTTCTCGGGCATGTAACCGACGATCTGACGAATTAAGGCGCGATCGCGACGCACGTCGAGACCGAAAACGCGGGCGGTTCCGCGAGCGAGCGCGTGAAATCCGAGAAGGGTGTTGATGAGGGTCGATTTGCCGGCGCCGTTGGGACCGAGCAAACCAATCGCCTGCCCGCGCAACTCGCCCGTCACGCCGTCAAGTACGGTCCGTCCGCCGAGCCGCACCTCCAGTCCGTCGAGCTCGATCACGCTCATATCATCTACTTACGCCGTAGACTTCAATCTTGTTCCGATCAAGGATCGCGCCGAGACTGAGGAAGTCAAATCCGAACAGGCGGCTGTCGCTGGCGGCTTCGATGCGGTCGTCCTGACCCCACGCGCAGATCACCGTGGGCCGGGAGTCGGCAGCGAGCCTGCGGAGGGCATCGGCTGTCTCGCCGGTGAACTGCGAAAGCAGCGGCGTCAGCACCGGGCTGAGATTTTGGTACAAGACGGCCGAATAGTTTTCGTTCTCGTCGCGCGGAAGCAGAGCGCGGAAGGAGGCCGAGCGCGCCAGGGAATCGCCGGTCGCGTGGCTGCGCAGAGCGGCCATAATGAGGGCCCGATCTGGCGCCATGATCATATAGCCATCCGCGAAGGCGTAGTACGCAACGATGACGCCGGTTTGGTCATCGCGAACATCGTAGTAGCGGCGCCCATCCGCAGTCGTCGATTCGACGGTAACGGGATGAACGCCGGGATCGTCCGTCTGGTTTCGAACGGCCGCGGTCATGCGCTCGAAAGCATTCTGCAGCGCGTCGGGATTGTTGACGCCGATCACTATCTTCCAGGACGGGGTCGGCAGCACAGGGCCGTCGAACGCCAGCAGGAACTCGCCGCTCAGATTTGCCAGCACGTCGTCGCGGACGCTGATCTGGAGCTTGTCGTCGATCTGGCTCCAGCCGCCCGTTTCGCCCTGATTCTGCGAGGCGATTTGCATCCAGTCATCGGCGATGGCCGCAGGATCCCGGGTGAGCGTGGCGGCGACAATCGACGCATTCGGTGAGACGAAATCCAGCGACGCCATGGGCGCGGGACTGGCGAGCCATCCGGCGATGTGCTGACGCGTTCCCGAGAACTGCACATTGAGATGGTTCTCCGGGAGGCTGTTGCTCTCGCGATGCTCTGCGATCAGGTACTGCAGCCCGTTCAGACCGCTGCTTTCAAGGGCAGCGTCCTTAACTGCCTTCCGCGACGCCTGCGCCATGCCGTTCCGGATCATGGCATGCAGATTCGCGGCGAGGATGATTCCCGCTCCACGGCTGTATGCGGCGCCGATCTGGCGGCCGAAGTCGCTCGAGGCGAATCCGCTGGTACCGGCATCAAGCTGCCCGTTAACCTGGCGCAAGGCTGCCAGGCTATTGGAGAAGACCACTTCGCGGTCTCGCACAAGAGCATATCCTGCGGAGTTTGAGCCGGAAGACATTGGCCCCGAAGCCAGGGTTGCCGGATTGAGAACAATCAGTCCGCCGGAATCCTGGGAGAACTGCTGCCTGAGCTCCTGCTCGAGACCGCTCCGCTGCACATCCGCAATGACGGCGAGGAGCGACTGCTTGCCCTGTCCGAATCCGATGATCACCGCTTCATCGCCAAGGTACTGGCTTACATCGTGCAACTTTGCCACCGCGTCATTCAGGGCGGCGGGATTCTTCTCCTGCATCTTCAGCCACCACTGCTGCAGTTGAGGGCTCTGATTGAGCTGGTCCTGAAATACGCTGTTGGCCTGGGTCACGTAGTCGCCCAGATTGGGGATGCTCAAATAGAAGAGGGTTTCGGCCGGCACGCGCCCGAGCAGATCGCTGCTGTAGCACGCCTGCGGAAACGGAATCTGCGCGATCTGATGCTGGACGTTCGCCAATTCCGCGAGCAGGCCAATGTAATTCTGGCGATCAGGACTCCAGGCGATCTGCTGCACCAATGGTTCAGGCGCCAGGGTTTCGCTCGTGGCCATCTGCTCGCCGGGATGCAGCACAGCGTGGATTCCGCTGTGCGCCACCTGGACCGAACCCTGCAGGACCGCGACACGCGATCCTTTGAGACCAGCATCCACGGAGAAAACCGTTCCCGTTACGGAGACGCGGCAATCCGGAGTGCGCACATAGAGATGCCCGGTTGTGCGGTGCGCCGCTTGCACGATGACTGCACCGTGGTCGAGCGCCACCGTCACGTTGTGCCCGCGCGCGCCTACGCTGAGGGTGCTGCGCTGATTGATCTCGACTGTGGACCCATCGGACAGCCGCAACACGGCGCGTGAACCGCCGGCGGTGCGCAGGCGTTCGCCCTCGCGTAACCGGGCGCCCGGTGTCAGACGGCGATCCATATTGTCGGAGATGGCGTAGGCGGCGCCGTCGATCGACTGCACCTCAGCGCGGACTCCGGCGGGAACCGCCCAGTACGTACGATATACAAAGAAGCCGGAGATCAAGAGGAGCGCGGCTGCGGCGAAGGCCCAGCCCCAGCCGACCTGGTGGCGCTGCCCCGGCACTATGCTGGGCGGGGACCAATCGACCGCCGTTGCGCCCGAGACTTGCCGGAACTGGCGAAGGCAGATGCCGCAGTCGTGCAGGTGGGCCTTCACCAGCAGAGCTTTCGCTTCGGGAAGGCGGCCGGCGCGCAAGGCACTGAAGAGCCGTTGCACGTCTGCGCAGCTCTGGATGGCGTCGCGCAGGGAGTCAGCACTGACGCAGAGACCCAGTGCCTGCGCTATCCGCTCAGCGGATGCCGTGGTTGCTTCCGCATCCGGCACATCGACGCGCAGCGCGTGTGCAGCATGGTCCAGGATCGAATTCTCCTGCTGATTCATCGCTTCCTCCCCTGCAACTCAGCGAGTCGCTTCCTGAGCTTCGATCGCACCTGATACAAGGTGACGGCCACGACTGCCTGGGAAGCGCCTACAAGGGTCGCGATCTCGCGGTTGTCCATCTCTTCGAGATAACGGAGCGCAAAGATCTCCGCTGCCCGTGGGCTGAGTTCAGCAAGTGCCTGGCGCAGACAGCGCACCAGTTCGCGATTGCCTAATTCAGCTTCGGGCGAAGCGCCGCGCCCCGTGGTCACGCAGAACTCAGCGGCATCCAGCGGTTCGGAGGACCTTCTCTTCCGGCTCCGAACGAGATCGATCGCGCCGTTGATTGCAGCCCGATACAGGTAACTCCCGGCGTTCGACATCTCTGGAACAGCACCCGCGCCCAGCCGCAGAAACACGCTCTGCGCGATATCCTCAGCGTCTGCCAGCTCGCCGGTGACGCGGTAGGCGGCATGGAGTACGCGGCGGTAGTGCTCCGCGAACAGGCGCGAGATCGCTTCGCTTCGGTCCACTGCCGGAAGATCCGCGGTCGCAGCACTCACGGTTTTCGACTCCAGAACTCTCATAAGGAAGACGCGCGCGTCGATCAATTATGAACAGGAACAATTGGGTAAATTCCTTTACGAAAGAATAGTACCGGCCGTTCCCTATGCTCGCAGCGCTCCTGCGGGTCGCGCCCGATCATGGGCGCATGAGGGCACTGAACCTGGCGCAGTGCCGTTCGCCAGATCGTGGAACGAGCTCACCATCCGCTGTCTCTGCTCTTCTCCTTCATCTTCCCCCACGCCCAGGGAGTCGCCGCTAACCTGCTCTCCATTGGCGCCATCGACTTCGGCATTGTGATCGACGGAACCCGGGTAATGGTGGAGAACATCTTCCGAGTGTTGGGGGAGCGCGAAGGTGCTGCCGCGGCGGCGATGCGAGAAGCGAGGTTCGGCCTATTGGCTTCGCTCCAGCTTGATCACGGTTACGCTCGCGCGCGGAAAGGTGTGGTGCAGCGTGCCGCCGCTCACTGCCTCGCCCGTTTCCTCGGGAATCACACGATTTGGCTCATCTTCATCGTTCGACTCGTCGATGTTGCCGGCATGCAACGTTTGCACGCCTGCCCGGGTCTCGGCCGCGAATGCTTCTGTGCGAATATCCCCCGGGATGTCGGTGATCAGGCTGCGATTGACACAGAAGAGCGTGAGCTGATTCCCGCCATCGTTCAGCGCGGCGAAGACGTCCAGGTAAGGCACATGGGCGATATCCGGCAACCGTCCCACGCCATGTGCCACGGAATAGCTGCCGCTGTCGGTCTCGACGCTTACTGGCCGCGATGCGTGGGCTGTGGAATACATGCGCAGCGCCCAGTAGCCCGGCGCCGCATGGACCTGCCCGCGCTGTTTCCAGATGCCCGCGAATTCCATGATGCCCGTCATGTCCGAGATGGGAGCGATCTGCGCGTGGCGCATCAGCATGTTGAGGAATCCCGCCGTGTCGACAGCGCCGCCCATATTGGTAAAGTTCGGCGTCCCCGGCCGGTGGCCGATAAACAACCATTCGGTGAAGGCAATGTGCGCCTGGTGCGCGAAGGACGCTATTGAATCGATCTGCTGCTGCTGCCGTTCAAGACGGTGGCCCAGTTCAATCGGCAGAGCGAATGCCGCCGCATTCACAAAGTCTGCCGAGGCTCGCGGCATCTGGGTTTCGGTGTTGGTCACCACAAAGTGTGTGGAGAGGTAGTTGAACGTTCCCGCGGGATTCCCGAGCTGGGCGGCATTCCACTGCTCGAAACCGTCCGGATCGGCGCCGGTGGCGATTAGTTTGGCACGGGGATCAACCGCCCGCACCGCCTGACTAACGGCCAGGGTTCGCGCAGCGAGCTGCGGCAGCGTGGGATAGCCTAAGTTCCAGTTACCCCATAACTCATTGCCTAACTCCCAAAGCAGCCCGCCGTGCGGTGTCCAGCGGTCGTCAATGTATTTCACCCACGCGGCTGCTTCTTCGGGAGTGCCGCTGCCCAGGTTGAGCGCCACCTGCGGCTGAGCGCCGATGAGCCGGCAAAAGTGCAGAAACTCATCGGTGCCGAAGGTGTTGTACTCGGGAATGCCCCAGGCCTGGTTGCGCATGCTGACGCGCTTGTCGCGGGGTCCAATCCCGTTTTGCCAGTGATAGAAAGAGGTAAAGTTGCCGCCGAAGCGCACCAGGGGTGTCTCCAGCGCCTTCGCCATGGCCACGGCATCCGGATCGAGCCCATCGAGCGCATCGGTCGGGATGAGCGAAAACTCGTCGACGTCCACGTCCTCGTCGCCCTCCACCTGCACGACAAAATCCGCCGGATCGAGGCGATGCAGCTTGTCTTCGGGCAGCGTCAGGTCAAAGGTGTATTTGGTCCACGAGGTCGCGGCCGCGTCTACGTGCGCGCGCGCCAGCACTTCCGATCCGTTGCGCGGCCGCACAGAAATCTCCAGTCCCGTTGGCCAGATACGTGGCGCGCGTACAGGCTGCCGTTGTAGGCGAGCGTCCTCTGCACCGGAAGATAGACCTGCTGCCGGATGCCCGTGGGCTGGCCAGGAACGCCCAGGATGCGCAGCGACATCAAGGAATTGGCCGCATCCCCGTAGCGGAGTTCGTAGCGGTTTCCCTGACCGTAATCGAGTGGCTCCCAGGGCAGGGGCAAATCCAGAGCGGACGCGCGCGCCAGCGCCGGATCAGCCGCCAGCATTTGCCTGACATGATTCGCGTCCCAAAGACCCATTTCGAGGCTTGGGTTCTCCAGGATTTCAGCCCAAAGTCCGTTGTAAGTGGCGTCGCCGATCGGCTCGAGAAAGGTTCCGAAGATGGTGCGCGGAATCTCCGCGCCCGCTGAGTGTGCTGCGTCCACATGAATCGTCGCCACCCGGGGAATTGGCTGATCGACGGTGATCTGCCCCGCCACCGTCGTACAAATAGCAGCGACAGCCACCGCCATCGCCGCCGGCAACCGTTTGCTGCCGCTCATTCCTGCTCTCCTTTGCGCGCCGCGCGGTCACTGTGTTGCCGGCGCGGAGACTGCAGGCTCTCCCGCCGCTGCGTTGAGCTTCCGCCAGTCTTCTATATCCCTGGCGCGTTCCTGTACAGCCGCATTGTGCAGCTGCTGAAATTTTTCCACTGCTGCACGCGCCTGTGCGGTCTGGCCCAGCTCCTTATAGACCTGGCCGAGGCCGTACCAGGAACGCTGCGCCGTTTCGCCTTCGAGCGTCGTCGCTTTCTCGTACTCGGCGGCAGCCTGCTCGTTCTTACCCCCAGCCGCATAGGCACGCGCCAGGTAGTAATTGGCGACGGTGGGTCGTCCATAAAGCTTCACCACCTGCTCCAGCAACGGAATCGCCTCCGCGCCCTGGCCCGCGTCTACCTGGACGCTGGCGCGGTTGTACATTGCGATCGGGTTCCCGGGAGTGAGCCGCAGCTGCTCATCAAAGGCCTTCTCCGCCAGGCTCAGCTGGCCGGTCGCCCGATACTCCCACCCAAGGCCTTCGTAGAGATCCGCCTGTTTCGGCGCGATGCGAATGGCCTGCTGATATTCGTCAATCGCCTGGGTATGCTGCTGCGCCTGGGCATCGATCTGCGCATTCAGCCGATGCAGCCGCCACGACCCCGGTTCGAGCTGATAGATGCGCGTATAGCTCTCGCGCGCCACCGCCATATGCGCCTGCACGCGATAGTCGAGAATCCCGACGTCGTTGGGTGCCAGTTCCGCCGCGCGATCCAGCGGGCCGATGGCCTGGTCGGGATGATCCGTATCTAATTCGACGATGCCGAGCCAGAGGAATGCCTGCGGATTGCTCTCATCTTCCTGGACGGCGCGCTCTAGGTCGGCGACGGCGTCTGGAATGTGATTCGTCTGATACTCCGCGATGCCGAGAAACAACCGCGCTCCGTGCACGGAAGGGTCCAGCACGAGGGCGCGCCGAATTGACGCGGCAGCATCCTCCAGCTTGCCCTCCTTGAGTTGCGCCAACCCCATATCCAGCCATCCCGGCGCAAAGGTCGGGGCCGTCTCGTTGACCTTTCGGTAGCTTGCCTCCGCCTCGTCGACCCTGCCCGCCTGCATCGCCGCGGCGCCCTGGCGCATCAGCGAATCTACTTCCGGCGGAAGCGCCGATTGTGCGAGCGTTACGGTTGCCGCCAGAAGGAGTCCTGCGGCCATCATCATTTCAATGCGCGTCAATCGATGCATTGGGATGTCTCACATCCAATCTAGCGCGCCAATGTCGTCCTTGCTGATTGCGGTTGGGAGATTGTTTTCCGCTGGGGGCAGAATGCAGTTCGTTCGGCTGGATAGGGCAAAACAAAGTCGATGCTGTTTCGCGCACCCCGCGCTGCACTCCGGCGACGCTCACGTCGGAAGGCAGGGGCCGCATGTTCGTCGGGCATACGGCCTCTGCAGTTGTCTTCGGCGGCTACGCGGTATGCATTCTCAGAACAGGAGCCTCCCGGTGACCTGGATGTTGCGCGGCGAGTTCGACTGATACGTGGGAATGCCGAAGGTGTAGTCTCCCGGGTTGGTATCGGGCGACCCGAACATGTGCCGGTTGAATGCGTTCAGGAATTCGAACTTCATCTCGAAGTTCAGCGATTCGTGAATCGGGAATCCCTTCAGCACGCTGAAGTCCTCGTTGAACCAGTCAGGCATGCGAATGTTGGTCACCCGCGGCGTATTGCCCAGCTGGTATGGGCCGCCGTTTCGGTATTTCTCGAGATTCTGATCGACGAACGCCGGCTGAGCCGCGCCGGAGGTGTACGCGGGCGCCGGGTTGTCCGCCGCTCCCTCGAAGAAGCTGTTGACGCTCGGATCCGTGCCGTTCGCTGTGTTGAACGGGTTCAGATGCTTCCACCCGCTGCGGTAGACGGTGCTCCTGATGGGAGCTCCAGTCTCGTTGTAGCGAATGGCCTGCTGCCAGCCGGGAATTCCGCTCGAGCAGCAGAACTCGATGGGCTGCCCGGACTGGTAGCGCTGGACGCCGCCAATCTTCCAGCCGCCGACGATGTAGGTCAGCGGACCGCTGTTGACCCACGGCTTCGACTTGCCAAAGGGCAGCTCATAGATGTAGCTGGCAACGAAGGTCTGCGGCACATCCTGAATGCTGATGGCCTTCTCTCGGTGCAGATTGGCGGGATCCTGCACCTGCGGCTGACCTGGGTTGGTATTGGGCAGAGCGCTGTCTGTATCGTTCTCGTTTTTCTGCCACGTGTAGGAGAGCTGCAGGGTTAGACCCGACTGGTACTGGCGCTTGAGGCTGACGAGCAGCGCATCGTAGCTCGAGTGACCGGTGGACTGCAGGCAGCAGCCGGAGTCGATGAAATCGTACTGGGGGAACGGGCGGAGGGCCTGCTGGATGGTGACGCCATTGCCCCACAGAGTAAAGTAGCCCGGGAATGGAACCGGAACGCCGAACGTATTGTTGAGGAGTCCCGCGTTTAGCTCGTCGCCCAGAGCAATGTCCTTCAGGGGCATATTGTTGATGTTCTGGTTGTTCGCCTGGAGGTTCTGGCCTTCGCTTCCGACGAATCCGACGGTCATGATCAGATCGCTCGCCAGCTGGTGCTGCACCTGCAAATCGAAGTCATAGATCGCTGCCGGCCGTCCAGCGGTCTTTTCGATATAGGAGCCCGGCACATAAGTGCCGTTGTAAACGCCAGGATCGAGGTTCGGTGGCGGATTGAATGCAGGAAAGCCGTTGTCGATTTCAAAGGACGGATCGAATCCATTCTTTGAAGGGAACACGGGGTTGGCCTTATAGCCGGTGTTCATCGAACCACCGAAATCGTCGTACTGCAACGGTCCATAGAGGATGCCTGCGCCGCCGCTCAACACTGTCTTGTTGTTCATCCAGCCAGGCGCATATGCGAAACCGATGCGCGGAGCGATGTCTTTGTAATACGTGTTGGCCCATTTGGTATTGCAGCCGGTGCAGGTAGTTCCAAAAACCAGAGCGCCGGGCACGCCGTATTCCGGATCGATGGCCGTGGGGCTGAAGTCTGAGGTGAAGTTGTCCGCCTCATGCCGCGGCACGTCGACGCTGTAGTTGACTCCCAGGTTCAGTGTCAGGTTTTTGTTCACCTTCCAGTCGTCCTGCACATAGCCGGAGTAGTACCAGGAGATCCAGCGGGACTGATGCGCGAAGACATTTTGGTTCCCGTTGCAGGCCAGGCCGAGTTCTTCGCTGGCCAGGCCATTGCCGGTCTGCGGCTGGTTCGGATCGGCGGCCGTTTGCGAGCCGCAGAAGTTGATGGTCGGCGAGTCGCCTGCCAGCGGCGTGTACTGCTGATAGCGATCGTCGGTGCCGAAGGTCAGGCTGTGCGATCCCTTCTGCCAGGCGATGCTTTCCACTACGCGCAGGCCGTTGTCGACGTTGTCGCCGTTGTTCGGCATGCCTTCCTGTGTGGTGAATCCGTTTGTGATCACCGGGAAGTTTTTCGAAACCGCGTTCCCGATCCCGACCGTCTGGAACCAATTCGTATTGGAAAGAATCGGCTCGGCATAGTTCTTGCTGTTGCTGCGGTTCGATCCGACGATCAGGTGGTTCAGGAGCGTGGGCGTGATCGAATAATCCCACCCCAAACGCCAGAAGTGCGTGTCGAAGTCCTGTTTCCAGGTATTGGGATCGATCGGGTAGGGCAAAATCTGCGGAGTTCCCGTGATCAGGTTGTTGTCGCGCGTGTCGTACGAACTCCAGATCTTATGCTTCGCTGTGAGATTCGCATCGATCCGCACCGTGTAGGTCGTGTTTGTGAGCGGCGAACTGCTGTTGAACTGGAAATTGTTGAAAACAGCGGTCGGATTCGTCGGCGGCGGATAGTACGACAGGATTTTTGTCGCCGCGCTGGAGAAGCCGCTCGTGATCTTATTTCCCGGGTACGCGGTGCGGCACTCTACCCCGTTCACCGTTTTCGTGGTGGAGGGATCGAAGATCTGTCCCTGATAGATCGGGGTTCCGTCACAGGGATTCGTTCCGACAACGTTGCTGGTGTTGTAGATGGCAGGATTGGAAAAATCGCCACTCAACTCCTGCGAGGTCGGCACCGTCGTGGTCGTCGTAGCGCCGCGGTTGTACGTCAGCTGCTCCCAGCTGAAGAAGAACAGCAGCTTATCGTGACCGTTGTAGACTTTGGGAATCCAAATCGGACCGCCGAGCGTTCCTCCGTAGTCATTCTTCCGGTCAATTGGAGTGGTGTAGGTGGACCGGCAGGCGGAGGTGTCGTTGGTTCCCGAGCAGGCCAGCGCCTCGTTTCCGCCGTTGAACCAGAGGTTCGCATCGAGCACGGTGTTTTTTAGCAGCTCATAGCCCTCGCCATGGAAGCTGTTGGTGCCGCTCTTGGTAACGAAGTTCTCGAATCCACCGGTCGTCCGGTTGTATTCGGCCGGCGGCACGGCCTCGGTGACGGTCAATTGCTGCAGCGCGTCGACCGAAGGCGCCTCTTCGTCGAAGGACGAGCCGTTCTCGCTGCGCTGCTGGCTCAGTCCGTCGATGAGGACCTCGGACCCGTAGTCCTGGCCGCCGGCGATCTTGCTGAAGAAGATGCCGTTCGGACTATTCGCCGTGCCCGGCCCGGTGTTGCCTGGCAGCAGAAAAATGAAAGCTTCCGGCGAGCGCAGCGCTCCCACCCCGCCCAGCGCCAGCGGCAGGTTCAGGTACTGCTCGTTGCTCACGGATCCGGTGACATCCGAACTCTCGGTTTGCAGCGTGGGCGCGCTCGCATTGACCGTAACGCTCTCGGTCGCCGTGCCCACCGCGAGCGCGATATCGAGCGACGTGGTGATCTGCAGGTTGACACTGACTCCGGTGAGCGTCTGCGGCTTGAACCCCGAGGCGCTGACCGTTACGTCATAGGTCCCAATGGGTAACTCGGGAAACCGGTAAGAACCCGCGGAGGTCGACTGGGTGTCAAACGTTGTGCCCGACTGATTGCTTTTCGCCTGAACCTTTGCGGCGGCAACGACTGCGCCGCTCGGGTCGGTTATCGTTCCGGCCATGCTGCCGTACACCGTTTGCGCGGCCGCCTGAGGACTGCGCACAACGAGCACCGCAAAGACGAAAAGGAAGACGCACAAATACGCCTTCATCCGTGAACTCATGCTGCCTCCGTCAAAAATCGCGAACCGGTGAATTGTGCGCCGAACAGCGCAGCGATCACGCCATCCGGTCATAGGAATCTGTGAAGCAGGTGACTGAGACGCAGGAGCCAGGGGCCTGAGCACGGCGCGGTACACCCCGTCTGCGAAGTAATCGTTTTCATCCCTGAACCCGATGCGACTCGCTCTCACTCCTGCCCCCGGGGACAGATGGCTTGAAGTGGGTGACTGGGAAACACTACGGGTCACAACACAGCGGTAAGGCTAGTGCTTTCGAATGAGATTGACCTAAGCCTTATTACCTATTGACAACCGCACCATGCATCGACCATCCTTCCTACGCTTTAGCGTATGTCTTGGCCGCGGCCCTTCATGCCGGGCTCAGAGGTCTTCCAGGCGCACGACACCCCGAGCCAGGCAATAGCTCACCGCTTCCGTTCGATCCGCGACTTCCAGCTTCGTCAGAAGATGATTCATATGATTTTTGACCGTGCTCTCTGAGATGCGGAAGACGTTTGCGATCTCGCGGTTAGTGAGGCCCCGGGCAAGCAGCCGCACGACTTCAGTCTCGCGCGCCGTTAATGGCTGGTGCGCAGCGCCTTGAGCGAGCTGCTTCTCCACGCCGGGCGAGACCCATCTGCGCCCTGCGCACACGGCCTGGATGGCCTCCATCAGCATGTTCCCGTCCAGGTCCTTCAGGATGTACCCCAGGGCACCCGCGTGCAGCACCTGCAGCACTTCCTCTTCGGTTTGATAGCTGGTGACCACCAGGATACGTGCGTCGGGAAACTCGCTGCGGATCATCCGGGCCGCTTCAATTCCACCTTTATGCGGCATGCGCAGATCGAGCAGGAGCACATCTGGAAGGAGCGATCGATACAGCGAAACCGTCTCGGTGCTGTTGGAGGCTTCGCCGACCACCTGAAAGCCCATCTCGGCTTCCAGCAGACTCCGAATACCGATGCGATACACCAGGTGGTCGTCGGCGACCAGAATGCGCAGGCGCCGGCTCACGGGCGCGTCGACGGCCAGCGGCGCACGCGGCAGCACTACGGGGGATTCGCTCATAGAGCCACCATAACCCGAATCAGCGTCCCGTGCGGGCCCGACTCCACATGAAACTCTGAATCGATGGATGCGGCGCGCTCGCGCATGCCGGTAAGCCCGAAGCTTCCCCGCTCCGGCCCGGGAATCGCCGCTGGGTCAAAGCCGCAACCGTCGTCTTCCACTTCCAGACGCAGCCGCTGGGCCTCGTAGCCCACGCGCACGCAGATTTTTGATGCCCCTGCGTGCCGTACCGCGTTTGCAATTCCCTCCTGCACGATGCGGAAGCACTGGTTCAACAGGTTGTAGGAGAGCGGCACGGGATCTCCCGTGATATGCTGTTCGATCGTCGAGCCGGTATCCACTCGCATTTGCGCAACGCAACGGGCAATCAGCGCGTCCAGGGGATCACTGCGCGATGCAGAACGCAGAATCTCGATCGACAGGTGCGACTCGTTGCGGCTGTGCCGAACCAGATGCAGCGCCTCATGCAAATAAGTCCGCGCCCGCTGCGGATCGCGCTCGAGCATCCGCTCGGCCGCCTCGAGCTGCAGAGTGATACCGGCGAATCCCTGGGCCAGAGTGTCGTGGATGTCCCGAGAGATGTTCGCCCGCTCTTCAGCCAGCGCGCGAAACCGCGCGTGCCGCGCGCGCGCGTAGAGCTGGAAAGCAAACAGCATTGCGATGGCGAACAGGCCGGCAAGCGCGAGCACGTGCTCGCGCGTCCACCACGACGGGCCTTCTACCAGCTCCAAATCATCGGGCGAGCGCAGGCGCAGCACAAAAGAGTCGCCGAAATTTCCAGTGAGATTGTTACTCACGAATAGCACGCCCGTCACGCGAAATGTAGAGCCCGGCTGCATTAGTCTTGGCGGCAGCTCGCCGCTGGCGCTGTCGCCACCCAGGACCGCCGAAAAATTCTGATGCCCCCCAGTCAAATTGAGCCGCACGCCCGTCAACCCTGCTGGCTCTGCGCTCACGAGCTTTGCTTCGGTCTGCACCAGGAACAGCTCGTTCTCGCCTTCCGGAGCCTCATCCGGAGTGATCGCCAGCGGCAAGGGCATCGAGCCGTTCCAGAGCCGCCGGAGTCGGCCGTTTCCGATGCGGGGCCACTGCGACAGGTCCATATCGCCCGTCACTTCCACCTCGTCACCCAGTGCAGTCGGCGTCGGCGTTGCCAGCTGTACTTCCGTAGCTCCGGTGCGGTCTTCAATTACCAGTCGGTCGCGATTCAGAATGACAATGCCGCGCACCACAACCGGCACCAGTGTTCTGGCGGAGCGGGCCGCCTGAATCGCCGATTCAATCGATTGCAGACTCTGCGGGGCAGCCGTTTGTCCTCGCGCGCAGGGTGCGCACAGACAAAGGAACGCCATAACCCCACGCATGCACGTGCGGGTTCGACGGCAGATTTCCGCAGGTGGTTCCATCCCCGGCATCACCATTGGTAAGCTCAGCGCCAAACACACTATACTTGCCGCGCAGATCATGGCCAGTCGAGGGCATCTCCGCTGGGTCGCGCCGGCTGTGCTTATAGCGGCCGCGCTCCTCGCCTTTGCGTTTCTGCGCGGAGGAGCTGCCGAAGCCTACCAGCAGCGCAGCGGCTGGCTGCCCATCAGCGGCAACTGGACCATTCATTCCGGCGTGATTTCGAACCCGCATTACGGGCGCGGCGACATGATGATCATCCGGCGCCCCAGCGGCAGCGACTACCGCATCTCCGCCGACCTCCGCTTTGATCTTCTCTTCGAAGAAACGCATTACGGCGACGCGGGCCTCATCATTCGCGCCACCGATCCGCGCCCGGGCGTGGACTCGTACAAGGGATACTACGCGGGCCTGCGCCCCGGCAGCCAGACCGTGGTTCTGGGGCGCGCTTCCTACGACTGGCGTCTGCTCTCAGAAGCGAAGCTCGCTACACCGATGGCATCGGGCGACTGGTATCACCTGGAAATCGCGGCGCGCGGCTGCAGCCTCGACGTCGTCGCCCAGCCGCTTCGCGGCGGCCCCTCCACGCAGATCCATTATCGGGACCCGGGTTGCCTCGCCTCCGGTGTTGCGGGTTTGCGGTCTTTCTATGCCGATGCTTCATGGCGCAACGTGCAGGTCGCCTCCTTCTGACGCGCTCAAGCCCAGCTCGCCCTGCATCAGCTGCCCAACAATCGCATTCCCCTTCATCGTGCCGCGATCGATAATCTGCACCGGCAGCTGGGCGGAGTACTCGCTCGCTGGAGAGCCTGAGAGCGCGACTCGCATCGCCTGCATGGCGCGCCGCCCCAGCTCCTGCGGGTCGCTGATGACCAGTGCGTCGATGTTTCCGTCATGCAGCGCGCGCAGCTCGTCCAGCTCTTCCGAAACCCCGATCAGCGCCGGCCGGCGCCCTTTCCACGAGTCGAATGCAACTGCTGCGGCGTGCGTAGAAAACTCGGCGGTCGTGAAGATTCCGCCGATCCTGGGATGTTCCGTCAGCAAATCGAGGGTGGCCTGCCGCGCGCGCGCCCAGTCCGACAAGCCGTACTCCACGCCAACGAGCTTGAGCTGCGGCGTGCGGGCAATTTCATCCATGAATCCCTCTTCAATCCGGGAGCTGCCTTCCACTGTAGGGCTGACCCCCACAATTCCCACCTCGCCACGGCCTCCCAGCAGCGTGACAAATCGCCGAGCGGCCAGCCGCCCTGCCTCTTCTTCGTTCCACCCGATAAAGGCCGCATAATCCCGCGACGGAAGCGCGATCGGCGTGCCCACCACGACTACCGGAATGTGCCGGAACTCCGCCTTGCGCAGCACCGAGGCCAGTACCATCTGGTGCGACGGCGAAACAATTATGCCCTGCACGTGCTGGGCAATGGCATCTTCCACCATCTGCGCCTGTTCGGTATAGTCGGTCACGGACTGCGGGGCGGCCATCTCCACGTGAAGGCCAGCCGAGTTCTTCTGCACCTCCTGCGAGAACACCTCCCAATAGTGCAGGCCGCCCGTGGGCATTATGACCGCAATCGTCTGCGGCTTGCGGTGGCAGCCGGCCGCCGCGGCGATGGCAGCCGTTGCGCCGACCGCTGCCAGCCACTTCCAAATTAAGGTCGCGATCCGGCTGTGCATGTTCCTGCTTATACCGCGTACTTTTTCGCGGAGTCTAGCGCGGCGTCGCTTTCTCTTGAGACGCGGCGGGCTCGTCGACGCGCACATAGCGGCCACCCTCAACATCGTGGAGGGTCTGCACGATCCCGCTCGGCCACCGAATCTCGACATCCTTTACCGTCGTGTCCTGGCCGAGGCCGAAATGCGCCCGCACGTCGCTCGCGGACAAATAACTGGACGAGGTCGTCACTGTTTCCCACTGAGGGCCCTGCGACGTCTCGATGCGAATCACCGCGCCAATACCATCCCGGTTCGATTTGTGCCCCACCAGTTTGAATCCGATCCAGTGGTTGGCCGTCTTCGTCCGATTCACCAGAATGTGCGCCGGGCCGCCATTTTCCGTGATCACGGCATCCACCCGGCCATCATTGTCGATGTCCCCCACAGCCAAACCGCGCCCAACCCAGCGGGCCCGGAAAACATCGTTCGAGGCAGGGCCGACATTCACAAATTTCTTTCCATCGATATTCCGCAGCAACATGGGAGGCTCGCGATAATGCAGATCCGGGAAGCTCTTTTCGATCGTGTCCAGATCATGCGCTTGCGCGATCAGCAAATCCTTCCAGCCGTCATTGTCGTAATCCAGGAACCGTACGCCCCAGCCTGAGTGCAGCAGGGTTGCCCCTCCCACACCCGTGACATAGCTGTCGTAAGAAAAGGTCCCATCTTTCTCGTTGCGGTATAGAGCGTATTTTTGGTTGGCCAGGTCATCGACAATCAGATCGGGCCAGCCGTCGTTGTTGTAATCAGCGAAATCGGCTCCCATACCGGCAAAGGTCCGCCCATCCCCGTCGACGGCCACGCCCGATTCCAGCCCCGTTTCTTCAAAGGTGCCGTTGCCCTTGTTGTGAAACAGGAACTCGACCATCGAATCGTTCGCGACAAATAGATCCGGATGCCCATCGCGATCGTAGTCGGCCACCGCAATTCCCAGCGCCTTGCCCGGCTTATCCAGTCCCAGCTTGTGGGCCACTTCGGTAAAGGTGCCGTCCCCATTGTTGTGGTACACCAACATCGAAATCGGCGGAAAGACATCTGGATGGCAGTACCCGCGATTGTCTTTCGACCCGCACCATACATCGTCCCAGTCCCACTGGATGTATCGCAGGACGACCAAATCCAGATAGCCGTCGCCGTCGAGGTCAACCCACGCCGCTGAAGTGGACCACCCGCTACCGCCGACCCCCGCTTTCGCCGTCACATCGGTGAATGTTCCGTTGCCGTTGTTGTGGTAGAGGTGATTTCCCCCGAGCGACGTGACAAAAAGATCCTCGTAGCCGTCATTGTCGTAATCGCCGACGGCAACGCCCATACCGTAGCCCACGCCCGCCACGCCGGCCTTCTCCGTCACGTCTTCGAACGTGCCGTCGGCCTTCTGGTGGTAGAGCCGATTCCAGTATTTCGGATCGGTCTTTTGCGGAATCGTTCCCTTCGGCACGAAATCGCCGAATGGCGCTCCGTTCACGAGGTACAGATCGAGCCGGCCGTCGTTGTCATAATCGAACAACGCCACGCCCGATCCCATGGTCTCCAGCAGGTACTTCCTCGAGCTGTGCGGCGCCTGATGGAGAAAGTCGACGCCCATCTGCGCGGTCACGTCTTCAAAGTCCGCCGGCACCACACCCGCAGTGTTCGCCGGTTGTCCGAACGCGCCCGCAAGGACTGCAGCAAGCAATCCGGCCGCAAGCGTCACTACCGCCGCCTTCCGCATCTAGCGCTTCCTCGCCGCGCATTGCACGCACAACTCCCCGGTCACACCCCGGCCCTCTTCGACGGTGAAAATCCGATCCACCGCGGGCAGACGCTCCTTCTCCACTTTGCCGTCCGGCCAGTGAATCTCCACTCCATCCACGCTCGTGGCCTGGCCCAATCCAAAATGCACGCGCAGATCGTTCGACGAGAGATAACTGCCCCCGCTCAGCACATCGCCGCGAAGCCTCATTCCCCCCGCCGAGAGATAGACCGTCGTACCCACCGCATCCCGCGGACTCCTCGGGCCGCCGATCAGGGTCAGTTCCACCCAGTGATTGGCGTTTGCATCGACATTCCGCAGCAGTACGGGCACGCCATCGAGGTTGTTGATGACCGCATCGATTTTTCCGTCGTTGAACAGATCTCCGAACGCCGCGCCTCGGCCCACACCCACCTCCGCGAGCCCGGATCCCTCTACCGCCGGAACCAGCGCAAACGCCCCGTTGCGCTGGTTGCGGAAGAGCAGTGGTCGTTGCGCGTAGGTCATCCCCCAGTCCGGATGCTGGTCGACCTGCGGATATACATTACCGTTCACAATCAGCAGGTCCTTCCACCCGTCATTGTCGAAGTCCAGAAATCCGTCGCCGAATCCGACAAACGGAATGGTTGGCGCGGCGATCCCCGTTTTATAGCTCAGGTCGGCGAAGTTGCCGGTCCCGTCGTTGTGAAAGACGACGTCGTAATCGTCGGAGAAATCGGTGCTCACAATATCGAGGTGTCCATTGTTTTCGTAATCTCCGACTGCCAGCCCCATATTCGCCACTTCACGCCCGTCCTGATTGAGCGCGAAGCCGCTCATATAGCTCTGGTCGTCGAAGGTTCCGTCGCCCTTGTTGATGTAGAGATAATTCGGCGTCGAGTCGTTCGCCACCACCAGATCCGGTTTGCCATCGTTGTTCACATCCACGAACAGTGCGCCGAGGCCATAGTAGCCATTGGGATCGCTGACGCCGGCCTTGAGGCTCACATCCGTGAATGTCCCGTCGCCGTTGTTATGGAACAGGTGGTCGCCCGCGCCTTCGAGTCCGCGCGGCCCGCACATTACGTTCACGCCGCGATACTGGCAGAGCGATCCCTTTGTCGATTTCGATCCTGCCACCGGCGGATCCTTGAAGTCGAACCGGATGTATCCAGCGACGAAAAGATCGAGCCGCCCATCGCCGTCGTAATCGCCAAAGGTCGCTCCGGTGTGATCGACGGCAAGATCGGGCGAATCGCCGCCCAGCGCGACCCCCGCCTTCTCGGCGACATCCGTAAACGTTCCGTCGCGATTGTTGTGGTACAGGCGATTGCTGCCCACGTTGGTCACGTAGAGGTCGGGCCATCCGTCATTGTCGTAGTCGCCCACGGCACAGCCGAGACCCCAGCGATCGTTGGCGACGCCGGCCTTCTCCGTCACGTCAGTAAAAGTCCCGTCGTGATTGTTCCGGAAGAGCGCAGCATGAGGAGGCGGCGCTTTGCCGTCGCGCGCATCGAAGGTCGATCCGTTGACGAGATAAATGTCGAGCCAGCCGTCGTGATCGTAGTCGAGCAGGCAGACGCCCGAGCCTTTCGCTTCAATGATGACGCGCTTCAGCGGCGTTCCCGTCACATTGCGCCATTTTGTCAGGCCCGCCTTGGCCGCGATGTCCTCGAAGATAACCGGCCCGCTCTTCACGAATCCGCCGGCGGTGATCGGCCGGTGCTGCTCGTCAAACTGCGCCTTCTGCGCGGTTCCGGCCGCGATGCCGCCCTGCTGCGCTGCCGCCCAGGGCAGGCTTCCCGCCATCAGGACCGCCGCAGGCCACGCGATTCCAGAGCGCAGGCCGCGCTTTCGGCTGCTCAGGAGCCCTGGACCGCGGCAAATTCTCACTTCCTGTTTTTCTCCTGCTGTTCGCAAGCGGATCGCCCGCGGCCGCGAGAGGCCGGGGACGCGAGTTACTGGTGAATATACATGGACCGCGAGGCCGATCGCCGCTCTACTGCTTCGCGCCCGGTGAATCCTTCCAGCCATACAGCTTCGCGCTCAGCGCCAGTTCCGCCCGCGCTTCGTCCAACTCGCCGGCGGCGCGGTACGCCCGCCCCAAATCGTAGTGAAGCTTCGCATCGCGCGGCGACAGCGCCACCGCCTGGCGTAGCTCCGCCACTCCCTGTTTCGCCTGTCCGCTCTCAGCCAGCGCACGCCCCAGCTTGCCGTGGCACTCCGCGCAACGCGGCGCGACGGCGACGGCCCGCTGCAGCAGAGGGATGGCGTCCGCGGGACGGTCGTGCTCCAGCAGAAAGGCTCCGTAATCCAGATACGGCCACTCGTCGGTATGCGGATCGGCGTTGCCCAGCGCCACGGCTGCCTTGTACGCGGCCTCTGCCTGGTCCGGCTTGTTGTCCATCTCGTAGGCCAGCCCGAGATTGGCCTCAGCCTTCACGTCATGCGGCTCGAGCGCCAGCGCATGCTGGAACGCCTGCTGTGCCTCTCTGAACTCGCTCTGCGTGTAGAGGCAGCGTCCCAGCCCGTACCATGCCTGCTCGTTCTTTGGATCGAAGACGACTGCCTGCTTCATCCACCGGATCGCGTCGTCATAATCATTGAGCAGCACATAGTCCATCGCCACCACTTTCAAGTCGTCCGACTGCGGCGTGGCCAGCTTCGCGGCCTGGGTGTAGGTCCTCAGAGAATCGCCTGGCTTATTCTCGCGATTCAACACAAATCCCAGCATGAAGAGCGTCTCCGCAGATTGCGGATGCAGAACCGTATAGGCCTCGAGCGCAGACTCTGCCTGCGCGAATTGCCCCTCATTCGCAAGCGACTTCCCTTCCATCAGCAGCGCGTCGGTCTTGCCGGGGGTCTCCGTTTCCGCCTGCGCGTACAGCATCGCCGCTTCGGCAAAGCGATGCGCGCCAAAGGCAGCCTGCGCTCGGTCATAGGCGCTCTGCGCCTGCGCGCTGGCCGCCGGATTTGCGAACAACATGATGGCGCCGGCAATCGCGAAAGCCTGCTGCATACGAGCGCCGATTATAAGAGGCGCGATGCGTCTCCTTCCAGGGCCGCACCGCGTTCGCCCCTTCTCGCGTTGATACAATAAGCGGCGATTCCTGTGCGGCGCCTCCCTCTCACGTTCGCGTTCCTCATGGCGATTTTCCCGATTCTGCGGGCGCAGCAAGCACAGGTGCAAACGGGAGACGATCTTCTCGCGGCGGGCAAACCATCCGAGGCCCGCGACATTTTCGAATCGATTCTAACCGCCGATCCCGCCAGCGACGCAGCGCAGAACGGCGAAGTCGCCGCCAGCGAGCAAATCGCTCTCGAACAGCGCGCCCGCCGGCAGATGACCGATGCGCTCCAAACCTTGATGCGCGCCCGGAAATTCGCTCCACGCAGCGCGCGCCTTGCCTATGATCTCGGCATCCTTGAAGACGAAATGCACCTTTACCCGGAGGCAGCCACATCCCTCGATAAGGCCGCGCAACTCGGCTACGACAATCCAGCACTCCTTTACGCTCAGGCACGCGTCAGCATGGACCAGCAGCAACTCGGCCCCGCTGAAGAAAAGATGCTCGCCTATTTGAAATTGCGCCCGAACGACGCGACGGCGTACTACGGACTCGGTCGTATCTACCAGCTCGGTCTTGCGTTCGATAAGGCCCGCCAGGCTTTTCAGGATTCGGTGCGCATCGAGCCCGAACAGACCGAAGCCTGGTATCAGCTCGGCGACATCGCACTGAAGCAGAACCGCGACGATGAGGCACGGATCGATTTCAGTCGCACCCTGGCCCGCAACCCGCGCCACGGGGGCGCCCTGGCCGGAGCCGGCCAGGCCTGCTTCCACCAGAAGCTGTACAGCCAGGCGCTCGACTACCTGAATCGCGCTGTCGCTGCGGCTCCTGACTACGCGCCCGGCCACTACTACCTCGGCCTCACCCTGGCGCGCCTGGGCCGTACAGATGAATCGCAGCGTGAGCTGGCATCCGCCGCGAAACTCGCCGATGCGGAGAACCGCCAAACCAGCACCCGCTATCAGCTCAGTCCCTCCAATCCACCGGAATAGGTTCTTTTTGCTGGATCGCCAGTCACTCCATGGCACGCCCAGGAGATTGGCCCGGTAATCCGGGAAATGAGATTGGGCAAGGAACGATGTTGTGCATCGTCAACTGCCCCAGCTCACCCTGTGGTTACCCACTCAGAAGCCTGCTTTGCAGCGATTCTGCTGATTCACCCGGCTCAGGTGACAGCAAAAACCCGGAGGCGTATGCCTCCGGGTTGGATCACCGCAGATTGTCGCAATTACCGCAGCGCGAGAAGGATGCGTTCCGGTTGATTGAGGCTCGCTTCTCGCGTCCTGGCTCGGTCTTCCCGCTTCGAGGTCGGCATGTCCGCCACGATCGCGGCAGATGGGCAGAGAATCTGGCTCAGGAAATACTGGTCGCCGTACTTGTGAAACACAAGGTAACTGTCACCGGCGTATCGGACGTCGCCTGCGCTGGTCATCACCATGGTTGTCAGCTTCCAGTGGTCCGTGTTTCGAATCAGGAGCATCTCTGGAGTTTGCGAACTGGCTGAGCCGACGGTGTAAGTCCCGGCCGGCAGCACCGTGTTGCCCACGGCGAAGTTGAAGGGAATGTTTGCCTGAACTGCACTGTTCTGCGCCGAAACGTTGCCAGCTGTGAGAAGGCTTGCGACGGCGAAAAAGGCGGTTGCGATAGTCCGTTTCATGGCTCTCTCCTTGTTGGGGCGCCTTGTGAGCGCGTCTCAGGACTCTCACCCTGGAGTCCAAACTCGATTTGCTGTCGGCTCCGGAAACTGTGTGCTGCGGAGTTTGCAATTGCCTCTGCATAGTGCATGTGCGAGGCCACTCCAGAGGGCAAAGCTGCAGAATGCCCGCTTCCCACCAGGAGTCCGTTATTTTCCAACGCACTGGCGGCGCAGCGTTCCAGTCAAAGGCCGCCAGTTTTCACGTCGCAACCCAGATGGCGGTATCCGAAAAGATACTGGTGGGTCACGATTCGGTTCCTCCGGCGCGGGACAGCGACTCCGGCACGCCAAAATGTGGAATCCGGGCTTACACTGATTGCCAGGACGGAGCGAACAACATGCCAAAGGAACCCGAGAAGCCTGAGACGCCGAAAGCGAATGAGCCTGATGACCCCAAGGCTGCCGAGAAGGAGAAAATGGGCCGGATTGCTGACCAGGCCGCAGCTAAAGGCCTGAAAACCACGAAGCGCTACGACCGCCAGCGCGGTACGTTCCCGCGTGGCGGGCCGTCCGGGATGGCCTAAATCACGCTCTGCTGTACAAGCGCTCCGGGCGGAGGTCGGACCCTCGCACAGCAGGCCACAATTCTCCCCTTGCCGGACCGTGTCCGAAACGGACGCATCGTGGCTGATTGTTCCCTGCCCCGTCCCGCGCGCCGATTCCGCGCTTCGGTGGCTCCCGGCCGCCGACAGTTTAATCTGCGCGACAACCGAGTCAATCGGGTTATATTCTTGACAGCACATCCCCCATAGAATCCGCAGCCCAGGCATGCTTCGCTCGTTCCTGGTTTTACATCGGATCGCAACGGTATGGATAAGGAACCCAAACGACCGGCGAGTGAGATGCCTGCGCAGATCGGTGGGTCCACGGCGCTCAGCAGTTCGAGCGACAACCTGCAGGCCGACCCACGCGCTGGTGAAACGCTGGTCCCGCCCTCACCTCCGGCGGTTCCACCCTCCCGGCCGTCGGGTCCTCCTCCGGCTTCCGGGCAGGACACGCCTACGATGGCAGGCGTCGCAGGCAGCCCACCTCCGCCCAGCCGCAAAAGTTCCCGCACCATGGTCAGCGGCTGGGGCGAGACTACGCCCGACCTGGAGCCGGGAACCGTTCTGGCCGGTCGCTACGAGGTTCTCACCGTCCTCGGCACCGGAGGCATGGGGTCGGTCTACAAAGCGCAGGATCGCGAGCTCGATCGCGAAGTTGCGCTGAAGGTCATTCGGCCGGAACTGGCGCGGAATGCGGCGATCGTCGATCGTTTTAAGCAGGAGTTGCGGCTCTCCCATAAGGTCACGCACCGCAACGTCGTCCGTATGTATGACCTGGCCGAAGACGCCGGCCTGCGCTTCGTCACCATGGAGATGGTGAACGGCCGCGACCTGCGGTCCATCCTCGAAGAGCGCGGCAAGATCCCCGCCGATGAGGCCGTGGTCATCCTGCAGCAAATCTGCCTGGCCCTGCAGGCGGCCCACGAGGTCGGCATCCTGCACCGTGACCTCAAGCCGCAAAACGTGATGCTGGACGAGACCGGCCGTGTCGTCGTGATGGATTTCGGCCTGGCGCGCACCATCGAAGGCGACGGAATGACGCAATCCGGGGCGCTGGTGGGCACCATGGAATACATGTCGCCCGAGCAGGCTCTTGGGAAAGATCTCGATCAGCGCTCCGACATTTTCGCTCTCGGCCTCATCGGCTACGAGATGCTCTCCGGCAATATGCCGTTTCGCGCCGAGAGCGCCATCGCCAGCCTGCTGAAGCGCACCCGCGAACGTGCCGCTCCCGTTTCGAGCAGCGACGCCACCATCCCTGGGGCGCTCAGCGACATCATCGGCAGGTGTCTCGAAAGCGACGTCAGTCTTCGCTATAAGAACGTCGGTGAAGTGCTGCACGATCTGGAAGACTGGCGCGGCAAGACGGCCGCTGCCAGCCTCCATTTCCACGCCGACGTGCCATCCACCGGCATGAGCGGGCGCTGGCTGCTCGCCGTAGGCGGGGGCGTGCTGGTCGTTGCGATCGCGGCAACCGCGCCCTGGCTCATCCACCATTATTCCGGGGCTCATTCCACCGCCCAGGTGACCAGCGCTCCCAGCATCTCGCTGGCGATCATGCCGTTCTACAACGCCTCGGGCGACCCTTCGCTTGCCTGGCTGGGATCGAGCCTGGCCGAGATGCTCGGCACCGATATCGGCCAGTCTGCGCAGGTGCGCATGGTTTCTCAGGATCGACTGCAGCAGGTTCTGAGCGACCTGCACTTTTCCCCCACCTCGCAGGTGGACATCCCGACCCTGCGCAGAGTGGCCGAGTTCACCAACGCGCAGACGGTCATATTCGGTCAGTACATTGCGGCAGGCACTGAGATTCGCATCACCACCACGGTTCTCGACCTCGCGCACGGCACGCGATCGGTGGTGACAACCGACGTTCCCCAGCAGAAAGATTTGCTCGCTTCCGTCGATAAGCTGGCTGCCGACCTGCGCGGGAAAATTTCGGCGGATCCCAAAGTGCTGGAGGAACTGAAGGCGCACGCGGAGCGCCCATCCACAACCTCCGTCGATGCGCTGCACGACTACGAAGACGGTGTCCGGCTCGCCAGGGCGGGCGACAATCTCAAAGCGCAGCAACAATTCCAGGCCGCTGCCACGGCTGATCCGGATTTCGCTCTCGCCATTTCCGCGCTGGCTGAGGTGTACGAGAATCTTGGTCACGACGATCTGGCGCAGACCTATTCCCGTCGCGCCGTGGAACTCAGCGACACCCTGTCGCCACAGGAGCGCTATCTCATCGAAGCGAACAATGCGCGCATCACCAACGACACACCGAAGGCGATCAGCGCTTATCAGCAACTGGCTGCCGCCAACCCAGCCAATACCGATGTTCAGTTCGCGCTGGCCGGTCTGTACGAGCAGGATGGCAACTTCAGCGCTGCGAAACAGCGGCTCGTCGCCGTGCTGGCAAGTGATCCAAAGAATGTCGAGGCACTCCTCGCCAGCGGGCGTGTGGCGATCAAAGGCGGAGATCCAAACAGTGGGCTCGATTTCCTGAGCCGCGCCCTTCCGCTCGCTATCGAACTCGACAATCAGGAAGAGAAAGCGTCCATCCTGCAGGCGACGGGAATCGCATATGGGATTCTCAACCGGCCCGACGACGCCCTGCACAATTTTCAGGAGTCGCTGGCGATCAAACAACAGATTGGCGACAAACGGGGCGCAGCGTCGAGTCTCAATGAGATCGCTCAGATCGAGGACCATCAGGGCAAACCGGAGGAAGCGCTCGCTGCCTTTAAGCAGGCACTGGCGCTTGGCCGCGAGATCGGCGATCAGGCGGGTGTCGGCAGCGTGCTCATCGACACCGGCACGTTTTACCACGATCACGGCAAGCCCGCCGATGCGCTCCAGGACTATACCCAGGCTTTGGAGATCGAGCGCCAACTGGGCGATCAGTCCAGGCAGGCCCTGTGTCTGAACAATATTGGGACCATCAAATCCGACCAGGGCCAGTACCAGGACGCCCTCACTTATCTGCAGCAGGCGTACGAAATCCGCCAGAAGCTCAACGTTCCTGAAGACCTGGGCGAGTCCCTGCACAATCTGGCGGAAGTGAATACGAAACTCGGTCAATATGACACGGCCCTCTCGTTCTATCTGAAGGCCATCGACACGTATCGCAACGCTAACGATCAGCACGGCGTCGCCATGGAGTCGGATGGGATGGCCAAAATCTTTGCCGCGCAGGGCAGGTATGGCGCCGCCCTCAGTTCCATGAAGGACGCGGTCACGATCGTCCGGCAGACGAAAGAGATGACCTGGCTCACCGTCGAGGCCATTGGCGGCTGGGGCGATTTGCTCGCTCGCGTAGGGCGCGCCGACGAAGGACGCGCCAGCCTGAACGAAGCCCTCGGCATCGCCCAGCAGATTAAGAATGATTCCTCCGTTGCCCTGGCCACCAATTGGATCGGCGACGCGTACTTTTGCCAGGGCGACAATGCAAATGCGCGCGAGCAATACCAGCGGGCTCTCGACATCGCCTCCAAAAATCCCGACAAAGAGACGATTTTGCTGTCCAAAGTCAACGTCGCCAAAGCGGATTTGGCCCTCGGCCATGCGGCTGCGGTGATTCCAGTGTTCAAAAAGTTAGCGCAGGATGCCGATGCCCTCGGCCTGAAAGCGCTCTCCGTCGAGTGCTCTGTCTATCAGGCTCAGGCTGAGATCGCCGCGAAGAACCACGCCGCCGCCGGACAGGAACTCGGCCTCACTCTCGCCCGCGCTGAAAATCTGGGCTTGCGCATTCTTCAGGCCCAGGTGCAGTACCTGCAGGGGTCGCTGGCAGCGAAGAGCGGCAACAACAGTGAGGCTGCACTCCACTACCGGGAAGTCGTTCGCATTCTGACTGAGATCGGCAAGGAAGACAATTCGGCGAAGATTCTCGATCGGGCGGATCTGAAGAGCATCTACGCCGGCGCCGAGGCAGGGCTGCAGACCAGTCACTGAGGCGTTTGCTTCCCCCTCCAGTCGGCGATGGCAAAACGACCGGCCACCAGGATCGAAGAAATCAGAGCGGCGCTCCTCGAAACGTAACCCTCCTTCAGAGCCACTGTTGCGAGAAGTGGACCGGCACGTTCAGCGTCGCCGCCGTGATCAGTCCCGGCATGAGGCCGACATCCGGCCCAGATTTCAGGCAGCCCCGGTCGTTGCATCCGGAGCGCTGCCGGCCTGCGCTGCCGGCCGCCCAATCGCTGCCGTCCCAAACAAATCCCGGTGGCGTAAGCCACCGGGATCGATTGCGTCTGTTTGTCGATGCTCGCGGCCGTTGGTTGACGGCCGTCATCGAGCGCGGCCAGCTTCCTCAGATCAACGACCCTGGGAAGCAGACGATGCCATTAATGAGACTTTGCAGCCGTGACCGTGAACGTCTCGGTTTGCGGTCCGGCCGCGGCGAAGTTCCCCTGCGCCGGGAAGTTGATGACCAGGTGATGGGTTCCGACCGAAGGCTTGTTGATGGCGAACAGGGCCAAACCAAAGTCAACTGGAACCGTGACAGCCGGCGCGCCATCGAGACTGTAAGTCAACGTCCCGTTGACGAGCCCAAGGTCATAGACCAGCGCGACGATGCATCCGTACCCGTTGCCGGAAACGAGCGAAGAAGGCCCGCATACTGGAACCATTAGGACCGGTGCCGGGTTCACGGTGACGATTACCGGCGCCGAGTTGCCCGCGGGATTGTTGGTGTCGCCCGAATAGGTGGCGGTCATGGTGTGCGTGCCGGCCGCGAGCACCGGGGTGATCGTCCATTTCGCGCAGCCGCCCGACAGGGGCAGCGACTTCAGCAGTGTCGCGCTGTCGAGCAGCTTCACCGTGCCGGTGGCAGCGCTTGAGGTCGCCGGCGTAATGCAGACGGTCTCGGAGGTGGTGCCCGGCCAGGTCAGCGTCGTGCTGCCGAACGTGAGGTGGATGGCCGAGTCGTAAGAGGACCCCACGTTAAGGGTCAGCGTTGAGCTGCTGGGAATGTGATACGCGTCGGAGTACTGCGCCGTGATCGTCACCGGCCCCGTTGCCCCAGCCGTGTAGCTGCAGGTCGCCGTTCCCGTCGTTGCCGCCGTGGGAGTGACCGGAACATTGACGCAGTTCGGAATGGGAGTGCGGTTGTTGGACGGACCCGTGCTGAACGTGACCGTACTTGGCGCGATCGCCGGTACCGTTCCCGTCGGCATGTTGCCCGGGCCTGGTACGCCGGCAGAAAGAGCGGTGATGGTCGCAGTCAGAAGATCGCTGGCGCCCGGCATGGGGCTGTTAGTCGCTGCCTTCAGTTGCGTTTGGCTGCCCACCGTTGTCACGGCGGTCGTGATGAAGTCAGAGAACGTGTGCGTGCTGCCGGCGGAGGTGCCGTCCAGGTTCTGCGGGCTGTAGCCCGTGAAGATGTTTTGAACGTTGGTGGAGGTCAAATTTCCGCCATTCACGGTCGCTTCGCTGGTGCTGGCAAAGGTGAACTGGTTGATGGCCGGCGCCGACGAAACGGTGTAAGTCCCGTTAAAGTTCGGTGAGCCGGTTTGGCCGACGATGGTCACCGTCTGGCCCGCCGTCACCGGGCATTCGCCGGTGGCCGTCGGCGTTCCGCAAGTCACCGTTGCCACGGACCCGTTGCCCGTAACCTGCAATATCGGCGTGTAGAAGGGATCCCCCTGCAGGTAGCCAGGAGAAACTGGCTGAATCGAGTTGTTGTAAGCCGAATTGACCAGGATGCAGTTCGGCGAAGTCGGATTCGCCACGCAGTTAGTCGGCGGAGAGGTAGGAGCCGGCGCCGGGCAGGCCACCGGACCGCTTGCGTCTGAGCAGGAGACCGAGTACACGATGCAGTTGCCGCCCGTATCGTCATAGACTTGGCACTGGGACCCTGCAAATGGCGTCGAGCCAATCAGAGAAGAGAACAGGGCGGGGCTGATCGTGCTGGCCGTGATCGTTGCCGTGATTCCACCTGGCACGACGTTGGGAGGATAGGTGACCGTGTAGCTGTGGGTCCCGAACGGAAAGTCGGTGGGTTGGCCATTCGTGTTGAGCGGCTGGGTCTCGCTTACCGTGGAATGCGGCGTGAAGGTCCAGGCCATGATCTCCTGCTGTTCGTCGCCGGATCCGGTAGCCGCCGTAAACCCGACATAAGCACTGTCCATGGAGGGGTTCGCCGCGCTGCCGCTGTTGATGAATGGACCGATGCTGGTGGCGATGTTGTACGAGCCCTGCAGGATCGGCGTTGCACCCTGGGTTGGGTCGGGCGTATGCGTACCCGCGACGAAGGGAGGATCGAGATAGATCTGAATCGTGTTCGCCGGCGTTTCATTCGGTCCGCTGTAGATGATCACCACCTGATGCACATTGCCGTCGGCCAGATACACCGGCGCCGGATTGGCCGTCGACGTCTGCGGAGAGCTAACCAGCGCGGGAAATGAATTGCCGTTGCTGTCGACCAGCTGGACGTTGCACGTGTTGTGGTCAGGCGAATTCGGCAGACCGACAGAGTTCGCGTTGAGCCCGCAACTCTGCAAGGCGATGTGATTGTTATTGGGATCGCCCCATCCCCAGTTATTGTTCGTGTCGAATTCCAAAGCCACGCTGTTGTCGATGCCACCGTACCCGATGCAACCTCCGTTCGGTCCCAGTGCGCTGGGCCCGCTGCCCTGCTCGGCGCAACCGGTCGTCGGATCGGTGCCGCCGCCCTGGGCATTCTGAATGACGAACGCGATGCCGTCGGCCTGCGTGTCCGTCGGCGCGATTTTGAAAGCAAAATACGCGGTGAATCCGCCCAGCACTTTCTGCGGTACGGAGAACCAGATGTCCGATGACATGGTCGGAATAAGCGGCGTCATCTGCGTGGCATAGTGGTTGCTCCCGATGGGAGGATTGTCCGCCGGATTGGGATCGATGTACGGCGGATAGTAATCCGAGTAGAAGGACAGAGGATTCACGCCCGAGGTCGTCGTGAAGTTGAAACAGAACAGCGGGGCCGGCGCGCCGGCGGCCGGGGCCGCAGCCGTGCAGGAATAGGAAACCTGCTGGCTTTGATTGGCCTGTGGAACGTCGAAATCGTAATAGGTAACCTGCTGGGCGGAGAGGGCTGGAACGGCCGTCGCAGAGAAGGCAAGGGCCAGCAGGTATCGCAGTGACCTGGATGGATGCATGATGTTTCCTCCGGATCTCGCGCAGCAAGATCCTCGCTCATGTCGACAGGGGGTACGATCAGTTCTGAGAGCGATTGGGGGGATTCAGCTCGCCGCGAAACAGGGACACGCCAGGATGAGGAACTGTCTCGACGAATCGATCGTTATCGTGGTCGGATCATAATGATGGCTTGAAGGTAAGTCAAGAAACTTCTTACCTGTGTCGGGCAAAGGGCCCGAAATTCAGGCACCGGATCCGGGATGGGGGCGGCCTTGGTCGGCCCATCATTAGGCTTTGAAGGTCTTTCGCTGCTGCAATCATCTGCGTGTGCATCCGTTCCCGCGACAGGCTGAGCCCGCAAAGACCTTTGCATTGGGTGGCCTCAAGTAAACATTTCCCTGAGCTACCCGCCTGAGGCGCGTCAGCTCGTCAACTCTTGTCATTCGTTGAGAAAACATTTACGCTGAACCCCTCTGACAGAGGTTCCGCGGAGCAGAAAGAGTCCGAATGGGCAGGGCGAAACGCAATACGAACGGTCCGGTGCGGCCGGACATCCATGCAGTCGCTCGCCTTGCGCGCGTATCCATCGCCACGGTGTCGCGCACGATTAACAATGTCACGACCGTCGATCCGCGGCTTGCCCAGCGCGTTCGCAAGGCGATCGATGAACTCGGCTACTCTCCAAACACCCAGGCGCGGGCGCTGGTCTCGGGACGCAGTCGCCTGCTTGGCCTCATCATTTCTGAAATCACCAATCCTTTCTTTCCGGAACTCATCCAGGGCTTCGAGGACGTCGCAGTCGAAAACGGCTATGAAATCCTCATCGGTTCCACCAACTACGAGCCGCAGCGTATGGAACTTTGCATTCAGCGGATGCTGGAGCGCAAGGTGGATGGTGTCGCTGTCATGACTTTCGGGATCGAGGCCCCTTTGCTCGACCGGCTCGCCGATCGGAACATCCCGTTGGTCTTCGTGGATGTCTCGCCCAGAGGAGCTCTGTTCAGCACCATCGAGGTCGACTACTTTCACGGCATTCGCGAAGGAGTGCAGCACCTCGCCGTCCTCGGGCATCGCCGTATCGGATTCATCAGCGGTCCGTTGCACCTGCATTCCGCCCGCGCACGGAAGGCTGCCTTTCTGCGCGCGATGAACGAAGTCGGCCTCACGTCTGATCCTGGATGGCTCCTCGAAGGGGATCACACGCTCGAGGGTGGAATTTCCGTCATGGGGCAGATCCTCGCCAGCGGCGATTCTCCCTCCGCAATTATGGCCTCCAATGACATGACGGCAATCGGCGTGCTCCATGCGCTCCACCGTGCGGGCGCCCGTGTTCCTGACGATTTCTCCGTGATCGGATTTGACGACGTCAACTTCGCGCGATTTACCCTTCCCCCGCTCACTTCCGTCCAAATGTCCCGCCGCGAATTGGCGAAATGTGCAGTGCTTGCGCTCCGCGATCATCTTGAGCCGCACGCGCGTTCCATTGGGCCGTGCTACAAGGTGCAGACCAGGCTCACGGTGCGCCAGTCGACCGGTCTTGCCCACTATGAGCAAACAGTTTCCCGCGGACCCCAAACGCCACACCCCGGCCGCAAATAATGCTCCGCGGGACAAGCATGAACGGCGAATCAGGCCTTTTGCCTCTCCGGACGGCCGCAGCAGCTTTTCTCGTCGGCGCGTTTGTGCTGCTGGGCGGCAAATGCGCCGATGCTCAGGATTTTTACCTGCACAGCGGCGATCGTGTCACCTTCTACGGCGACAGCATCACCGCTCAGCGCTTCTACACCCGCGATGTCGAAGATTTTACCGAGACTCGCTATCCCGGCCTCCAGGTTTCCTGGCACAACGCGAGTGTCCCAGGTGATAAGGTCACCGGCGGCTACGCAGGCGATGCTGCCGTCCGCGTTTCGCGTGATGTGCAGCCGTGGGATCCGAACGTTATCACGGTAATGCTCGGTATGAACGACGGCGATTACGTCCCGCCGGATCCAAAGATTTTTGCCGACTATCAGCAGGGTTACAGGAAACTGCTCGCTCTGCTCCACTCTGCCGCTCCGGCTGCTCGCATCACCCTCATCGAAAACACCCCGTACGATGAGATCACCCACAGGACAGAGTTTGCCGGCTACATGGCAACAACGGAGCAGAATGCCCGCGCCACGCCGGCGCTGGGCCGCCAGGAGAATCTGCCGGTCATCGATGACTACACGCCCGTTCGGGATCTGCTGGGGCGTGCGAAAGCAGCAGATCCGTCTTTCGCCTCGCTCCTGGTGACCGACCGCATCCATCCCTCTGAACCGCTCCACTGGATCATCGCCGAAGCCATGATGAAGGCATGGCACGTGGACCCCGTCGTAACCGCGGTCACACTTTCGGCCGCCTCTGGCACGGCAACCCAGAGCCTGCGCACGCAGGTGAGCGGCGTCTCCGCTTCCAGTGGCTCACTTTCATGGGATCAGCAGGACCAGGCGCTCCCGCTCCCGCTCGATTTTGAAAATGCCCTGATGAACTTCGTTGTCAGGATCAGCGACCTTGCCTCCTGGGATCGGGAGACGCTCCGGATCGATGGACTGCAGCCTGGCAAGTACGTCCTAACCATCGATGAAAAGAGCATTGCGACATTTTCCGCCGAGGATCTGGCCGGAGGCGTGAATCTGGCGCTGCTGCCTACCCCCATGTGGGACGAGGCTCGCGAATACGACAGCGCTGTCCACCGCCGATCTCAGTTGGAAGACGCGGATTTCATCCTGATGGCCGAAACGAGCGTGAAGGACCTGCCAGCCGCGTCTGGCGTTCTGCGCCAGGGGGAATCGGAGTTCGAGGAGAAGGCGCGGGCAGAACTTCTGATTCCAGTTCACCACTATCGCTTGTCGCCGGCACACTGACGGAAGGCAATACTGGAAACGTTTACTTTGCGGGGATCGCGAGGGAAGCGTGACTGTCCCTGCAAAGCCTCCCCACGGCACTTCCTCTCGCCCACTATGGGTAATTTGACCAAGTGGAATGCAAACGATTGCACTCAGAACCATCGCAGTCCTTTCTTGACAGCGCCGGGCGCGTGACCCTATCGTGGCCAGGGTCTGAGAATTCGTTTACCGGTCGAGCCGAAATGGGTCCCAGCACGAGTGCAGCATGCGTGACGAGCATTTCCTTTTGCCGGCGAAGCCTCACGACTGAGACAAGAGGATCGACCAATATGAGAAACAAACTCCTGAAGTCCTTTGGCCTCTGCGCAATCCTTGCCGTCGTTCTTGTGTTCACAAACCGGGCAGCCGCCCAGGCGACCACCGGAGCCATCACTGGTGTAGTCTCCGACGCGACCGGGGCGGTCATTCCGCATGCCGACATCACGGCAACTGAGGTAAACAAGGGCATCACGTTTCACGGCCGATCGAATGAAGTAGGCGAGTACCTTGTGCTGAACGTCACGCCGGGGACCTACAAGGTTGCAGCATCTGCTTCCGGCTTTGCGACCGCCGAGGCCCTCAACGCCACCGTGGTGATCGACCAAAAGCTGCTCATCAACTTCACACTGAAGCCCGGCGCAGCATCGACCACCGTGGTGGTGACCCAAGCCCCCACCATGCTGCAGACGCAAAGCTCGGAAGAGGGCGCCGTCATCGAGAGCCAGGATATCCTCGACCTGCCGCTGCTGTCGCGCAACTTCTTTGCCCTGCCGGGGCTCGTCCCGGGGGTGGTAACCGCCAACGGCAGCATCAACAGCTTCGCAATTTCCTCCGACGGCACTCGCGAGTACGGCAACTCGATCACCATCGACGGTGTCGAGGCCACCACCAACCGGACTCAGGACATCACCGTCGTGCCCAGCGTCGATTCGGTGGAGGAATTCAAGGTGTCGACGTCAGCGTACAACGCCGAATTCGGCAGTTCTGCGGGAGCCGTGGTCTCCATCGACACCAAGGCCGGCACCAATACCTTTCACGGCGACGCCTATGAGTTTTTCCGCCCCAACTTCACGACAGCCCGGCCCTATGGATTCGGCGCTACGGAGCCGGCCTCCGTCCTCAAGCAGCATAACTATGGCGCTACGCTGGGCGGCCCCATCATTCACGACAAAACCTTTTTCTTCGGATCGTACGAACGCACTCAGAACACCAACGCATACACCTATATCGACGGTACTCCGCCTGTTAACCAGATAACATTTAACCCGGATGGCTCGGCCGATTTCTCCAACATGATCGACCCCTTTGCCGGTATTTCCGCTCCCGCAGGGCTGGTTGTCAAAATCTTCGATCCGAATGTCTCCTACCCCTGCTACGGCGGCTGCTCCCAGCAGTTCGCCAACAACACGATTCCGGCCAACCGCATCAGCCCAGCGGGCAAGAATACCCTCCTGAATTTCTTTCCCAAGCCCAATGTCCCCGGCATCGACAACGGCTGGTTCCGCAACTACTTTGTGTATTCGCCTACCAACTACAAACAGAACCAGATTGACGCGCGCTTCGATCAGGACATCACCGACAAGGATCGTGTCTACCTGACCTACCATTACCTCAACAACAACAGCCTCGTGACCGACCCTTATTGGGGACACACCGTGGTTCCGGGCGCGGGCGACGCCGATCAGGCGAATAAGGAAGACGTGGAAGGAGAAACCATTTCCGCCACGTACGCTCACGTTTTCAGCGTAACCACCACGAACGAGCTGCGCGGAGGTTACTCCAGCTATCACGAAAATCTCTACAGCCTGCTGAATAACGAGGACTATTCGAGCAAGTACGGCCTGGGCAACATCGCAGTTCCTGGATACCCCGCCACAATCGGATTTCCCTACATCTATCTCGGCACAGGCTACATTGCCGGTGGCTCTACCTATAAGCCGTACCACGTGACGGATGACAACTACTCCGTCGCCGACAACTTCATCTGGAGCTCAATTCAGAAGCACGAATTTAAATTCGGCGAGGAGTTCCGCGGTCTGAACTCGCACCCGATCTTCTCGCTGTTTCCCACCGGGTTTCAATACTACGGAAGTTACGGAATCGCGCAGACCTCGGACCCAACCTACGGCTACTTTGTGAATGGGGCGGCGTTCTACAACGGCGGATCCGACCTGGCCGATCTTCTGCTCGGCCTGCCCTTCGACGTGGACATCGGCCTGCAGCTCACCAAGCCGCACACCAAGAGCGGATATCTCGGTCTTTATGCGCAGGACACTTACAAAGCCTCCGGCCGCATGACCGTCAACTACGGAATACGCTGGGAATATTACGCCCCCTATGTCGAGGCGCATAACTACGAAGCGAATTTCGACGTAGCCAGCGGCGACATTCTGGTGGCAGGACGCGGCAATAACTCCCGTTCGCTCATGAACGCGCGCCTGGATGATTTTGCGCCACGCGTTGGTATCGCCTATCTGCTCAATCCGCGAACGGTGGTCCGCGCCGGCTATGGCATCTTCTACTCACCCGAAAACGACGGGCGCGAAGATTTCCTTACCCAGAATGCGCCTTTCGCCGATCAGTTTGTCTATACCAATTACTGGTATGACGGTCCGCCCTACGAGTATCAGCTGGACACCGGTGTGCCGCGTAACACAGCCATCAACGTGCCGGCCAACGGGGTCATCGCCCCCTCGACGCTGCCCAATGGAAGCCTGGAATCGACGTACTCCGTCGATCCGCACATCAAGACGGGAGCGTCGCAGCTGTTTAACGTTGCGGTGCAGCGCACCCTCACCAGAGATCTCTCGCTCGACGTCTCCTATGCCGGCATGCTGGCGCACGATCTCTCCTATGAAATCGGCGATATCAACGCCAACCCCTATAACAGCGCAAACAAGTACGAGAACCGGCTCACGACGAATCTCGGCAAGATCCAGTACCTGAGCGACTACGGCAGCGCCAGCTATAACGCGCTGCAGGTGAAGTTCACCAAACGCCAGTCGCGCAATTTGAGCTTCCTGCTGTCGTACACTTACGGCCACGATCTCGATAACGGCCCCGCGCCGTTCAATGTGGGCCATTACAACAACAACGAGCCGCAGGATCCCTACAACCTTCACCTGGAATGGAGCAACTCCGACAACGACGTCCGCCACAACTTCGTATTCAGCGGGCTCTGGCGTTTGCCGTTCGGCCAGGGGCAGCACTTCGGCTCCGGCTGGAATGCTTTTGCCAACGGGATTTTAGGCGGGTGGCAACTCAACTCCATTTACATGATGCACACTGGCACGCCGGTCAACGTGGTACGCGGCAATAACCCCACCTCGGTGTTTCCGGGGCTTCGCCCCGACGTGATCGGAAATCCAACTCTGCCGCGCGGCCAGCGCACACTCATCCACTACTTCAACACCGCGGCATTTACCAGCAAACCCTTCAACTGCTCCACGCCGACCTCGCTCACCTGCAATGCTCCCGGAGACGCGGCGCGCAACATTCTTTACGGGCCAGGCTTCATCAATCTTGACGGGTCGCTGTTCAAAACTTTCCAGATGGCGGAGCGTTACAACCTCCAGCTGCGCCTGGAGATGTTCAACGCCTTGAACACCCCGCATTTTGACAATCCGGACGGCAACGAGAACGACACAACCTTCGGGCAGATCAACGGCACCTACGACAACCAGCGCATCGTGCAGATCGCTGGTAAGTTCATTTTCTGATGCTGTTCCGCTGGTGCCTGGTTCCGCTTTTCTTTCTGCGTGCGGCTCTGCCCGCCGGCGGGACGCAGATGCCGCCTGGGTCCGAAGCGGGTCACCATTTCTTCCTCGACTGCGGCGCTGGCCGGAACGGCGATGGCCTGTCTCCGCAGTCCGCGTGGAATGCCGTCGGCGCTCTCAATGCCGCGTCGTACCATCCCGGGGACGTGGTGGCCATTCGTCGCGGAACCACTTGCCACGGCTCGCTCGCGCCCACCGGCTCCGGCGTAGAAGGCGCGCCGATTCGGCTGACTGCGTATGGCGAGGGCCCGCGCCCGCAGGTCGTTGCCGATCCCGATGCCGCCCAGGCCCTGCGCCTCTTCAACCAGCAATATTGGGACATCGATTCCCTCGACCTTGCCGGCGGCCGTACCAACGGCGTCTTCATCAGCGGCGACAATGGAGTTCTGCACCACATCCATCTCGCCAATCTCACCGTGCACGGGGTGATGGGCGGAGCCATGAAGCACAAGGAGAGCGGCCTTGTGGCTGTTTCACCCGTGAAGGCCGAATGCCACTTCGACGATGTTCTCATCGATAACGTCGTCGCATGGGATACGAACCAATGGGTCGGCATTCTGGTCGGCGGCGGCAATCTCGGTTATCCGCCCAAGTCCGAATGGAGCAGCAACGTCACCATCCGCAATTCCGTCGTCCATAACGTCCAGGGGGACGGCATTGTTTTGTTTCGGGTCCGCCACGGTCTCATAGAGTCCAGCATCGCGTGGGATACCGGCATGCAGCCGACCGAATCCATCGGGACGCCCAACGCCATCTGGACCTGGATGTGCGACGACTGCACCGTCCAGGACAGCGAGGCTTTCCTGACTGACAGCCCGGGCGTCGACGGAGGCGCTTACGATATCGACTACGGCAACACAAAGAACTCCGTGATCGACAACTACGGCCACGATACGCAGGGGTACTGTGTCGCGGTCTTCGGCGCGGGTTTCGTGACGCACCAGAGCCTGGTCCGCGGCAATCTCTGCATCAACCACGGCCGCAGCCCCCGCATGGCAAAAAATGAAGGCGCCATCTATATCTACACCTGGAACGGCGGCTCCATTGACGGCCTCACCGTTGTGCACAACACCGTCGAGTGGAGCCCCTTCAACAACGCTCCGCCAATCCTGAACAAGGCCGATCTTACCGGCAGTGCCGTTTTCCGCAACAACTCCGTCGCCTCTGCGGCTCGTTGGATGGTTGACAGCAACGCATCGCTATCCTTCGAGCACAACCAATATCGCTATTACGGAATCGGCGATCCTGCCTGGCGCTACGGCAACCGGAGC